>NZVG01000045.1 GCA_002698145.1 Methanobacteriota archaeon | reverse complement strand
CCTTGCCGACATGGACATTGCGCGCTTATCCGGTGGACAGCGCCAACGTGCAGTGATTGGCAGGGCACTTGCTTCGAATGCAGAATTGCTCATATTCGATGAACCTCTTGTCAACGTTGATCGAAGTTCCCGTAATGGTATTCTGAAGCTTCTCGATGACCTCTGTCACAATGAAAACAAAACATTGCTCATGGTTTCGCATGACCTTACCGCAATTCGACAGTCAGCCCATCGGGTGATCTACCTCGATGGGAAAATCCAATTCGATGGGAAAACGAGTGAAATCCCAGATTTGAGTGGACTCGCTGGGTTGGTTGGCCTNGAGCACGTCCACAAGCATGCGAATCAGGAGGAAGAATGATGCAATTAAGTGAGCGTCTTATCGAAATCATAGCGCCTGCTCTCGAGTCCATTGCTCCGCTTATGCCNGGCGAGACGTTTCCAGCTTTCTTTGAACTGGAAATGTTTCAGCGAGCATTGGTTGCAGCCATTCTAACCACAATTGTTGCNGGNTTTTATGGGTCCTTTTTGNTGATGAAGAATCTCGCACTGATGGGCGATGGTCTCGCACACGTCTCCTTCGGTGGTGTCGCTGTAGGCATCGTTCTTGGTGCAACAGCTCCGTTGTGGTATGCGCTCGTTTTNAGCCTCACGGCGGCAATCATTATTCACGAATTGCAGGAACGNGATTTACTCACGGGTGATGCATCCATAGCGATCTTCTTGACTGGAATGCTTGCNCTCGGTCTNGTCGTTCTTCGCATATGGGGAGGGGGGATTACTTCTGATATCGAAGGATATTTGTTCGGAAATTTGCTGCTTATCGATTACGATGATCTCGATTTAATTCTGTANATCTCAATCCTGAGCCTTATCTCCCTGTTTTTCCTTCATGATGCTTTACTCGCAACGACCATTGACGCCGTTTCAGCCCGAGTTCAAGGCATTCCAACGCGATGGATTGGCCTCTGGTTCAGTGCTGCTGTTGCAGCAATTGTTGTTTCAATGGTTCAGGTGATTGGAACCCTTCTTGTGACTGCTTTACTGGTCACGCCTGCTGCAACTGCACAACTCGTTGGTCGAAGTTTTAGAGGCTGCATGATTCTCACACAAGTGTTTGGTATGGCATCTGTCATCATTGGATTGTACCTCTCCTCGGAAATGGAAACGGGCAGTGGTTCGATGATCGCACTCGTATCCGCCATCGTGTTTGGTGTTGTCTTAATCGCACGTACTGGATTTCGTCAATACGTTGAAAAGAACCGAGTTTTTGACTAGACAACGCTTGTGGAAGTTAGAAGAACCCACTTGGCTGTATTCGTTTCATGAACCCGATTGTCAAGTCCTTGCTTGAATTTAATGAAGCCTTTGAAATTCCAAANCTCGATGCGCCGGATCTTGGTCCGGACGAATTGATTGAGTTGCGGATCAANCTTCTAACAGAAGAAGTTCAAGAGTATGCTGAAGCAGCCCGTGCGGGTGATTTGGTCGAAGTTCTCGATGCACTCGCCGACATTGGTTACATTCTCGCTGGAACGATCATTAACCATGGCATGCAAAACATCTACGACGATGCTTTCAACGAAGTTCATCGCAGCAACATGGCCAAGCTTGTCGATGGAAAAGTCATCCGAAGAGAGGACGGTAAGGTGCTCAAACCGGATGGTTGGCAGCCTCCACAACTCGCTCAATTCTTGCAATGAATTGATGAACACCATCGAAGTGGGCAAGACATGACCTCTCGACCTGTTGCACTCGTCACCGGAGGTGGTCGAGGCATTGGTGCAGCCATTAGTCATCGGCTTGCCCGAGATGGCTATGATGTGCTTCTCACATACAATACGTCATCCAAGCCAGCAGAGATGGTTGTTGACGAGATTCGAGTGTCCGGTGCTGATGCTCTGGCCGTCAAGGTCGATTGCTCAGATGAGGGTGAAGTGGGGCTTCTCGGTATTCATGCTTGGATGAACCGAAAAATCGACGTCTTGGTTCTCAATCATGGACGCTATGATCGTGTTCCGGCAGCCGAGATGGAACTCGACGACCTGCGTCGCACCATGAAGGCCAATTTTGAGGGTGCTGTTAACGTCTGGAAAGTCGTGCAACCTCATCTTGCAACAAATGCAAGAATGGTTGTTGTTGGTTCCCAGTTGGCGACACGCGGCTCACCTCACGGTGCTGATTATGCTGCCTCCAAGGCTGCTCTGAGCACCTGGGCTCGGTCATTGGCACTCGCAGTTGGTCCAGAAGGTAAGCGTGTCAACGTGCTTGCTCCTGGCTATGTTGATACGGACATTCTTGCGGGTGATTCGGATTCCAAGCGTGCACAACGCATCGAAGAGGTCCCCCTCAAGCGAATCGGTACGGGCGATGACATGGCATCCATCGTATCGTTTCTCGTGGGCGATGATGCTGCATACATCACAGGAGCTGTTCTGCACGCCAATGGCGGACTCTATTTGCCTTAGACGCATATTCATGAAGGGTTGGCGCGAAGGTCAACCATGACCGAGGCTTGGGATGACGATGGCGCCTTTGAGCACGTCGCTGACCAGGTTCTTGAACAGGTGGACTTGGTTGAACGCGATCCGTTTGACCTCTCAAAGGCTCTTGAAGGCGCTGCACTGGAACATTTGCACCCATCGGTCAAACGCTTCCGACTACACAGCGAATTCGAGCCTTCCGGTGACCAACCCGATGCTATTGAAGAACTGGTGAAGCAGCTTGAGAACGGTCAAGAACGATGCATCTTGCTCGGCGTTACAGGGAGCGGTAAGACCTTCGCTATGGCCAACATGATCGAACGACTCAACATTCCAACGTTGATTCTCAGTCACAACAAAACGCTTGCACGGCAGTTGTATCACGAAGTTGCTGGCTATTTTCCTGAAAACGCCGTTGAGTACTTCGTTTCGCATTATGATTATTATCAACCCGAGGCATACCTCGCCAAGCGTGATTTGTACATTGACAAGGAGATGTCGATCAACGAACGAATCGAACAAGAGCGGTTTGCAGCCGTTGCAAGCCTCGTCAGTCGACCTGATTGTGTCATTGTTTCATCCGTCTCTTGCATCTACGGTCTCAACCCACCAGAAACCTTCCTTGAACATCACGCTCGTGTCCACAGGGGGCAAGAAATCGACCCACAGGATCTTGTTCGAGAGTTGGTTGCTCTTCAATACACCCGAACAACCACGGATTTATCCAGAGGTGAATGCAGACTACGCGGAGAGGTACTCGATGTATGGATGCCTTCTCGAGATGATCCGTTGCGGATTCGATTTGATCTCGACGGAGTAACCCATGTACAGGTCTGTGACCCTGTTTCATGGGAAGTTCTGGATGACCTTGATGAGGCTTGGATTCATCCAAAGGAGTTCTTTATGACCAGTCAGGAGCGGTTTGAGCAAGCCCTTGAGAGCATCGAAGACGAACTCCAACTTCGCCTCACGGAATTCGATATGCAGAACAAATTCATCGAGCGTCATCGACTCGAGCAACGGACACAATACGATCTTGAGATGCTACGGGAGATTGGGCACTGCCAAGCGATTGAGAACTATTCATTGCACTTTGACGGAAGACAACCCGGAGAGCGTCCTTACTGTTTGCTGGATTTCTTTGCTGCGTGCGCTCGACAATTTCACGGAGATCCACAAAAATTCCTCGTCATCATGGACGAGTCACACGTTACATTGCCTCAGGTTGGCGGCATGTACTTTGGTGATAAATCCCGTAAAGATAGCCTCATTGAGCATGGATTCCGATTGCCAACTGCAGCGGATAACCGCCCGTTGAAGATGCCAGAGTTCCAGCACTTGGTTCCCCAAATGGTCTATGTTTCTGCAACACCGGGTGAACGTGAATTGCGTCACCTTTGTGAGATAACGAAACAAAAGGTTCCACTTGGATTGGAACACGTTGCTTCTGCAGGGGGCGCCCGCCCCGGTGAGAAGAAGAAAAAACACCCGGATTCGGAGACCATGTACGAACTCTTGCAGTCCATTCGGGGAATCGCTAAGATGGAGTTGCGACCGACGGGCCTTCTCGACCCTAACATCGAAGTTCGTCCTACAGAGGGACAAGTCGCTGACCTTCTCTCGGAAATCAATCTGCGGATTGAAAAAGGCGAGCGCTGTCTTGTCACGGTACTCACCATCAAGTTCGCCGAAGAAGTCGCTGAATACCTCAATCGGATGGGGGTTCGCTCGCATCATCTCCACTCCGAGATCGATACAATCGAGCGAACTGAAATCCTCAATGCCCTCCGTATCGGCCACATCGATGTCGTGGTAGGAATCAACCTGCTTCGAGAAGGATTGGACATTCCGGAAGTGAGTCTTGTGGCTATCTTTGATGCTGATCGGCAAGGTTTCTTACGAAACGAGCGGTCACTGCTACAGACGATTGGTCGCGCTGCTCGAAACGAAAACGGTAGGGTCTTGCTGTATGCCGATGGCATGAGCCCTGCGATGGAAGCCAGTATACGACAAACACTGGAACGTAGAAAACGCCAAGATGCTCACAACAAGGCCAACGGTATCGTTCCAAGAACCATCATCAAAGCCTTGCCGCAGATGGGAGCTGAGACCGATGAACTGATCTCTGGCACTGCCACTGCGAAAGACGGTAAACGCCGGCTTGTTGCAAAGAAAGGAGGTCGAAAAGATGGCGATTGGGCTTCGAAGTTCAATCTTGGAGCAGGGGCCTGGGCACAATCCGAAAGAAAAACTCCAATTGAAAATTCAAATATTCAATTGACTTATGACGAGCCTGNTGATGTCAAATCCAACCTTACCNCCGAACAACGNATGGACTTGTTGAAGGAATTGAAAGCAGCCATGAAAGAGGCTGCAAAGCAACTCGATTTCGAAGAAGCGGCTCGTTTACGTGACCGTATTTTTGAGCTCGAGCAAACCCTGTGACTAGTTTGAGAGGCGGTATGCNGCTGCTTCNAGCGTTTCGTTTTCTTGACGTAGTGAGCGGATGTATCGTGGAATCGTTTCATCAGAATCGCGTAGATCATACAGGTCACCAACCCACTCGAGTGGCTCGTCGAGTGAATGCTGGGAACCAGATTCAAACGCTCGCCAGATGGAGCATTCGCTTCCATCTTGGGCCATGGTTTGCAAAAACCAAGGAATGGTATCCAATGGTGTTTGGCAAGTCAGATTTGCTTCGGTTACTGTAACGACCCAACAGCGACCGTGGCTGTAAGGGATGTCTGCAGCCTTCAGGAATTCAAGGACATCATCCCGTTCTGCACCCGGTTGAAGCCAAACAAAGGGTATGGCTCTGCCCTCAAGCAACCATTGTCGCAGCGCTGCAAGGACACGGTCGGGTGAAAGAAACAAAACAAATAATTCAGGTTTGAGGCTTTGCCATGGATCGCTGCGAATCGGTCGTCCGAGGATGGTATTCCCTGCATCCTTTGGGTGGACAGGAACCATTCGATACCCCAAATGCCCGGCNTCGTGAAAAGCTTGGTGCGCAGGCCGGTCACTTCGCAATCCGGCACCGAGAACGTGAACGGACTGAATCGATTGCAACCATCCATCATCGATCATGCTGTGCCCTGACAGTCGTTTGTTTTCAAAGGCTGTTTGCCTGTGGAAGAAAACTGCGATTCAAAAGGNGGTGCTGTTNTTTCNTGGTATGAACTACCTCATTATTGGCGGAAACAGTGACATAGCGACCGATGTTATCGACCGTTTATCAGACGCAGGACATCACATCCACGCACTGGTTCGCAACGAAGAGGATGCGAATCGGTTGCAATCGCAGGGTCTCAGCACAACCATCGGGGACGCAACAAAGGAAGATGACATCANACAATGCGTTGCAGCTGCGAAAGAAAACGGTGACATCAACGGGATTCTGCATTGTGTGGGTTCAATTGTCATTCGCCCACCTCATGCCCTCAATCAGGAGGCATTTGAAGACGTCATCACTACCAACCTGACCTCTGCATTCCTCACCTTGTCTATTGGCGGTAAGGCCATGCTTCGACAAGGACAGGGACGAATGGTGTTCACGTCCAGTGTGGCAGGATCGCTCGGATTGGTCAATCACGAGGCAATCGCTGCTGCAAAAGGCGGCATAGAAGCGATGGTTCGNTCTGCCGCCGCAACCTACGCCCGCCGAGGGCTTCGAATCAATGCAGTGGCTCCTGGCTTGACCGATACCAAAATGGCGTCAAAGATTCTTGCCAGTGATGCAATGCGAGACGCTGCATCGCAGAAGATACCGACACAACGGATTAATTTGAAGGAAGAGGCCGCCTCTGCAATGTTCTGGCTTCTTACCGATGCGCCTGACAACTTGACCGGACAAGTCCTACACCTTGATGGTGGTATGGCGAACGTGTTGGTTTGAGGGAGACCATGAAAGCCGTTATTGTCGGTGCGGGATTGGCAGGTTGCGCTGCCGCATGGGCCCTCGAACAACACGGCTATGATTGCACACTCATCGAAGCCTCAGGCAAAGCAGGGGGACGAATGAANTGCACNACGATAGGAGGACACAACGTGGATGTAGGATTCCACGTCCTCCACACAGCCTATCCATCACTCCGAAGATGGCTCGATTTGGAGGCACTCGATCTTAAGNCAATGGATGCTGCAACCGATTTAATTTCTCCATCAACAGGCAACATACAGACCATTGGCGATCCATTACGAGCACCATCAACGTTGATTCCAACGGTTTTTTCTGCTGGCATTTGGAATGCGCTCCGCATGCTGCGATGGCGATTGAGGACTAAAAAAAGCGANCTTGAAGCGGCAATGGACCGACCCTCTCTTCCACTTGACACGTATTTCGATGCGATGCGATTCAGTAAGGCCTTCCAAACCTCATTTTTGCAACCCCTGTTTGCAGGCATAACACTTGACCAAAATCGAATGGAGCGTTCAGCCTTTGCCTCTTTCACATTCTCGGCCATGTCGCATGGCAGTATGACNATGCCCAAACAAGGGATCGAAGCCGTACCAAATCAGATTCTTCAAAATCTCAAATCAACCGAAATCAAATTCAANACAACGGTCACATCTGTATCCAGCGATGCGGTCTTGCTCGAGAGTGGAGAGTCGATCAAAGCAGACATCGTCATTCTTGCAACACCTCAAAACGTTACGCAAAACCTACTTGGNGCAACGGATACACCTCGTCGAAAGGAAACTGCAACCTATGTTTTTGCCTGCAAAAATCCTCCGCTCAAGCGAGCACGCTTGCTGCTGAACACAGAGTACGGCGAAGGGAATCACAAAATCCTCCACGTCCATGTTCCTACANTTCTCCATGGTTNGGATTCGCACCTNGTTGTTGCNACAGTCATTGGTGAAGATTCTCGCCTCCACGAGCACAAGAGCGAGCAGAAGAAGATTCGAACAGAACTTATCAATTGGTTTGGCAATGATGCCAAAGATTGGTCTTTCATAGGCACGACTTACGTCGATTATGCCCTTCCCTCTGGTGGGACAACAGCGACCGGCCGAGAACGTCAGCCGTTGATTCAAGATGGAATTTATTGCATTGGCGACCATACAATGCATCCATCAGTCCAAGGAACCTTACGTTCAGTTGAGCGATTATTGGAGCACCTCGAGATCCCAATCCCCATGAAAGGTTGATGAAGGGAAACGATGGCGAAGGAGCATGGCCATTGACCCGAATGACTTCGACGCCCCCGTCAAGGATTATGCATTCAATGAAGTTACCACCACGGCATCGTTGCTCGACCAAATGGCCCAAGCAGGTGGCTTTACGGCAACTAAACTTGCTGCTGCACGCGATATTCTGGTGCAGATGCGAGACGAAGTCGACGCTGTAGAAGGCGATGCTGGCCAGGTGTGCAACTGGCTGTCGTTCCCAGCCTGTCTGTGTGCTACAGGTACTCGCTCATTCTTTATTGAAGCAATCAAAACCAAGATGTTTAATGTAATCTCAACCACATGCGGAACGCTCGACCATGACATCGCTCGGTCCTACAAAGACTACTACCACGGGGCGTTTGAGCTCGATGATATCGAATTGGGAGAACATGAATTGATGCGATTAGGAAACGTGATTGTTCCAAACGCATCTTACGGTGAAATCATCGAAGCGGTGGTCATGCCTGCGCTTGAGGACATCTACAACGACCGACTCAAAGAAACGGGAAAAACCGGGGCAGATGCTTGGATTGGGTTCGGTTCGATTCACCTTGTCTGGGAACTTGGGAAGCGAATTGGCAAACCAAACTCTCTCATCCATTGGGCTTGGAAGAATCAAGTCCCAGTCTGCATTCCAGGAATCACAGATGGTTCAATTGGTGCTCAATTGTTTATGTTTCGACAAAAGCATCGAGATTTCCACCTCGACACACTGGCTGATGAACAAGTCATGTCCGATCTGACTTGGGATGTTGCGACCTCAAACGCACTGATGGTTGGAGGTGGGATATCGAAACATCACGTCATCTGGTGGAATCAATACCGAGGTGGTCTCGATGCTGCTGTTTACATTACCACGGCTCCAGAGCACGATGGAAGCCTCTCTGGCGCTCGATTACGAGAAGCCATTAGCTGGGGTAAGATGCGTCCAGAAGCGCCGAACGTGTGCGTTGANGGTGATGCAAGTGTCNTGCTTCCCTTGATTGGAAGCGACATCTTCAATCGTTGAGTTTTCCAGCGAGGTAAACCATCATTGCAGTGCGTAATGGACTGGTTGGTTGCCAACCATGCCCGTCGCATTCGATGAGTACATCGTGCAGGGGTCCGAGTGATGGCCTCGGCGTTTGTTCTTCAGAGCGGATTGGAACGACCGATATCTCTGGTGAAGCGGGTTGATCAAGAAGTGATGCGGTAAATTTCCCAGTTGTACCCGCTCGAGTCCTGCCGTAAAGCATTTGCAACTCATGGTGACTCTGTTGCGTTGACCACCGACGGCGCCCGGCGATGTCGATGCGTGTTGGTAGTGCTGGCTGATGGAGTGCAATGCGAACAAGGGCATCAACAACATCGGATTCAGCGACCCAGAAATGGGAACCAATGTTCTCATTCGTTGTTTCAATTTGGCTCCATATTGAATCAAGTCCAGCATTCACCATTCCGTTGTTTTGCCCGGATGGAAGGACATCATGAAGGACAACGGTGGATGAGTCATTGATTGTGATGGTGTTCTCTTCTGCAAAGAAAACGAAATTCATTTCAGCTCTCTGTGAAGATTCAACGTTTGCTATCCCAGCCTCCAGCAACGTCGCATACCGTTCTTGGATTCGTTGAGTATCTTCCCTGCGAAGACAAACTGTCACGTCGAACATAAGCAATCGTTCGATAAATGATTGAGCGATGGAACCATCGATGGGATGGACGCTCACACGAACCATTCTTCTCACGCTATGAAAGCTTCAATGGCTCTTTCGGTGATGTCGACAACAAGATCAATCTCCTTGGATGTGATCGCAAAGTTCGGCGTGTAGCGTAATGCGTTCACACCACCGTGTATGACGCCAAGACCATGCTTTCGGCACCAGACTTCGACCTTGTCGAAACCGACGACTTGCAACGTTTCGGGGTTCAATTCTGCACATACAAGCAAGCCAGTGCCTTGAACTTCGAGAATTTGCTCAGGATACTTGGCTTGGAGAATCTTCAGTTTCTCAACCATTTCCTTTCCTCGGTCACGGATGTTATCTCTCAGTTCTGGCGTTATGTTATCCAATACTGCGATGGCTGTTTCCAAGGCTCGTGGGTTGGTTGTCATCGTGTTGCCGTAGATACCAACGACGTAGAGATCGCTCGCACGCTTGTTCATTCCGAGGACCGACAATGGGTACTGCCCTGCATTCAATGCTTTTGACCAGGCTTCAAGGTCAGGTGCTTCTGCATCCTCAAATCCTTCATAGTCGACGACGGATAAGCAGCCTTGTCCACGAAGTCCTGCTTGAACGGAATCGACCATGAGCATCGAACCGTGTTCAAGAGTTAGACGTCTAGCTTCGTCGTAGAATGCTCGATCGACACAACGGCCGGGGCTTCCTTCACCCTGAACTGGTTCCAGCGCCATCATCTCAATGAAGAATCCTTCATCGTCGGCTCGTTGGAACATCGCCTGCAATGCTTCGATGTCATTTGCGGGGACAAGAAGCAGGTTATCCATGTCACGGAAGCTTGCGAGGTTTCTCTTGTACCCGTCCATGCATGAATGAGAAATCTGTGCAGGTCGGCCAGTTCGTCCATGGAATGCACGTTCAACTGCAAGGAGTTTCGTTGGTTTCCCTTCGTGACGACCACCGGGGTCAGTCATGTGTTTGGCGTTCACATCTGCAATACGGAGACCGACGGTTACCGATTCCGAACCGCTGTTCATGCAAATGAATCGATCAAAGGGACAGGATTCTCGTGTGTGTCCGAGCTCCTTTCGAAGGCGATTTCCAAGACGTTTCTGAGAAAACGATGCTGTCATGACGTTTGCCATGACCCAGTTTTCACTCATCGCATCGATGACCGATGATGGACCGTGTCCACTTCCTAGCATTCCATAGCCTCCGTTATCGTGAAGGACAGCCCCGCAAACGGTAACAAGCCAAGGGCCCCTGCCGGCGATTGGGATGTAAGGATTGACGGTGGCTGCCGAATAGAAGTTGACGTAGTCGGATTGCAAGTGTTTGATCAATTCAGGTTCAGGAAGGGACATGACGTCTTGGCCAAACTCTTCCATCAGGGCACGATGGACTTGTTCAGCTTCATGTATGGCCTTGACCAGATCTGCATCAGAATTGCAAAAATCCTCAATGACATGGTCGCTTAGTCCNACGGTCTCTTTCGGCCCGCTCGCATCACGAAGACGGTGCAAGATAGCGANAGGATTATCCGCCATGTATAGGCGGTGTCAAAGAACTCCTTTGAACATAGCCCTCCGGCCTTATTCTAGCAGATGTGTTCAGTAAATTTATGATGAAAGTCGTTCGGAAAAAATGTGAATTCCAATTGAGAATCGTCTAATTTTCACTAATTTTGTAATCTTTACGATCAAGGCCTGAACAATCCATTGCCAATTCGATTCCAATTGAAGAGTGGGTTTCTGCAGAAATGAAATACAGTAGAATTTGAAAATTATACGACATTCATTTTTGAAAATAATTGTAATTCCCAATACAATTTTAACTCAAAAATAAACAAAAGTCAATTGAAAAGTTAATTTTTACTTACGAAGAGTATATATGATTCATCGGTTGAACACCTCCTAACCGGGCATGACCCGAGGAGATGGGAAAAAATGGCAGACAAAGAATACAACATCCAGGAATTAGTACACCGGGATGTCTATGTGAACGACAAAAAAGTAGGAACGATTGTAGGTGAACGACATCACCCAAACGAGGCTCGCGTCCAATCGATGCGGATCCAAGTTGAGTCAGATGTTGCTGACGAATACATGAGGAAGCCTGCAGAACTAGCACCGCTACCAAAGGAATTGGTCCACAGTATCCAGACGGATGGAACAGTGAAACTATCCAAGTCGATGCGAGAACTACAACGAAGGTGGCGAAACACAATCCGAATCGACGAGAAGCTGTACGCACCTGACGAAATGTTGGACCGTGCTGTTCTTGACAACCAAGGTCGAGAAGTTGGCGTTATCACAGACATGGTGAAAGTCAAGCGAACCTACAAAGGATTCATTGTTCGAACTCGACTTCATGCTCAAAAGCAATACGGAATTGAGGAAAACATTCGAATTCCACTAACGGCGTTCTCACGAACCCGTGAGCGCCTTGACGAAATTGTTCTTTCACGAACCTTTGATCGNGTCTTGCAGTTGCCTTCTTACATTGCAATTAACGATCCAAATTTCGATGAAGAGTAATTTTCAAACAACCGTCATTCTTATGACAAGGTTGCAAGTCGGAGGCTTGCCCTTGCGCGGGTGGCTTAGTCGGTTAGAGCACCCGGCTGATAACCGGGAGGTCGCAGGTTCAAGTCCTGCCTCGCGCACCACTGGTTTCTCAATACGGTGTTGATAGACTCGCAAAGAAGATGAACGGGCGGCGCTCAGGACGACCTGAGGGAAGCCAATGGTCGTGGTCTCGGGAAGCAATGCTCAGCAAGTAGCAGACCAACTTGCGCANGCNCTTGACTGGGGCCATGTCANACTTGAAGCTCGACGATTTCCTGATTCCGANGGGTACATTCGGATTCCCGAAGATGGAATTGAGGCAATTCGCTCGGAACCGGTTGTCGTTGTTTCGAATACATTCCCAGACGCAGGTATCGTCGAAACGATGCTTATTCTCAAAGCCGTATCCGATGTTCGAAAAGGGTCATTGGAAAACCTTCGTGGGATAGAACCGCAACAAATGGAAGATATTGGTCCCGGAGTCTACCTTGCGGTGCCATATTTTGGATATTCTCGGCAAGACAAGCGTTTCGAGCCTGGTGAGGTCATCTCCGCTCGAGCCATTGCTGACATGCTCGCATCCCAGTGCGATGGGCTTACAGTCCTCGATTTACATGCACCCAAGGTTCTTGAAAATCTGTCCATTCCAGTCGCATTTACCTCGGCCATGCCAGAAGTAGCAGCCCATCTTCAGCAACAGATAAATCCAGATTTCATTCTCTCGCCTGACAAAGGGGCCATTGATCGGGCGAGTCAAGTAGCGAATCTTATCGGTTGCGAATTTTCGTACCTCGAGAAAACCCGAATCGATGCTCACACAATTGTCCACAAGGCCAAAGATCTGGACGTGGAAGGAAAAATCGTCGCTATTGTGGACGATATGATTGCCACAGGCGGGACGATTTGTAGGGCCGCCGACGCTCTCCGCTCGCAAGGAGCTGTCGAAGTCCATGCGGCATGTTCTCACGGTCTCTTCACGGGTGGAGCGATTCGCAGATTAACCCAATCTGTTGACGGTGTTCATGCGACAGGAAGCCTATCGAATCCTCGATCCGTCATCGATGCTGGACAAGCTTTGGCTCGAGGAGTGAACCAACTACTCGGAAACTGACCGGAATTACGGCATAAGGCGTAGCATTGCCTTTATATGGTCGAGTGTGGGCGGACAAACTACAACACGAGGATGATTCCAATGAGTGTACACGTACGATTTGAAACCCCAAGCGACCTTGCCGACAGTATTTATGAGCTCATTCGAGCCAACCAAGGCGGGCGAATAAAGAAAGGAAGCAACGAAGTTACCAAGTCCGCTGAACGCGGAACTGCACAATTCGTTATTCTTGCAGAAGATGTTAACCCACCAGAACTTTTGGCTCACATTCCATTGATTTGTGAAGAAAAAGGAATCCCATACGGATATGTCCCAAGCCAAGAATTCCTCGCAAAGGAAACTGGACTCCCCACCGGTGTCAGAACCGCTTCCATTGCAATGATGGAAATTTCCAAAGCAAACACAGAGGCATTCAACAGCGTTCTCGAGGCAATCAAAGCCATCAACAACTGACCAGGTGACGAAAGATGAGTGACGAAACAGTAAGTGGCTGGCCTGCTGAAGTTGTTGAGATCGTCGGTCGAACTGGAATGACCGGTGAAGCAACACAGGTCAAGGTTCGAGTCAACGATGCTCCAAACCCACGAGACGTAGGGCGTATCATTACACGCAACGTTGTTGGTCCTGTCCGAATGGGTGACATCCTCATGCTCAAAGATACGGGTCGTGAAGCCCGCAAGCTCAACGCACGGTGATTATNATGCCAGAACGAAGAGTTTGTTCATTCTCCGGAGAGGAAATCGAGCCNGGTACTGGAACCATGTTCGTCCGCAANGACGGTAGCATTCTNTGGTTCAAGAACAGCAAGGCTCGCAAGAACATGGTCAAGNTGTCCCGAAACTCCAGAAAGGTCAAGTGGACACGTCACTATGTCCGTGGCGGAATCCGNTGATTCNATTCGGTGAACTCATAAAGGGCCTCTTNATAGNCAAGGACGGTGAAGAAGATGGAAACAACCTACATTATGGTCAAGCCAGACGGAGTACAACGAGGACTTGTTGGAGAAATCATCGGTCGATTTGANCGAAAAGGNCTCAAGTTGGTCGGNCTNAAATCGATGGTACCGAGTGAAGAAATTGCNCGAAAGCACTACGATGTTCACAAGGANCGCCCGTTTTTCCCCGGNTTGATCAAGTTCGTTACCTCCGGNCCTGTTGTCTGTATGGCNTGGGAAGGNCGTGATGCNATNTCCGTTGCTCGNAAACTCATTGGTTCAACCAATGGCCGTGAAGCAGAACCAGGCACCATCCGTGGTGACTTTGGAATGGANATGGGATTCAATATGATTCATGGTTCTGATGCACCAGAAACAGCAGAATTTGAACTTGGTCTCTGGTTCCCTGAAGGTCTCATGACNTGGGAAAACACCATGGGCNCTTGGGTCTACGAGTGAATCTCTATTTTCCTCCCTGGGAGGCAGTCGCATGGACGAAACAGATGTGAACGAAGACGANCCAGTCGTTCGTGGNGAAAATCGTCANCCNATTGTTTCNGTTCTCGGTCACGTCGACCACGGAAAAACAAGCGTNCTCGATTTGGTGCGTTCGCTTGGAAGTGACCGCCAAGCCAGCGTNATGGACCGAGAAGCTGGCGGAATCACCCANCACATTGGAGCGACTGAAGTNCCNGCTCAAGTACTCAATGAAACNTGTGCAAAACTCATGGGTGGACGCCCTTTCAAATCTCCNGGNCTGCTCTTTATCGANACACCAGGACACCANTCATTTGCTTCGCTNCGAAACCGTGGAGGAGCACTTGCTGACATTGCGATNTTGGTTGTTGACATTATGGAAGGATTGCANCCGCAAACCATTGAATCCATCAANATCCTCAAACAAACAAAAACTCCATTCGTTATTGCTGGCAACAAAATTGACCGTATTCACGGATGGATATGCAANCGNGATCGCTCCTTCATTGAATCTTTGCAAGAACANCGAAAGGANGTTATCGANCTGTTCCAAGACCGATACTGGAAACTACTCGGTCAAGTTTCAGAACATGGAATCAATCTTGAGCGTTATGATCAAATCAAAGATTTCAGGAAATCATTCCCNCTTGTACCAATGTCGGCGAAAGAAGGCGAAGGTCTCCAAGATCTCCTCACNGTNACCGTTGGATTGGCTGANCGTTTCCTTGAAGATCGGCTCACNGANACCCTCGGACCTGCCGAAGGAACCATTCTTGANATGAAGGATGAAGTTGGGATGGGGAAAACCATCGATGTTATCCTGCATCGTGGCTCGCTCAGTATCGGTGANCACATTACGGTGGTCAGTGCTGACGGCCCATTTGATGTTCGNATTAAAGGGCTGAAAAANNCCAAAGGNATGTCNGANATGCGTGATGCTGGTGACCGNTGGGAATCGGTTGAAACCATTCATGCGGCTGCTGGTGTGAAAATNATTGCTCAAGGATTGGAAAAAGCGCTTGCTGGGTCAACCATTCGCCTTGCGAGCGAAGANTCATTCGAAGAGGCCAAAAAAGANACACANGTNTCNGTTGAACTNGATGANGAAGGTGTGGTCATCAAAGCNGANACAATCGGNGGCTTGGAAGCACTCGCTTTCGAATTAAAGAAAATCGAGGTNCCAATTCGTCGTGCTACGGTCGGACCTGTCAACAAGCGGGANTTGATGACNGCGGANTCTGCCAGCANTCGNCTGAATCAAATCATTCTCGGATTCTCGATTGANCCCAACAACGAGGTCAAGGAAAGCCTCAANCANGGCGATGCAGGTGTNGCATGGATTGGAGGTGACATCATCTACCATATCATCGAACAATTCGANGAGTGGAAGGAGAAAACCAAGGANGCCATGGATTCAGCGGCTCGTGAAAACNTNGTCTATCCNGGAAAACTGCTCTATCTTGAAAACCACACCTTCCGCAACAAAGGTCCAGCAATCGTTGGTATGCGTGTTCTCGGTGGCCGAGTCCATCTTGGCCAGCGANTNATGAANCTCGATGGNTCACCAGTTGGTCANGTCANGAGCCTNCGCTCCCGNGCAAGTGAGGAACTCAAAGAAGCAAAACAAGGCGAGGAAATCGCTGTNGCNGTGATGGGTCCNACCGTGGGAAGACACATCGAAGAGTTGGATGTGTTCTATGTCGATATNCCCGAATCACACGTNCCACGTCTTGCAAAGGTTGANTTGACTGAATTGGAAAAAGAAATCCTTGAAGAGATTGTTCGTCTTCATCGNAANGATGACCACTTCTGGGGACGACGCCACGTTGGCTGATGCNTNTCCGACGTAAGAACGGCATACATTCAAGTATCATGTCATGCCGATTCNCTCTTGTTACTACGAAGGTGAACGACCATGGATGCTGGATTCTCACAAGGAAACACGGGTGGAGACGCTCGAACACAAGACCTGATTCGAACCGTTGCAGATATTTCCAACGGNTTGATGAATGAGGTAAGCAAAGTCATTATTGGAAAGAACGAAAATTTGCGACGCGTTACTGTNGGTATTCTCTCCAATGGAAACATGCTGTTGGAAGATTTCCCCGGTCTTGCGAAGACCTTGCTCGCNAACACCTTCGCTCGCGCCCTCGGNTGCAAGTTCAAGCGTGTNCAATTNACTCCCGATTTGCTTCCTTCNGATATTATGGGGACGTACATGTACGATCAGAANTCTGGAGAATTTAAATTGCGAGCAGGTCCNNTGTTTTCCAATATTTTACTTGCTGACGANATAAACCGAGCACCTCCAAAGACNCAGGCTGCACTGCTTGAAGCAATGGAAGAAAAGCAGGTCACCATCGAAGGTATTACACACAAACTCCCGGCTCCGTTCGTNGTTTTGGCNACTCAAAANCCNATTGAGCAAGAGGGAACNTACCCGCTTCCNGAAGCACAAATGGATCGTTTCCTCATGAAGATGAGCATGGGNTATCCTGACAGGGCTGAAGAGAAAGCGATTCTCGCNCGGCGAAAACTGCGTGGAAAGGACCAACACGATGTNGAACANATTACATCCCCGAAAAAGGTCGTNGCAATGCAAAAAGCGCTTGAAACNGTACACGTCGANCCAGCNATTCTNGCATACATCGTTGAGATTGTNCAGCGAACTCGTGAAGATCACCGTGTTGTCAACGGTGCNTCTCCTCGNGCATCGCAGTCTCTGTTCAAGACCGGCCGTGCTGCAGCNGCAATCGCTGGACGAAACTACGTCATTCCCGACGACATCAAGGGNATTTCCNTGCAAATCATCAGCCATCGTATCGTCATGAAACCAGAAGCAAAAATNCGNGGAATTACCGGAATGCACATCGTTCGAAAGATTCTCTCGGAAGTTCCNGTACCCGTAATTTCTTGAGATTTGAAATTGAATTCATGCCGAAGTTCAAAACAGGTAAGCCCTGTGGTTGNATACGAGGCGGGGTGAGATGGCAATGAATCCTTACAAAATGGTCATCGCCGTTGCNAANCAGAAAGGNGGTTGNGCAAAAACAACAACNGCNGTCAACCTTGCTGCNGCATTGGCCAAAGGTTCNCGCAAGCAAGGCGTTCCNCCAGCGAANGTTTTGCTTGTTGATCTNGACCCACAAGGAAACTGTGCAACCTCNTTTGGTGTTGAGAAAAAGAACATTCGAAAGACAGCTTACGATGTNCTNGCAAATGATTCTGGTGAACCNTTNCCANTNATGGAGGAATACCTTCTCNCNCCNCGAGAATTAAGCGATGCAATGCAGAANGCCTTCATCCTCCGACAAGGAAAAAAGGCCCCNAAGAACCTTGAAATCAANAATTTGTGGCTNTTGCCNAGCGATATCCATCTCTCAGGNGCAGAGATCGAACTCTCTCACAAAATTGGTCGCGAAACNCGTTTNCGAGAGGGNCTTGAGCCNATNATCGACGAATTNGATTACATCATTATCGATACACCTCCATCGCTCGGNCTGCTCTCNATCAATGCGATGTGTGCAGCNAATTGGGTCATGGTTCCTGTCCAGGCAGAATACTACGCNTTGGAAGGGTTCAGCATGTTGATGAATTCGATNAAAATGATTCAGAAGCGNATCAANCGAAGTTTGAAGATTTTTGGTGTTGCAATGACNATGGTNGANGCTCGTTCAAAACTTAGTCGNCACGTTTGCACAGAAGTGGCGAGAAAGATTCCAAACAAAGTGTTCAACACAACCATNCGAAGATTGGTNAANGTTGCNGAAGCACCCTGGAGNGGNGCACCAACCGTTCTNCTGAACGAACCACGGGCAAGTGGTGCNGGTGCTGGTTCCCTNGAATACTGGACTCTGGCAAAAGAATTCCACAACCGAGTTCANGAGATGCGGCGTGAATTCGGTGTNAAAGAGCATCCTCGTCTGCTCTCGGGTCGAAGATAAGGGTCGAAAAATCAACACAAGCCACGTCACTTCGCGCGGTTGGGTTAAGTAGGGAAGGGACCCATTAACCACTGGGATGCACAAATGACTGGAGAAGGAATGACCTCGGTAAGTGTAAGTTACGAAGTTCGNAGACAATTGAATACANTGCGCACAGTAAGTGGGCANAAGAGCGTAAATGAGTTGCTTGAAGATCTCATTCGNGCACACAAAATGGCTCGCATGCGAGGAGAGATTGACACATTGCGTGAACATCTGAAACGCGTTGCTGATGTCAACGTCGATCACCTGGTGAGCCGGTTGAACATGGCTCCATTCNAGGTCTGAGGTGCANATCATGATGGAATGGCGCCCATCTGGCTATTTGTTGACAACTGAGCAACTCATTCGAGGCATGTTTGATGATGCAACCGATGAAGCAAAACTGCTCATCGCTGCAACTGCTGGTGAAGTTGAGTTGTTTGCTGAAAACAAGTCATGGAACGCTGTCCTGTGGCTCATCATGAACATNCTCAAAGAAGATGGCAAACCCATCTACACNGGANATGAGCTNGGANAATTACGNTCCAGTCTTCCCATNGTTTGGCGNTAATCANTCCTTGCCATACTTTGCAAGNTATTCNTGACCGTACCATTTCCATTGNTCCATGGTCCANCCNTCAGGTAATCCCGANGCNGGNAACGGTGGAGCCTCNGTTGGCGCTTCCNGAGCAGGTTCTTCTTGCACAGGTTNAGNTTCTTCACCCAACGATGCNATCGATTCAATGGACTCATCANCNNTGAACANANCNTCTGAAGCAGNAGGTTCTACATCNGATTCAANGTCGAGNCCCGTGTCTTCTTTCTCCTGCATGTCCAAGGGTTGAACATCGTCTNCCCAGAGCGAGTCTGAATCAATTCCACCTGTCGCTGAAGAGCCTGCAGTTCCTTCGAGAGCTTCGCTCATTGCTGCAGAGGTNGGTGCTNCTCCTCCGTATTGCTTGGAAGTTGCAGCCGTTTTNCGTCGCGACATAATCATGCCAACGANGATGATGACNGCNGTCAAGCCGCCAAAGATGATGCCNCCGTAAACCAATGCNTCNGTCATGGCCTCGCTTTCATACCATTCTCCGCTTGANGTCGATTCGGTGGTATCGGTGGTGTTCCANCTGCTAAAACTCATGGGCGTTTCATTTCCAGCAATCTGGTCAGCAACGTATTGCACATAGGCAGGNGTACGCCATCCCTGACANACATCNCGAACGTCGGTNAAGTCAAGATTGCAATGATCTTGCTCGGTTTGGACNCGNGCATCATCATCGTTGTAATCNGAGTTTGCCCCAACACCGTCGCGGTCGATGTCAAGGTACTCTCCTTTGACAAGATCCATTCCATTGGATTCTGAGGCATCAGCCCAACCGTCTCCATCCTTGTCTTCNCATCCGTGCGATGGCAACTCAGTATTCTGTTGCGGNTTTTCTGGATCTGGCAGCCATGCTCGTGTCGAGTTNCCATTCTTTGTTGGGCACTTGTCTGGATTTGTTCCCAGAGCGTTGTCGCCGTAACCATCTCCATCNCCATCAACCCACTGAGTCCCATCGGTTGGCAANGCATCCGCACCTTGGACCGANGTCCANTTTTCATCTGGATCCGAAAATCCATCCAGATCGCTGTCCGGGCAGCCATAACGATCTTCTGTTGAGAATCCATTGANGTTNGGACATCCATCCGGTGTGGTTCCGGCTGGATTGTCGCCGTAGCCGTCTCGATCGGTATCGGACCATTGCGAGGCATCCANCGGGTAAGCATCGCCGTCNATNCCATCGCTGTTGTCGCCNTAGCCGTCCCCATCCGANTCAATCGTCTGATCNCNGTTGGAAGGGAACATGTCTGCGTTATCACCAACACCNTCACCGTCNGAATCAACGGATTCGTTGACGGAATTNGGGAATTCATCNGTGTTGTCTCCAACGCCNTCNCCATCNGTATCACTCGTTTCGCTNGCGTCGCTTGGGAATGCATCAAGTGCATCNGTTACNCCATCACCATCGCTGTCGATGTCGAAGAGNTGNACGCGTGTTGTGGATGAGAATCCAGANACGATGTAGATTTCACCGTTGTTTCCTTTGAGAGAACCAAGGACCTTTCCNCTTGTGTCGTACATGTTGCCTTCGGTAAAGGTGGTCGTGTCAACTTCGATGATTTCACCGGACTGNGTCCCGACATGGTACGTCGCAAAATCCATCTGTTTCAAGTAGACGATTTGCGGNTTTGAGGAGATTGAGAGGACATCATAGGAATAATCGCTCAGGTTGTAACGATANAGCTCCCCGCCNGCCGTACCAACGAGAAGNCGCCCGTCNGAATCCATCTCAAGAACGTTGACTGCAGAAGTCATTTCAGTGAGNTGTTGCANCAAAGTTCCACTGTTTGAAGTAATTTTTACACGTGAGTCGAAGCCNCCTGTCAACACATCTCCGGTNGGTGTNATGAGCATCGTNTTCATTCCGCCGGTATGTGCGTCCGTGGTGACACCNGANGGGAANCCGCCCGACCACTCTTCTGCTCGTCGTTGTCCAGCAAAGTAACCAACCCANGTGTCTCCGTCATTGTCCCAATCAACNGCATCGACGGGATTGCTTGTGTTGATGTATTGNGTTATGATTTGTTGGGCCAACTGAACGATGACGACACCTGAATTGTGTGCGACTGCCAGGAGATTTTCTCCNGCATCGATGGTCCCAGAATTCGCCGTTATGTTNAGATCCAAACTCCANACCTCTGANTGTGCACCNGCTTCAAAGGAGTTNACACTCAANATTCCGCTACCGGTNACCATCAGAATTTTCCCATCNCTCATTTGTTCCCAAGCAACGACCTTNTCGCTNATTGAATCGGTTTGCCCAGCATCGATGAGATTCGCAGATACGGGTACCATCGGAAGAAGNAGATGGGTNANNAGCAAGCACAANACGATGCTAGCCGTGGTTCGCATGTACNACCGAGGCTGTATTGAATTATCAAACAGACGCATGATTGTCCAATCAAGAATCATCNGAAGAGGGCTTCTCNCCCTTGCTTGAANTTGGNGGTGGNCCACGCTGTTTCTTTGGAATCATCTTNGGGCGAACCGGNGTAATGGTCGCTGTTTTCGCCTCTTTCTGTTTCGTNGAGAGNGGTGTTAATCGCTGTACAGGACGGAGCATTGCAGTTCCTGNAGCNTCCTTCTCCTCNGTCGTTTCCTTTTGGACGACNTTNAATGGAGTNAATGTNCCTTGAACGGGTCGNAGTGTTGTGGTATCGGTCTCTGCCTCAACAACATCAGCTACGACCTCTTCCATACCATCTTGGATTTCATCAAGATCCCGCTTGGAAATGATGGCTTCATCATCGTTGGTTCCGNATTNNCCGTCATCTCCNGGNTTGATGCTTACCTCGACTGCTCCGACTGGAACAATAATCTCCTCAGCCGGCAACTCCTGTGTGGGTTGAACAACCGGAGGTTGTGGTTGAATTGGCATTCGAACNTGACGCTCGATTGGCTTGGGTAGACCTGCNGACGATTGAGCCGACCCAATAGGGGCTTTCACTGGACGAAGCATGGGTGCTTGACCGAGTGGCTTTGCACCNCCNATNGGTGCACGCATNCCACCCAATCCCGGGCTNTGAGCGTCCTGNATNCCANGGGATCGACTCATACCGCTCATGNNNGGAGNACGGGCGCCGAGTGTGGATGGGTCTTGGCCCATCGGCATTGATGCTGGNGCTTGNCCAGAGATGGATTGCATCCACTTCTGNCGTTTTTCTGCACGTGTATCGGTTTGTTGAAGATNTGCAAACTCTTGCTCTCGGCTTTGCAATTCNGCCTCNGAATTGTCAATTTCACCTTGNATTTGCGATGTGATTGAATCTCGCATCTTGGTTTCTGCCATNTCNCGGAAGGANTCCATTTTCTCTGANAGNCTGTTNANACGGTCACGAACTTCTGCACGCTTGAGNCCAAGTTGTGCTTCAATTTCAGCGCGNATNGAAGCCTCCCGCTTTCGAACATCAATGAGTGCTTTGTTNCGCATAATNTCCTCGCGCTTGTCGAGTTGGCGTTCAAGTTGGACTGCAATTTCTTCTTGCTTNCGAGTTCGGAANGCAGCAAGACGTTCCTCCATATCGACTTCAAGTTCAAGAGCNGTCTCATCTTTGAGNAGGTCAAGATCGGTTTCNAAGGTAAGACGCTCNTTGCGAAGTTGTGCATCTAGCTCNGCCATAATGGCTTTGCGTGCTGCTGTTTCTCGCGATTGGAATTCAATCTCNAGGCGTTCNGCCCANTCCGTNCGCTTNGCCTCGTATTGTTCTTCNANTTGNCCACGAAGTTCGGTTTCTCGCTCAAATCGGAANCNAGCAAGNCGATTNTGAATCTCTGCTTCTCGNGTGTTTCGATACGATGTGAATTCTTCATCTGAACGTCGTGCTAGNTCTGCCTCNAGTTCGGTCTTGAGANCCTTGGAAATGTCGTCTACAGCCTTTGAGAATGTAATGTCGTACTTCTCNTTGAGTCGTCCTTTNCGCTCACTCAATCGCTCGGAATGAGANGCCTCGATTTGTTTNTGGATNTCAACGCGTAGTTCGTCTCGACGTCGGGCGATTGCAAGTTCAACATCCTCTCGCATTCGTTCNTCAAGATNATCGGTTTCCTGTCGCAGTTGAACTTCGAGTTCCTGCTGCAATTGCTGTGCTATGTCTTCCTCAAGGCGCAGACTTCGGCGATCGTACTCCGCCCGCAATCGGGCCTCACGGTTTTGTAGACGATTACGAAGTTGTTGTTCCAGACGAGTACGAATTCCACGACGGAGTTGCTCTTCTCGTTCAGCAAGTCGTGCGTTGTGTCCTTCCTCGAGGGTTTCAATTTCCTTGTTTTCCATCTCAACAAAGCGAGATTCCATTTCTTTTTCGATATCGTCTTCCAATTGGCGGATCTTTTGCTGAAGGCGTTGATTGTATTCGAGAGAGAGACGCTCCTTTTGCAATGCGAGTCGCCGCCGATGTTCATCTTGGAGTTGAACCTCAATGGACTTCTTTATGCTGTCTTTGTGTTCCTCAAGACGACGATCGTGTTCGTGCTCAAGTTGATTTTGAAGATTGGAGATTTCCCGACTCAAACGAAGATCAAGTTGTTCACGCATGCGCGCCTCTTCAGTTGCAAGGGAGGAGCGTTCCATCTCAGCAAGTTCCACTTCCATTTCTGAGCGCATCTCTTTTTCCAAAGCATCGAGTGTAAGTTCGTGTTGAACCGCAAGGTCGTTAGCGATGGCATCTTGCATGGCTGCGACTCGTTCGGATATCGCTTGTTGGCGAAGACGTCGCTCGCGACGAATGTCTGCTCGCATGCGCTCTTCCTCACGGAAGCGGGCGCTGGTGAGAAGTGCTTGGTCAGTGGATACAGTTGGTGCGGAAGTGAACTGACTTCGGAGTGCTGCAAGGCTGAGCCGGTCAGCGTTTGCACGCTTCTTTCGGGCAGCGTCCAAAGCATCATCTTGCCTGCTATCGCTAGCACTCATAGCATCCCATCCGTGTGTCTATCGACCTTTCTTCCTACATAAGGTGCGCGACGTTCACAATGGCAAAAAGCGCGATTTGGGAAGGGAACTTTGGTGAGCAATCGGGCTTCTCGGTACCTGCCCGTAGCAATTCAGAAACTGACCTTGAACGTTGTTGAACAAGCGGGACAATCGATCATACGTTGCCCTGGTCGTTGTATCATTCGTAATCCTCGATGACATGATGGACATTCAATTTCAACACGCACGACTTTTGCCGTTAGCGTGAACTGGGCTTCGCATCCACCGCAGCGCAACTCTGCAGGACGGTGATCGACACCAGCGATAAGCACCTTTGAGCAAGATGGGCAGGAGATGCGTTCATTCATCCACTTTGTCCGGGTGGGTTCGTGGTCGGTTCGTACATGCGCACCGCACAACACGCATTCAATTTCGCCAAGTCCCGAAGGGAGCAAACCATTGCATTTTGGACAAGAGAGTGACGGTGGAGCAATTCTCGACTCAACCGTTAATTCTTCGTCCATGATGTTCCATCCTGTCTTTGATTTTGGATTGTTCGGCTACCAAATAGCGAATTTACTCATTCGTCGCTGTCTTTCTTTGTCCCCACAAGAATTAGTTTTCCAGGAAGAAAGTTCCAAGGCAAATCCAACGGAATTTTGTATTCTTGGGCAAGTTTCTGGACAAGTTGCTTTGCTCCGACTTGTCCTCTTGAATCGATGAGATCAATCGAATGGACGTGCGTCAGTTTGGACAACGCATCCAGTGGGGATGCTGCCCCGGATGCTGCACCATCGCCACCCATGGATGGGAGAGGAACTTGCTTGATGACCCTCCACCATCGTGCTCGCCCAACGTCGCGATGATTTTCGATAAGTCCAACCTTAACCAAGCGTTTGAGGTGGTGGTAAAGGTTGTAGCGATCGACATCGAGTGCCTCTTGAAGTTGAACCGTGCTCATTTCGTCACGTTGTGAAAGTGTTTGGTACGCGCCTTGCCGTGTTGGGTGGGTCAATGCTGCAACCAACGGGTCTGTCCTCACTCTGCTCATCGGCTCACCGGTTGGGACTCAACCTTGCTTAGGTTTGAAGATATCCGTTCAACCTCGCATTTCAACGAGTTGTTTTCGACCTGTATCGAAGGCAACCAGCACCGCTTCCCACATCGCAGAGAAGGTCTTTTTGACCAACGCTAGGGTACCTGTCCCCTCTGCTAATCGTGCTCCGTTGAGGATTACAAGAATTACTGAAACTTCATGGACCAATACGCCGACCCAGAGGGCATCATAGAACCCATTGACAACCGCATAGACCAATGTGATTGTAACAAGGATGGAAAAGGAGAGGTTTTGTCGGAAATTCCGCTCGGTTCGGCGTGCTAATTTCAGTAAATCCGTCAACATTCGTGGGTCATCGCCAGGAATCATGACATCAGCAGCTTCGATGTTCACCGATTCGCCTGAACCAACTGCAACACCGACATCGGCCACTGCGAGAGCAGCGGCATCGTTGAATCCATCGCCAACCATCATCGTCACAGCAATATCAGAGCGGCTACGAACGACATTGACTTTGTCTTCTGGTGATTGATTACCGAATGCATCTGACTTCGGAAGGCCAACGGAGGATGCGAAACGATCAACTGCACCTTGCTGATCACCCGAAAGAATCTGAACGTGAATTCCCATTTTGTGGAGTTCAGGAATCAATTCGTCTGCACCTTGGCGCGTATCATCGTGAACAAACGTAAACAGCGCAACACACCGACCGGCTTTGGTCAGAATCGAGGCACCGTGCCCTGATGATTCTGCCAGTTCGACCTCTTTTTGCAATTCTGGAGGGATGGTTATTCCATGTTCAGAAAGTGCATTAGGTCGCAACATGAGCAATTCTTCCTTGTTTCTCATCGCCTTAATTCCAGCGTTAACGTCTTTGATGTTCTTCACTTCTGAAGGTTTGATGTTTTCATTTTCTGCAAATTCTCGGAGCGCTTCAGCGTACGGGTGGGAGGAACGGGCTTCAATTCCTGCTGCTAACGCAACAGAGGCATCACGTCGTCGGCCCTTTGCCATCACTACTTTACCAACGGTTGGCTTTCCTGAAGTGAGCGTTCCTGTCTTATCGAGGAAAACGTGGTTGACTCTTGCCAAACGTTCGAGAACGTCTCCTCCACGAGCAATCGCCCCCATGTGTGCTGAGTTTGCCAATGCTGCTGCATGCGGTACCGGAGCTGCGAGCAACAGAGCACATGGGCATGATACAACCCACAGTAACAAGACAATTTTCCAGTTTTCTGGGAAGAGGAACCAATAAACAAACAGTGCCCCAAAAATGACGATTGGAACCCAGATTGCGGTAAATCGTTCGATGGACGCTTGCAGACGAGGAGGTTCATCTCGATAGGTGTGGACCGTTTCAATCAACTCGAAGAGTTGCGTATTTTCACCAACCGCCTCGACTTCAAGCACAACTGGACCTCTCGAGAGCACAAGACCTGCCTGTACAAATTCTCCCTCTTCGATGTCAACCGGCACAGATTCTCCCGTCAAAGGAGCCCTGTTGAGCGCCCCAGTACCTTCTACGACGCGCCCATCGGCTGGAACCAATTCACCGCTTCGCACTTCAATGAAATCGCCTTTCCTTAGCAAATCGATTGGGATTTTTTGTGGCTCTGTGTTTGTATGAAGTGGCTTCAAAGGGTTCGCCTGAGGTGCGATTGAAAAGGATTCGAACGAAATGTTGGTTGGCGTAAAATTTGGAGTGTGACGATGTACTTTACGAGCCACTCTTGGAAGTCGGTCAAGTCCACCTTGCATGGCTTCTCTTGCTTTCATCAATGCATCACCCTCAAGGTGCACGGTCACGGCAACAAGGATGGAAACAATGAGAGCTTCTTCCCACATCATGAGGCCACATGCTCCAATGACTGCGAGGCTTGTGAGAACCTGGAACCCGAGCTGCAAGGAAATCATGCTGGCCAATGCCTGTTTGAACATTTGATAGCTGGATGCAAGAATTCCTGGAATGGCAATAAGTGCGGGAATCCAGCCCTCAATACCGAAGATTTCCAGCGCAAAGAGAGTAAAAAGAATTGGTACTGCAAATGCAGCACCGAGAAGTCGCATTTGATCGGGGCGAAGACGGTTGGAAATCGCCGCAACATATTCCGGTTCAGAACCACAGACGACAGCGATTGCTTCGTCTCGTTTCTTGAGCAGTTCCTTGTCAGCACTGCTCACCATTTGGAGAAGAATGCGTCCATCTTTTTCGATTTCAGCATCGAGAATTCCAGGTTGAAGGCAAAACAGACGCTTCAGGTCTCGAAGTGTTGTACTGTTCCGTTTCGCTACACTCTCAGCTTTGACGCCTTTGAGGTGGTGATGTTCAGTATCTGGAGCATGCCCCAGTGATCGCAGTGCACTTGAAACCTGAGCCAGCGAGCCTCTTTCTAAATCAAGTTGAAGCTTAACATCACCACGGGTCGCTGAAACATTTGGCGCCCTTACTTGTGGGAGGCTTCTGAGAGCGGTCATTGCTTTTCCAGCGCAATCCGGACAATCCATACCAATAAGTTGCCATTCAACGGTGTAACAGCCAGTAGCTTGAGAAATGATTTCTGTGTCAAGCACAACAACGTCATCGAGAACATCAGTCGATGCAGCAGTACTGGATGGCGCTTCTTCGACGCTGGCTTGAGCATCGTCGTCCTCAAGCGAGAAAAACGCCTCTTCCCCGTCTTCTCCCATGGCGATGTCGTTTCATTCCTGTTTCTTTAAGACTATGTTGGCTCGATTTAACAGTCCGAGAGAATCTTCTTGAAACAGGAGCGTTTGGTTCTGACATGGAATGGCTTCCACCGGGGTGGTGTCCACGTGTCGTCGCCTTCGACATTGATGGTACGCTCACCGACGAAAACAAGCGATTGGACATGCATGCAGTAGAAGCATTGCGACGACTGGAAGATGCGGGTATTCCAGTTATTCTCGCAACAGGAAATGTTCGTGCCATCACCTACGGATTGTGGCGCTTCATCGGATTGAGCGGGCCAATGTGTTGCGAGAACGGTGGCGTTTTGTGGCATCCGGATTGGGATGAACCTCACATTCGCGCTTCTGGAGTTGAAGCAAAAAATGCTGCAATATGGCTTGAATCCCAGCACCCTGAAATTGATTCAAATGGGATTCAAACCAATGCCTGGAGAGAAAGTGAATGGTGCCTATTCAAAGATGAGAACCTGGAACTTATCACCAAGTCGATCGAAGCGAGCGATTGGTCAAATCTCGACGTCGTTCGAACCGGTTTCGCAATCCATTTGATGGAACCCCACCTTTCCAAAGGAAGCGGGCTCGAATTAATTCTGGAACGAATGGGCATGCAGCCCTCCGACCTGTTGTCGGTTGGTGATGCTCCAAACGATTTGTCGATGTTTGCTATGTCAGGTTGGTCGGTCTCGGTTGGCACACCGTTTGCCGATGTTCGTGACGCTGCAGACGTTGTTTCCCCGTATCCAAACAGCGCAACCATCGCGCCGCTTGTCGATGCAGTTTTGGCGGTGCATTCTGCTCAACAACTATGACTTACGTTGAATTCGTAGGCATATGGTCACCTATGTTGTCGATTCCAATTGTTTCATCCACATGGGTGGAATGGCCTCAACATCCATTCTCAACGATTTGGAATCGGTCCTGAAAACGATGCACGTCACAAAAGGCGTACACGGTGAAATTCGAAACGTTCGCTACCAACGATGGAAACAAAAGCCGAATTTGCTGAACCACATCAAACCGTTGTTGACAACCCATGAAGTCTCGGACGACCAGATACGAGGGCTTGGATCAAAAATCGGTGAGCGAGCATCTCCTCAAGACGTTGACCTCTCGCTCATGGTCCTAGCACACGATATGCAGCGAGACGGCCATCATGTTGTCCTCATAACAGACGATTTCAAGATGGCAAAGGCGACTGAAGAACATCAACTTGCAGCTGAGGTGTGCCCTCCATCGACCTTCTTTGAACGTCTCTCAACCAAGGCAAAAGGGAAACATGCATCGGAGTTACGGCGACTTGGTCGTCGAATTCGCGCCGCAGAAATGCAATATGCCATCAGCCGAAGAAACGAATACGACGTACAAGCCAAAATCACCTGGATGGTTGATTCTCTCCTCGCAAGTGCATCAACAAAGCCAGTAAAAGCAACGGCTCAATCCGGCGGTGAATCAAAGGTAAACCTGCTCAATGAACTTCAGCGAATGCTGAAGGGTGAAGACATCAAAACGAGCGTACGCAAGAAGTTGACACCCTTACGCGCAAGCTGTGAAACGATGATGCTGTTGGAAGAACATGTAGCACAATTGAAACTGAAACTTTCGAAGGAATCGCTGGACGACATCATCATTGAGACACAGGCATTAATTGCGGATTGCTTGGAGAATGCTGGAATCGATCTCGCACCGTTGAACCGTGAACTCGTCGATGTAGCCCATCGGTTTCACTCACGCATTCTTGTTCGTGCCGAGATGGCACTTGCAATAATGAAGCGAATGAAAGGCGATGCGGTTGGCTCACATCTCCATCTTTCAACAGCACTGTTTCAAGCAACACACGTCGATGAAGATTTAATTGAAGCACGTATTCTTGCTCGACTTGCTGTTCTCGCCCTATCAACCAACAAGTTTGAGAAAGCCATCCGGCTCTCGGCTTCATCGCTTGGCCTCGGAACGCTGAATCCATCGATGAAACTCAAGCAACGCATCGTTCAGGTAATGGCTCAATACATGGCTGGTGCATCACAAGAAGAGGCAATGAACCATGCACAATCAATGGTTCATGCAGACCTTGCAATGGCATCACAAGCATTGACCGAGCTCGGAGAATCCTTTCTGGCGTTAAACCGTCCAGACTTTGCAATCGAGTTGTTCGATGAAGCGCTTGAATGCGTTTCCTCCGAAGAAAAGATGAGTGAAGAACTTGGTGAGCTTATTCTTCTCGCACATCGAGCCATCCAAGACGATGACAATGAAATCGACGGGTTGCGTCAGGTTCTTGACCAAATTCATCAACAGACCGATGCCCAAGAAAAGCAGGTTGAAGACGTTGTTGAGGAAGTCAGCAAGCGACAAGAGGACGCAATCGAATTGGTTTTCTCAAACGATTGGCAGGATGCCAACCTCGTACTCAACGATGAACGCCCTCTGTACATATCCAGCGTCGTCGGAGATGCTTCGGAGGAACAACTCATCCTCGCTCAGCATCCCTCTTTGGGAAGTGTCGGCATATGGCTACCGGCAAGAGCAGATGCTCCGAAACCGGGTGCGAAGATTACCTTGACAAACGGTCGAGTGAAAATAGCCGAACCGCCGAGCGAGGTTGTTGAATCCTATGCTATTCGTGCGCTCATCGCTATTGAATTCCCGGAAAGTCTGGTGTTCCAGTCGTTGACAAGCGATGCACAGGAAGAACTCGAAGATCTGTGAAATTATGGTGCCGGGGGCAGGATTCGAACCTGCGAAGCATTACGCAGAGGATCTTGAGTCCACCCCCTTTGACCGCTCGGGAACCCCGGCACGTATGTCCCGCTCGTTGGTCTTCTTCTTGACTATTCCTCTTGGTCAGCATCATCCAAACCAGTCGGTCTAGGTGGAGGTGAGTCCCATTCTTCCAACTCATCGTATTCATCGTACAGGGATTTGATTCGTTGCTTTCGCATGAGAATTGATGCGATGACTGCTCCCGCAGCCAGAAGAACGAGCAGGACATTCAGTCCGAGTTCAGAGTTCGAGGATTTTGCGTCTGGGTCTTCGGCCTTGATATCCTTTAAGGGCACAGGGATGAGCAAAGGATCATCATCGAGTTGAATCCCCATACCAAGACGGCCGATGGTCCAAGCTTCGACGCTCCAAACAACGCTTTCTCGCTGATCTGGCTCCAGATCAAAGGTCGTATTTCCAAGGATTCCTCCTTCGCTATCAACAAGGGTGGCCTTCGTTGAGCCACTCAGATAACCAATGTTTTCAAGCGTAAATTCGATGGAAATAATCTCCCCAAGTACGGGGCGATACGGTGTTGCTTCGACCGAGATCGGTGTTGGCTCATAGGCCATCCAAACAATGTAGACGTCCAATGGCATGAGTTCTGTGCCTTGTCCTGAAAGAACATTCCCTGCTCGATCTGTATGGGAAAACCATACGCTCAGCCGATCGCTCTTTTCGAATTGAACACCTTGCGATTCAATGTCAAGGGACGTTGAAAAGGAAGCGACGTTGCCAGATGTTCCTTCATGATTCATTGAAATTGAGGTTTCCGAAGAGGGGACGACAATACCTCCGCGAACAAAGCACCAATGCAATTCAACGCCTTCCCTTGGAACACCGAAGTCATCTTGAATTGAAATCTGAACAGGTATGTCATTGATTTGAAGAGAATCCAAATTTGTGAGCGTTCCAGGCTCAAGCGAGACAGTAGGCGATTGTGAATCAAGAATCAATTCGATGGAGAGTGAGTTGTCAACCTCAAACACGGAGCCAGTCAACTCAATGCTCAATTCTCCTTCTCCTTGGGGAATCGTCATTTGATTCATAACCAAGCGGTGTCGGCTCAAGCCTGAACTGTCCACTGATTTCTCGCTCGCATTGTGAACAACTGCGAACGAGGAGACGTTGTAATGCATTCGTGTATCGAATGGTAGGTTCAAGGCACGGTGTTCTGTTTGATGGTGAACAACAAGAACATCAACATCAGCGAAGTCGTCAATGTGAAGCGATAGAAGACCATCGTCAAGGATTCCAAACGGTGCTACTCGGTCGTAAATCGATTCGATTTGTACTTCTACACGCGTGTGCGTTGACCAATTTGCTGCGGTCAAGTACGTACCGCCAAGACCGACGTCTTGGGCTTCATCAATGACTCGAATCGATGGTGTGAATGCACCATTGCTCCAATCATGCATCGCATCCCAACGTAATTGGAACGCAACATCGATGCTCCAACGCATGCTGAGATCGTCTTTTGTCTTGGTCACCGTCGGTGGTGCGACAAAGCAATTCACATCCGCAGTGGTTTGATTGAATCGCGGTATGTGGTTGATCCAACAATCTTCGTGAAGTGAATTCATCAAACCAATGTTGATTGAGTCAAGGCTGTCGATTCCGTTTCCATCAATCAAGTCGAATCCAAAGCGATGGTCTTGGCCAGGGAAAAGATACCCATCGATGGTGTCCAGCGATACAGTGTTCAGATCGAGAAGCGTTGCTTGACGCGGTTGAACCAGTATTGTCGCAACGTCGTATGCTTCTCCAAACGAGCCACCCGATTGCAGTGGGTTCCCCGCCAGATCGTACCCTGCGATGACCACGCTTAGGCGTCCTTGCAATTCGCCCGGTTGGAGAATAGAATCAACATCNAGCAAAGGAAGNTCGACCTCGGCCTGCAAAACACCACGGTTGACATTCGCCGTCATCGACTTGTATTCACTCTCTTCCATGATTCCGTTTCCATTGGTATCGTCTTGATGTTCAGACCAAGTGTATACGGTAAGAGGCGTCTCCAATCCCTCAGCATCCTCGACGTNCAATCGCAGNGGNACGTCNCNATCNGGTAGCCACACGTGATTGTCTGCTGGTTGCAATCCNCTCGGATCAAGGATTTCGAGTCCNATNACATCNGGNGGATTTCTGTCGTACATCATCTCGAATGAAGTNGATTGAGCAGTTTGGTCCAAGGCGGTTTGCACAGCACTTCCNGGNGGTCCACANCGTGTGAGAAGAATTCGAGCTTCCAATCGCGTNCCACTCGGAAGNTTTNCATCATCAGGAANGGTAAGAGGTACAGCAAATCGCCCATCNCTGTCAACGGTGGTCGCATTGGCAATGGACCAGACNATGGAATCGCCAATCCATTCATNNGGACCACTGACATTAAGCGGTGGCACAGCATGAATTTCAACCGTCACNTCTGCATCGTTTTCGCCNACCCAAGCCCCTGCTATGCCCTGATAGCGAACCTGTCCCTGCACAGTNAGGGATGTTNCNGGGTTGACATGCAANGGCCACANNGGTTGTGACCAATCATGCAGAGCNCGTCCTCGATGATCGTAAGCGATGATGTTGAACGCTTCCAGATCGTTCTCAACATCGTTGTANAACGTGTTTTGGGAATANACCAACGGTCCTGTNTCCAANCCATCCTCATCAATNGANGANATGAACCAATGCAAATCATCGATGTCGTCNTTNAGCCANGTGCTTCGNAACACCCANGTTACGGTGCANTCACTTCCAGAACATGTNGCTTGAGATGTGGGTTGNAGGGTTGCGTANCCTGCACCGGCTGTTTGNATNAATCGAGGCGTNGCATCCAGTCGNTCNANNTCNACACCGATNCGGATTGAGGANTCATCGTCACTCGANCCAATGNAGAGCATGATACGTTCAAGATCTGGNGCNTCCATNGTCAGATCGGTTGGTATCGTCCGAANATGNTGCGTTGTGATGCTTCGAAGNGTNTTAGGAAGCCAACGTGAACTGGATGCNTCNACGACNGAGTCAACCAGATTCGGTTGGCTTTCNACTTCCAATTCTACGTTTACGCCNCCNTGNTGNGTCTGTACGCGGAAGGGGAGGTCNAGCAAGACTCGATCATTCCCNGTNTAGGATGCATTGANGGCTTGATTNANAAGTGATTCATGAAGTNCAAATTTNAATTTCTCCTCGATTGGCAAAGCGATGACATCGTATGCAGCAAGTTCNGTTGGATGGGATGTNGAGATGTTGTAGTTGGCATAGCCCCAAACCCATTCGTTTGACGGATNGGTTGAGATGANNTCAAAGGANGGGCATGTGTTTTCGATGGTGATGTGACGTGTCGAATGCGCAGGAACCGTCTTGAGCAAATGAGGACCCATGCGCACATCGGTATCNTGNNCACCGGNGGNNGCNCGAAGGGTGAANGANCCTTCAANCAANGGNCATACGGTTGNACTTGCCANATANCTCATNGGTAATGCGATGAGNTGACGNAATTGGTANGATGTAGAACTNGANGTATTGANGTACAACTGGCCNTGNTGTGTTGCACCAACGGTGCTCGAACCATTGACAAATGAATCAAACATGAGTTGAGCCCCGTAATTCGGNTCANTGCCNGTTGGTGGCCAATCGATTGCTTCCAAATTGTTCTGNCCGATGGTCACGCNNGGCCCCTGCGCAGGGATGGAGCATTGTGGCTCAATGAGCAGTGCTCTGAATTNCTCGCCCGTGTTGAGTGAGAACGACCACGANGAATTCAACTCTTTNNGATCGATTGCATCGAATTGNTGAACCTTGACCGANGGTGGGCCTTGCGAGAATTGACTTGTTCCTGCATTGAAGGTGGGCGAGTAGATTGACAGGTTNCCNCCGTANTGGTGNGTTGTAATCGAATCNTAAATGCAGCCCGGACTGTGATTAAATGCAACNGTCGTNCCGGTTGTNGCACGAAGGAGTCCTTCTTGGGTCTCTTCAAAATCANCCATATCGCTGTTGTATTTCTGGTGGTATCGTCCAAAGCTTTGCACCAAACCAAGGCCCAATCGCTCAACCGTTGGCGTGAGATATGGGTTGTCTGANGCCATGTGGACAGCAATCTGAACGGATGGGTGCTCCACTGGATTCAAATCAACAGAAAAGGGCAGAATNCGCTGTTCATATTCTGGAATTGCATTGCCACTTGCATCGANGAGNGTGAAACGNAGCGTCGTATTTGCAGGCTCATGTGCAAGNCCGTCNAGATGNCCATAACCGAANACAGGGTGNGGTGANATGGGTGGNGAAATCCAATCTCCTTCANGTTCGAACAATGCGACATCAACNCCTGCATCATCGANGTACCATCCATCACGTTCCACGTATTGATCGGAAAAGAATGAGAAACGGAGNCGTACAGATTGACCCGATAGGTTGGAAATATCNGCTGTTTTGAGTTCAAAGGGNCGATATGCTCCGCTTCCACATCCNCCNGTAACNTGTGAACCATCNAGNAGACCTTCTCCGTAAAATGGGGAATTGGTGTTCACGGTTGATATTCGNTCGTGAAAGCCGCCNGGATCTGCAGGAAGATACCACCAANTNAGNCCTCCATCGGTTGATACCGATACGGCCCCTCCGTCCCAAGCCGCTTCGGTGCAAATCCAATGGCGAAACGACAATTGTGCTGTAACGTTGTTTGGTAAGATGTATTCTGGAGANATNATGTGNGCATACGAATTTGCAGAGTATTGTCCNTTCAACTCGATACCNACGCCGTATTGTCCTGANTGCCATTGTGAGGGNCCAAGNGTTGNGCTTCCGAGGGANCCATGCGTCCANCCNACGCCTCGNAGGTTGTCGATNGCCCAGCCGTCTGGCATCATGTGCGGATTCTCGAAGGAATCTTCATCGGTNACGGGCCCATTAACACCCATCGTNGNNACCCATTGCCANTGATTGGGNGCACTCACGTTGTCCAACCAGCCNTCNGTCGANCCATTNTGATAGGTCGGNTGNTTGGTGAAGTTACTAAGCACNCGNATGACATGATTTGCTGTGTTCGCTCCAGAGTGCAGTTTCACATCGTCAATCATGATGCCTTCCCAACCGTTTGCAGGCGCTCCACCGCCGTGATTGACAATGGAATCGGTCTGNACNTTGAATTTTAACAANGCATTGGAAGCATTTGCATGCGTTGAAGCTGNAGCAGGNACGGGATAGAACATTGGCAGCCATCCAAACGATTCGTCGTTGTACATGACNCCNTGATGGACGACGCCGTTTCCAGGAAGACCTGGAAGAGGCGTTAGGAGAACCCAAGTAACGCCTTGGTCCATGGAATACCAAATGGTCATTCCATCGTTTGTNCCACCNTCAATGTCCCAGTTCGAACGTATNTCNANCTCAATTGGATTGGTAAGTCCTGAGAAATCGATNGGCATGACCAGTGTTCCGTCGGCGTTTGGAGCATAATCNCCGCTNAGGTTACCATGCAGCCATGCGCCTGGCTCNTCGCCTTGATTGTGCCACGTCACNTTATCGATGAACCATCCNTCACGTTGATTGCTTGAGGAACCAACNGCAATGCAGAGNCGGAANCGCATTGAGTCGCTGCTTCCNATGTTTGNCAATTGGTCCANTTCGAACCGNGTGTTNGTCCATGTTTCAGCATCGNCTGCCCAGANAGANGANAGCGATTGGACCATNCNATGGTGATTAGAAGAAACGGAATGAGAGTAACCCCCATTTGGAGTAAGTTGTTGCCAAGAGGGTTGGTTGTTGAGCGTATACTCAACCCATGCTGCATCATCGGAGGCCATTGAACGCCAGTGATCNAATGANAGCGACATGTTGCTNANGAATTCAGGNGTTTGGTAATCGGGGGAAACAATGCAACCCGATGCGTTNTCAACCATCGNNCGATATGCCAAGGANTGATNNCCATCNCTCGGNCTGGGNCCAACNTGNAGNAATGAGAGATTTTCAACACCCCATTCTTCTCCATCNTGACCCATTGTAAGCCAGCCTGTTGGAACCATCTTGGTTGACTCAAAATCAGTGAGTGCNCCCACNGANGAGTCTGTTGCNAGCGAGAGTTGTCCAGCNTGNGCGAGAGAGGANGTGAGATTATGNGTGCCGTTNGACCATGCGTTGGGAAGATNTGCNCCAAAGTACGTCCCGTTCGATTCAACGGTTTCCCANANGGGTTCAATGGCAAGGTAACCGGAAGTAATCGTGTGATTGGCAGGGACTTGAATCGATGAGATGTTGACGTCCACATTGGTTTNGTTTGTGCTAGGTGTGAAGGTGATGGGCCCATAGTTCACGGTTCGTGATTGAACATAGGTTGAAGGTCCAACGAGAACAAGCAAGAGCACAAGAAGAACCGCAGAGACGTGCTTCTTCCCCTTCTTCACCTATCTCACCTCGCTTCGCGAGGTGAGCCATTTGGTTTGAAGCCTCGTCTTTGTTGATTAAGTCTGGACAAGAGAGTTCAAAGACCCAAACATCGAGGCTATGATGATGTCGAGCGACAACCTCCTCACGCCANAACAGGCCCGTGAGATTCAGGANCAGTTGTTCGCAACNTATCGGCAGCAGACCAACCGACACGTCCCCGTTCATCTCCCACGCAAAGACTTCTGGGANATGATNAAGCGACTNNTGACAACNCTCGANCTNCAGATTCACGATATGATTCGTAAGCATGGCGCAGATTTACGCGTACAAAACGAGCAAAAGCGTCAAGCAAACGTTCGCCATATTGCATCTGAACTGGCACGACGACGGATGGTTGCAATGATGCAACATGCTTCCTCTCAATCGCTTCGTATGGCAACGAGCGTGAGCGATGTAGCAACACCGCTTCCACCAATTGACTGGCAAAAAGCAGATGCAGCAGAACGCGCATTGTACAACGCAATCGAGAAAGAAATGGACAAATTCAAGATGACCATTGGCTGGAGAGAGATGCAGGATGGACTTCGAGGGGAAATGGAGTTTGTTGAAGCAACACACAAGCCAGGTACGATGCAATTGGATGATTTTACCGATGAGGCGTTGACCGATCGTGCTCCACCAGCGTTGGTGTTTGAAGACGAAAAACCCGAACCAATGGATGCTTTCGATGTTGACGAAGAAGACCGAATAGCTGCGCTTGAATGGGACGCCTACGAAACTCCTCAAGATCCTTCAGAACACCAACAACCTGAGGAATCTGCTCAACCAATGAACGAAACCCCAGTTCAATCGACGGAAGGACGACACGGTGCAGCAATGGAGCTGGCACCGTCGGCCAATGCTTCCATTACCGATGATTGGATGAACGAAGACGAAATCGTTTCTGAGGCATCATCAAAGATTCGTATACGAATTTTGCAATCCTTTGACGATCCAATCGCAACTGCAGATGGTTCAGAATTGCTTTTGAAAGCCGGAGATGTTCACAACTTGGACGAAACGATGGCGACCTGGCTTATCGAATCGGGTACAGCAGAAGCTGCTCCCTTGTAGAACAAAGCATTACTGATGCTACCAGAACCGAGGTTCGGTCACTTCAGTTGACTGTGCGCATTGAGAGCTCAATGGTAACAGAGTCAGGGATGTCGATTTTTGCAACCAGTCGGAGGGCGCTCTCGTCTTTTCCGGAGTTGATGTGCATCTCCAGCAAGCGCTTGTGAACACGGAGTTCCCAATGATCGTAGGTTTCGCTTCCCTCACCATCAGGAGCACGTCGGACAGGAACGACCAAACGTCGTGTTGGTAGAGGGATTGGCCCTCGAAGTCTGGTTTCACTCTGCGTACAGATGTGTCGAATTTGTCCTGCGACTCGATCAATGTCAGTATGGTTGTTACCGGTCAATTTGATGACGGTAACGGCTGCCATGATTTAGTCCTCCAGTTGCAAATCAAAGAGTGATGTTCACTCACTTCTTTTCGACCTTGAGACAAACACCAGCTGCGACGGTTTTACCCATGTCACGGATAGCGAATCGGGAGAGTTCAGGGAACGTATCCATCTGCTCGATTGCCATTGGCTTGGTTGGTTGGAATCGGATCAAACATGCATCGCCGTTCTTGAGGAACGATGGGTTTGCTTCCTTACCTTGCTTGTTGGTCTTCTCAAGAAGTTCCATGAACTTGACAGCAACTTGTGCAGTGTGTGCGTGGAAAACAGGAGTGTATCCAACGGAGACAGCCTTTGGAATGTCCATAAGTTGGATCTGTCCAACGAAGTGCTCATCGTGTCGAACGTAAGTTGGCTCGCTGTCGGAATATCCAGCAACGTCACCACGTCGAATGTCGTCTGCAGCGAGACCACGGACGTTGAAACCAACGTTGTCACCTGGCTCAGCCTTGTCAACGATTGTGTGGTGCATTTCAATCGACTTGACTTCACCGCTCTTCTGGGACGGGTTGAATACGACCGTCTTGCCTGAATTGAGGGTACCGGTTTCGATCTTGCCGACTGGGACTGTTCCGATACCTGAAATCTTGTAGACGTCTTGAATCGGTAGTCGAAGAGGCTTGTCGATTGGCTTGTTTGGCATTGCTGCAGCGTCAATGGCCTCGAAAAGGGTTGGTCCGTTGTACCATGGGCACTTGTCGGACTTTTCANAGACGTTGTCGCCATTAAGGGACGAAGCAGGAATCATCGGAATGTTCTCGAGTTGTGAACCAAATCCAGCCATCTTGAGAAGTGCAGTAACTTCGGTAACAGCTGCGTTGTACTTGTCTTCGGACCAGTCAACACCGGAAATGTCCATCTTGTTGACGTGGACAATCAGTTCCTTGACACCAAGTACCTTAGCGAGGAAAGCGTGTTCCTTGGTTTGTGCGTTGACACCGTCGTTTGCAGCACAGAGGAGAACCGCTGTATCAGCTTGCGAGGCACCAGTGATCATGTTCTTGACGAAATCTCGGTGACCTGGAGCATCAATAATGGTCCAGTAGTACTTTGGAGTGAAGAACTCCTTGTGAGCGACGTCGATGGTAATTCCACGCTCNCGCTCTTCCTTCAGTCCGTCCATGACATACGCAAGACCAAATCCGGCCTTACCTGCCTCAGCGGCGAGTTTTTCGTTCTTTTCGATAACGTGAGCTTCGATGTGACCTGAGTCGAGCAGAAGACGACCGACAGTGGTCGACTTTCCGTGATCGACGTGNCCTACGAAGACGATGTTACGGTGTGGCTTGCTTTTATCTTCCCATTGTGATGGCATACTAAATTACTCCTTAGCATCCCTGCGACANACAACCCCTATTTGAAAGAAGCGGTAATAGATCGTTACTTTACTGTTTGAAATTGTGCTTGAGTCTCGCGGTTTTACTTGTAGACAAGGCGTATGACGAGTGANTCAACTTGGAGGTCGTTTACACGGTTGTTTCGAATCTTGATGGTCCAATCTCCGTCACCATAGGTGCTATCGCTCTCTGAATCGGTAAACAGATAGGACGAGAGCGTCAAGTGAACGCAATCGTTGTCGTCGCTGTTGCAATCACCATCTTCGCGCTGATCCACGCCTGTATTGGAGGTGTTGGTTGCTTCTTCGTCCTCTTCGTTGAATGCGTGCAAGTCCAGTTTGGCTCGGCAGTTGTTGCCTTCGCCTGGAGTGATATCGGTGCAATCAGCGTCAATCTTTGGATAAGTCAATTCGCCGACAACCTTGCGGATGGTGTTTCCTTGGTCTTGGTCATAGTTCACCGTAAATTCAAAATCAAGTTCAACGGGGCTACCTGAAGTATTGCCTCCCATCTCAAAATCCAACCACGAGGCTGCATAGGATACATACACTTTGATGTCATCNGAATCGGTCAGGCCTTTGCCGTTGGTAATGGTCAGCCCAATTTCGTATTCNCCTGGACTGAGATCCTTCCANTCGACCGTTTCTCCTTCAAGATCGTTATCGTTGGTGGGGTCACCGTCACCATCGGCATCGTACTCGATGTCCAAATCCCAATGGTACATAGAGACGTAATCGTCAGAAGATCCGGACGTCGAATCACTTGCATCGAGTTCGACACTGACGTCACTACCCGCAGTTCGGTCGGTGTTTGATTTGTCCAAGTCACAGGCCCACACATGGATGTAACTACCTGTATCGACGTCTTCGCCCTCGCAATCCTCCTCAGAGGAGTATGATGTGATTTCAGCTGTTGGAGGCAATGCTGTGGCATCGACAATGGTCAACGTCTTGGTCGTTGATTGGCTTTTCGAGCCATCACTTACGATCANTTCCACCGTGTATTCACCGACTTCAGGGTACGCCCAATCGGCTGTTCGGCCAGTAGCGTCAATGGAATTGTCACCGTCAAAGTCCCACTTNTAGGTCAGCGCCACGCCGGATGGAAGGGAATCCCTTGCATCGAAGTCAATGGTTTGGCCTGCTCGAATGTTTGTTGCAGGTGAATAGGTAAAGACGGCTACAATTTCATCCGTGTCCTCATCTTCATCTGCGCCGAAGCAGCCAGCAAGTCCACTGATCATCATCAGCACAGCAAGGAAAGTTGCTTTTCTCATTGCGCCCATGACATTGCCTGCCTTTCCGCCATTTAGAAGCCTTTTGCGAATTGTTCGCCTAAAATGAGAACAACGTTGTTTGTCGGTTTCCTTCGAACAACTCCTTCGCGTTCCATCCGAATGCTTCGGTAATTCTTCCTAATGCTGCAGCCATTCGCTCAGCATAGAATCGACCATCATAGCCTGGAATACCGCCATCGTCCTCTGCTTCAATCCANGGATGGACCTGCATTGGTCGCTTGGANGCATCNGTGACGACGTAAGAAATTTTCATGCCTGGTGTAAACCCNAGACCTCGGTCGATCAATATCATCGCAGCACGAACTTGCGCCATGCTCTCTGGGCGAGCATAGTCCTTGGTAAAGTCAACTTCACCGTTCGATTGAACGCGCCCTTTGCACGACTTTGCAAGGATGAGACGCCTTGCATCGACGCTGTGATTCTTGAGTGATGCAACACATTCACGAGCATGTTGAACAAGTGCTTCGCCCTCGTCGGCAAGCGCATATGTGAACGTCTTCTTCATGCTCGTTGTCAGGTACTCGAATGAATCTGTTCGTTGGGTTTCATACCCCCGAATCAGCATCTCCTCGCTCGGATAGACGACCTGCCCNACGTAGCGCTTCTTTGCCCCGTGACTAAAGAACACTGAGAGCCCTTTCTCGTATTCGAGTACGGCAGAATCTCGGCTGTATTGTTTGGCTATGTCGAGACCAAAATCAATCATCGCTTGTTTGGCACTCTCATAGGCTGCAATTGTTGCTTCATCATCATCCTCCTTGAGCACTGAGGGTGAACCTTCTGGAACAGGTGAACAGACAAAGATGGAATCTGTATCTGAATAGACAACGTGATGNCCTTCATCTTCCAATTTTTGAATGATGGTCTTGATGTTTTGACGCGCCCATGCNGTGATTGAAGAGCCCAAATCCTTGTGCGTAAAGCGGTAAAAACCAGACGCAAAAACACCATAGAAAGAGTTCATCATGATTTTTACAGCGTATTGCATGGAGTCATGAAATTCTTCCTTTTCCGCTTGCTCGTCTTTGCGGGCGAGTTTGATTTGCGCTTTGTGTTCATCTCGCTGGTTCATTAAATCCTCAAGCAGTGTTGGGACCAGCCCCTTGCGGTGTTCAGCGCTCCAAAAAACGGCTTCAGTTGGTGAAACGTGGGTAGGATCAGTTTCTGCAGGTTGTTCAGGATGCGAGGGGTCAATCCGCGTGGTATAACAGACGTTGTTGCCGATCATGATGCTTGGATACATGCTCTTGAAATCCAGAACTGCAATCCATGGGTGCAATCCTGCTTCAACATCGTGAACGTAGCCCCCCGTGATTTGTCCCTCCTTGGCTTCTGCACTTCCAGTTAATGGAACAGCGACGTTCTTTCGGTCAGCTAAACGAATCACAAGACTGTCAAGTAATTGCGACGTACTTCCGTTGGCCGCAGTTTCAAACGGTACTTTAGCAACCGAAGCGACCGCTTCTTTGCGTCGAATCGCTTGGATGGAATGAAGGATATCGAGCGGTAACGCAGCATCCCGNACACAGTATTCCATGACTTCATCAGGCCGATTCGCCCATTCTTCGTCCATGTTGGATGCATCGATGTCAATCTTCTGTTTGTCATCCTCCTCTGGAAACAAGAGGCGTGCAATGAAGGACAGCGTTTCACGTTGCGGTCGCAGTGCTTGACGTGCTTGCCACCAAGCATCGACAATGGCACGTCCAGCGAGATTCCAAGCACGGTTCGATTGACGTCGAGGAAGAACACCTGTTCTCGTTCGCTTGCATTCCGTTTCCAAATGAGGCGTTCGTCCCCACCCCAAGAGGTTGCTTCGAGCCTGCCATTGCTTGCGGCTGGTGTGATGATCCATCCGCTCGACCAATCGAGGAAAATCGAAGTTGTCGATGTTGTAGCCCGTGATGATGTCAGGATCTTCCTCACGAACCATGGCCGTCATTTGTTCCATGATGAGGTCTTCAGCGCCTGTGTATTCGTAGACACGACGTGAACCATCGATCATGTCCTCGACCCAAACGGCAGCACAAAGAATCGAATTGTTGGCAATACTCGTCTCCAAATCGTAGGAAAGGATACGCCAAGGAACTTGGAACGGCTCACTTTCCTTGACATTCTCAAGTTGNACNGANACGGTTCGATCGACTTGGTATCGACCCACGCCNCCNTGCTTGATGACGCGTANATTNCGTTCCCCGTCCTCATCGTTTTGTTTCCGCTCATCGATGAGAAAGCCATCAATAGNAAGATGCATGCCCACATCGTTATCCAAAAACAGTCGGTTGACAAATGGAATATCACCGGANTAGATGGTCCAACCTTGCTTCTGTAATTCACTGCGAAGCGAAGGGACATTGAACGGTTGAACCGCCTCAATGGTCCAAACGGGTTTCTCGCCCAAATCNGTCCATTTCCACACGGGCCCGCGAACATCCATCACGTCAGATCGACGTCGTAATCCTTCGATTCGACGCTCCTCATTCTCCGTAACGGGTTGTTCTTTGCTGCGCTTTCCAACCGTCGCAATCTCGAAGGTAGGCCGCAGTCCAGAAACGAGAACACAGATGGATGCACCGTCTTCGCAGCGCCCAAACAATTCGACGGTCGTCTGCGGAGCATCTTCGTCACCGTGCGAATGATAGCGCCCACTGACGACACCAAACCGGCCCGACCATGCCTCCATAGCAACGCCTCGGGCTCAACCGTCTTGAAACCGAGCCTTTGCCCAGTAGGTTTGAAAATCTCCAAATTTGCAAAAAATCGATGAGCAAGAATTGAAAGCCGAATCTCCTTAGCGAGAATCACGGGTTGAGATTCATGGCCAAAGATATCGACTGGGACAAACTAACGTTTTCTTTAACACCGACCGATACAATGTATGTGGCCGAAACGACCGGTGATGAACCATGGATGCCTGGAGATCTTCGTCCCTATGGCAACATCTCCATCTCACCAGCTGCAGGTGTTCTCAACTACGGTCAAGGTCTNTTTGAAGGGATGAAGGCCTATCGAACCGACAAAGATCGTGTTGTTTTTTTCCGTCCGGATGAGAACGCTCGAAGAATGCAGCGTGGTGCAGATCGACTAAAGATGCCCCCTGTTCCAGAATCTATTTTCATCGATGCTGTTGAACAAGTCGTTCAAGCCAACATCGACTGGGTTCCGCCGATGGGTCGGGGTGCAATGTACGTTCGACCATTGTTGATGGGAAGCGGTCCAGTTCTCGGCGTTTCTCCTGCACCAAGTTACTCGTTCATGGTTTACGTTACACCGGTTGGACCGTACTTCAAGGGTGGAATGCGCGCCATTGACTTGCTCATTTCTGATGAATTTCATCGTGCTGCTCCGGGCGGTTCTGGTGGTGTCAAAGCGATTGGAAATTATGCTCCGGGCATGATGCCGAGCAAATTGGCCAAGGCCCAAGGCTATGCAGAAATCATCTACTTGGACGCAAAAACCAGCACCTACGTCGAAGAGGTTGGGGCTGCAAACTTCTTCTGCATCAAGGACGGTGTCCTTTACACGCCTGAATTAACGGGGACCATTCTTCCAGGAATCACCCGAGACTCCATCATNGCNCTGGCTCGTCACATGGGTTACGAAGTTGTTGAAGAGAAGGTCAGTGCTGAATTTGCCATGTCAGCAGACGAAGCATTCTGCTGTGGAACAGCGGCGGTTATTTCACCAATCGGTAGCATCACCCACGCTGATACGAAGGTGACTTACGGCGATGGAACGCCTGGGACAATCACCAAGGCGTTGTACGACAAACTTACAGGTATTCAAAACGAAACCGAAGACGATATGTTCGGCTGGTTGCACGAAGTACCTCTGTAATCACTTCTTTTTCTTGGCCTTGGTTTCAACATGCCATACGAAATACGTCTTTTCATCGAGAACCAATTCGCTCTTGTAGACCATACCGTATTCGCTTGGTTCAATGGTTCCATCGAAGGTGAACTGAAGCAAAAGAAGACCATCGCTGTTTGACTTGAGAACACCTGATCCATCTTGGATACCGCCAAATTTGACTGAACCAAATCGCTTCTTGTTGATCTCAAGGTTGGTCTCACGAACCTTGACTTCGTAACCCGGAGACATTTCAGCACACCTGATTCGTTCCTTGGTTTTGGTCTTCGTATTGTACGCAATCTTGGCAGCCCTGAGAACAAATGGATCTGTTATCGTGCCCGAACCACTCTGAATTGCAGGTGTTGCTGAAACGTGCTCTGCCTGAACACCAATGCGTTCTTTCCGCCGAGTCAATATCATCGGGACGACGAGCAAGAACGCAAAGACGAGGAAGATGATTGGGAAGCAAATTGGCTTGAATGGGTTCCTGTCTCGCTCAGGAGGTTGCTCATAGGACCGGAATTCGTAACAGGATCCATCGGATTCAATCCTTGGAACCGACGACCGGTTGTACGGATCTCCACCGCATTCAAGTTCAAACGAATCATTGAATCCATCGCCATCGTCGTCAAAGTCAGCCTCAAACAAACCAAGACGAGAGTTGTTGTTCGGTAGACCATCAAGGTCGTAATCTTCTGCAACCGAGAGATTGAACGTGGTTGAGATTTCTTTCCCTGTCAACAGGTTGGTCGCAGTCACTGTGTATTCCGTCAGATTCGATGGGATGAGTGGTACTCCGTAGATTGTTCCGTTGCCGTTTGACGTTCGAGCCATCGTATCACCACCGAAGAACAAGCCATAAGGAAGAGCGGGTGAAATCTTCCAGATATCGACGGTCATGCCCGTAATGATTGGCTGGAGTGTGACGTTGCGTTGTCCTTGCAGCAACTCAAATTCACCTTCTCCATAAGTCACCGATAATTCTTCGTTAAAGTCGCAAATGTCATCACCATCGCTGTCAACCGGTGTATCGAATTTATTCTTGGAATCGGTTGGACCACAATCAGCTTCATCCAAATCGGTCCAACCATCGTCATCGTCGTCCAAGTCTTCAATCAATCCAGTTGTTGATTCTCCAAGCAATTCGTCAGGATCACCATCACCATCGGTATCGAGATACGCTGCAGCGTCGTTCGGGAAGGCATCAGGACCTGCTTCACAATAATCCACTGGTAGAGCAGGTGCAATCGGCCCATCGCAGACACCATCTCCATCGGTATCGGCATCCCATGCATCGGTTCCTGTGTTGTTGGCATCTACGTAGGTGCTTGTATTGGTCTCAACTGTGTTGTTCAGACCATCTCCATCGATGTCATCGTCAATCGCATTGCATACGAAGTCGCCATCAAGATCATCTGGGACATCCAAGCCGTTCAGTGGGTCAGAAAGACAGTCGCCCTCAACGACGTCACTGTAGTTGTCGCCATCATCATCAAGGTCCTCAATCAAACCACGACGTGGGTCGGCATCACCAGGCAATTCGTTCGGTAGACCGTCAAGGTCCGTATCTTCGAGTACGCCCATTTGAACAACGAACTCATCGTTGAACAGGCTGCTGTTGGCATAGATGGTGAAGTTGGTCAAATGCATCAGTTCGGTCGGCGTTCCCCAAATCGTTCCGTTATCAGTGCCAAAGAATAATCCGTCAGGCAAGTCAGGTTCGATTTCAAAGGTTGAACCGCCGATGATCAATTCTGGTTCAAGTGCAACCATCTCGGAGTTGTTCACGAGGTACAACGGTCCGAGTGCCATGTCGTAGAACAAGTCCTCGACGGTGATGTTGACGTAAACGGTGATTGAACCAACATCGTTGGATGCCGTAATCGTGTACATGGTTCGGTTCTGTGTCTGTGTCGCAACACCTGAGAACGTACCGTTTGTTGCATCGAAGAGCAGGCCAGGTGATGGGTCAGGTAGGATGCTCCATGAGGTGACGATGCCACCTGTTGAGATGGCTTCCATCGTCAAGACAGTTGAATTGTTGAGCAGAATCACATCATCTGGAACGTATGCCACCAATGGAACTTGGTCGAGTACGGTGATGTTGATTTGCGTTGTAGCTGAACCACCTGTGTTGGTCGCCGTAATCACGTACGTTCGTACATCCATCACTTCGGTCGGCGTTCCCGTAATGTGGCCCGTTGTTTCGTTGAACTCCAATCCTTCAGACAATGCAGGTGAAATGCTCCATGTCAAAGCAGGACCACCGATGTTCACTGGTAGCCAATCGACCGCACTCGTATCGTTCGTCAGCGTCATGTTCTCAGGCGTGTAGGAGATTTCTGGGACAATATCGAGGATGGTGATGTTGATGTACGCCATCAAGGAGCCACCGCTGTTGTTGGCCCATACAACGTACTGCGTCTGATTCTGAATCGCAGTCGGCGTTCCTGAAATCACACCACCAACAAAGCTCAATCCGTTCGGGATGGTTGGTTCAATTTCCCACGTTTCGATGCTACCACCGGTCACATTCGGTTGCAATGTGGTCATGACCGTACCTCGAGTCAACACCAGATCGCTTGGAACGTACTCGATGTCTGGAGCAGGCTCGTTGATGGTGATGTTGATCGAGGTTGAAGCAGAACCACCACTGTTGTTGGCCCAGACGGTGTATTGTGTTAGTGTTGAGTTCACAGTCGGTGAACCTGAAATCGTACCGTTGTCAAAGATGAGACCGTTTGGTAGGGCTGGTTCAATCGCCCAAGTCTCTGGGATTCCACCCGAGACGGTTGGTGACCAAACAATGGTTTGTTCCATGCGGATGAAGGTCTGATTTTCTGGGTTGTAGAACACGTTGACAACCGGCTCAAGAACGGTGATGTTGATGGTGTGCGTCATTGAACCACCTGTTGTATTCGCATAGATGGTGTACATCATCGGTGTCGTCTGATTCACGCTCGGCGTACCGGATAGCATACCATCAGCAAAGGTCAATCCAGACAGTGGGGCAGGCGAAATGCCCCATTCGCTGACATTTCCACCTGTAACGATTGGATGCAAGGCGGTCATTGCTACCGTACGCGTCAAAGTCAGATTCTCTGGGTTGTAATCCAAACCAACAATCGGTTCGAGGATGGTCAAATTAACCGTGTGGAACGCTGCACCACCGGTCGTATTGGCCCAGACGGTGAACATTGTACGCGTCATGTTGACCGTCGGTGTTCCGCTGATGACACCGCTGCTGAAACTCAGTCCGGATGGGAGCAATGGATCAATGCTCCATGTTTCAGCGCTACCGTTGGTAACTGTAGGCGACATTGCGACCATGGCAACACCTCGTGTTAGTGTCTGATTCTCGGGGTTATAATCGAGAATGACACCGGGCTCAAGGATGGTGAGATTGATGGTATGCGAAGCAGAACCACCCGTTGTGTTGGCATAGATCGTGAACATGGCCAAGGTCATGTTGACCGTCGGTGTGCCCGAAAGAACACCGTCAGCAAAGTTCAATCCAGCTGGAATCGATGGATGGATTTCCCACGTCTCAACGCTACCTCCCGTCACAATTGGATGCAAATCGGTCATAGCAATGCTTCGAACCAAGGTCAAGTTCTCTGGATTATAATCAAGAACAACGATTGGCTCAAGGACGGTGATGTTGATTTGCGTACTCACTGAACCACCGCTGTTGTTGGCAAAAATCGTGTAGGCCGTCATGGTCATGTTGACCTGAGGCACACCCCAAATCGTACCGTTGTTGGTGCCGAAGGATAATCCAGTTGGTAAACTGGCGTTGATGCCCCAGATGGTGATGTCACCCGGGCCAGAGAGAGCAGGTAGCAATGGGAGATCGCTGCTGACTTCACCACGAACCAAGGTCAAATTCTCAGGCGTGTAGGTCACGCTGGTTGGCAGTTGATCGTTGACGGTGATGTTGAGGTAGGCCACACTTGAGCCACCGCTGTTGTTCGCCCAAACGGTGTAAGCTGTGGTGTTCCACAACTCGGTCGGCGTACCCCAAATGGTACCGTTGCTGGTCTCGAAGGTCAAACCGGCCGGCAGGCTTGCATTGATGGCCCACGACGTGATCTCACCAGCACCCGTGAGGGTCGGCACCAGTGGCAAATCTGTCGATGCGGTGTTGTTCGTCATCACGATGGTGGTTGGTGAATAGGCGATGGTCGGCAGTTGGTCCACGACGGTGATGTTGAGGTAGGCCACACTTGAGCCACCGCTGTTGTTGGCCCAGACCGTGTAGGTGGTTTGCGGCCACAGTTCCGTCGGCGTTCCCGAGAGCACGCCGGTCTGCGTGTTGAAGGACACGCCGCTGGGCAGGCTACCGTTGATGGCCCACGAGGTCACGGCTCCACCGGTGTTGGTTTGGTGGTTGATCGACAACGGACTGTGGGCCAACAGCTTGGGGCTGCCCGATGGAAGGGCACTGAAATACATGGTTCCGTTGTGGTAGAACTCCGTGCCGGCGTAGCCGGGGGAACTGTGAAATGTTCCGGGATTCAAGTCCGAGACCAGCCAAACGGATTGATTGGAGGTGTCGTACGCCCACATCTCAATGCCGTACGCCGCGTCGAGATTTGCTCTAAAGTAGAGGGTATCACCAAGAACCATGACGAGACTGGACGCGCTCATCGAACCGCCTTGGGCACTGGCATCGTACACCTTCCATGTCGTTCGATTCGAGGTATCGTGCGCCCACAGCTGAGACAACCCTGTGTTATCGTCTCTCGCATCGAAATACAGCGTGTCACCGATGAATACCGCCATGTTGGCGCCCGGTATGCTGCTGTTCATGCTACTTCCTCCTGAGTCAGGATAGATATCGGCCACAAGCCACGTGGAATGATTCGAGGTATCGTGCGCATAGAGCTCAAGACCCGTGCCGTAGCCACCTAACGCACTAAAGTAGAACGTTTCATCGATGAGCATGAAGGGCATGTCAGAACCGGGGCTGCTGGGTCCTAATTGATGGTGATAATTGCTGGTTCGAATGTCGCTGACCAACCACGTGGTGTGATTTGAAGCGTTGTGAGCCCACAGTTCTCTGTAATAGATGAAATCATCGGCATCGAAGTAGATGGTATCGCCGATGAGGATGGACGATGAGGATCCCGGTTGACTGCCATGAACCCCACTGCGGATGTCAGCCACCTGCCACGTGGTTGAATTGGAGGTGTTGTGCGCCCACAACTCATGACCGTCGTTTCCGTCGTTAGCAGCGAAATAGATGGTATCACCGATCACGTGCGCAAGAAGGTCGTCAGCGTAATATCCTGTCACGGTCAACCCCGAACCCGTACCGCTCCAGATGTCAGCCACTTGCCACGTCGTTCCGTTGGAGGTGTTGTGCGCCCAGAGTTCAACCCCCGTGCTTCCATCGTCTGCGGAGAAGTAGATGGTGTCGCCGACAAGGACGGACAGAGTCTCGCCGGGATTGCTGTGCGAACCGTTGTTGATGTCGCTGACCAACCAGCCTGTGTTGTTTGAGGTGTTGTAGGCCCACAGTTCGGTACCGGTATTCCCAAAAGCGTCAAAATAAATGACGTCGCCAATCAAGAACGACATGCGTTCTCCGTTGTCCAGCGTAGAGAGGACTTCCCAGGAGGTCCCGTTGATTGTATTAAGCGCAGTTAGACGACCGTACTGGCCACCGGACATCGGGAGTTTGGGGCCGTTGATGTAGACGACATCACCTATGAAGATCGCCAACTTGGTTGGATCAAGTTGGTTGACCTGCCAAGAGGAGCCGTTGCCCGTGGTGATGTTGATGAACGAGGGTCCGATGTTGACATAGGAATTGTTGGTCCAGGTGTTGTTCTCTGGGATGTACTCGAACGGACCCGGTGCCTCGTCGTTGATGGTGATGTTGATGGTAGCCGTGGTCGAGCCGCCGCTGTTGTTGGCCCAAATCGTGTAGGCGGTTGTCGACTGCAAGACCGTTGGAAGACCCCAAATCGTTCCATTGCTCGTACCAAAGTTCAGACCAGATGGCAGGACTGGGCTAATGGCCCAAGAGGTGATCGTCCCCGAACCCGTTACCGTCGCATTCAGCGGCAAATGCGTGCTGGATTGGCCCTTGGTGAGCGTGAGGTTTTCCGGTGCATAGGAAA
>NZVG01000044.1 GCA_002698145.1 Methanobacteriota archaeon | reverse complement strand
CTACGGGCAGTCCGAGGTCGAAATTGAAAACAACACCATTCAAGACACCGCAAAAGAGCCAATCCAAATTGGAGAATATCACTACCGTGACCAGGGAAGCAATTACCCAGGACCTTCACCAAACAGAGCGTACATTGCGAACAACATCATTTCCAACAATTCTGGAACATGCAATTCACTGTGGATGTATGGTGGAGACTTCAACTGCCCTGCAATTCACGTTTTCACTTCGTCAGCAACCATTGTTGACAACACCGTAACCAACAACGCTGGCGACGGACTCCGGATCAAAGGGTCGATTGTGAATGTTCAACGCAACGCCATCGAAGCTGGTCAGTTCGCAGTCAATATCTCACATTTTGATAATCAGTACGGACAAAAGTATGGTTCGATTGGTTACTTCTCTGAAAATACGTGGACCAACGCAACACAAGTATACAACATCTCTGAATCCCGTGTCACAGTTCAATCCGAGTACATTCCTGACGCAGGTGGCGAATACTCCTTCCCGGTTATGCTTCAGTGGCTTGGAGCAGAATGTCCTTTCGTCCAAGCTGAGTGTCTCCTTCTTCCAGATACAGCAGAAGTTCCCCCAAGAGATATGCCACTTGCAATCGAACTTGTGAACAATTCGACTGTGTTCTCATTTGCAGATTTGCAGAATTTTGATGCCTCGAAGATTCACGTTCAGAACCAAAACTCTGCGTGGGGTTCACAGGTTCGACAAGGTGAATTGGTTCGATACCAAGTCAAGGCAAAGAACAGCAACGTTGCTGGAGCCACCGTCGTCATCAAGGATGCAACGGGTTTGCCGCTCTACGAACTGACGACCGATAGTTTTGGATTTACGCAACAGGTCTCACTTCCTTCGGATTTCCTCCTCGACCGAAACTGGAATCACTTTGTTGGAGAAACGGGGGTAACGGTCCCTGGATCTGACCCAACCAACCCGACCGTCCTCGATGAGGATACCTGTTCTGATGGCTACGACAACGATGGAGATACTTTCGTCGATGCTGATGACCCAGATTGTGCAAACGGCAGAGAATTACCGTTCTACATCGTCGAAGCATACAAATTTGGCAAAGGTACCAAAGAATTTGATTTCGTACTAAGCGGACCAATCGACGATGTCATTAGCCTCGATAACCAACGTCCGAGTGTTACGGTTGAGCAATACGACGGTGATTCCTTTGCGATCAATGCCGTTATTACTGGAACCGCATGGGATGGGCAATCCGGACCATACCCGCTTGACATCATCGCCTACGACCGTCAATTTGGAATGATTGAGCGAGTTGAAATTCAACCTCCGGGAAGCCCAGATTGGTACTACGCAGTCGATACATCTGGTGCGAACGGGGAATTGACGAAAGAAAACCATCCTTTCAAGACATGGTCGTTTGATTGGGATCTTTCTGCCCACCCTGACGGTGAAAGCGATGTTACCTTCCGAATTCGTTCCTATGATGGACTTGATTACTCGCCAATTGAAGTACGTAAGTTCAAGTTGAATTTGGTGCCTCCAACGCTTTACCTCAACGAACCATTGGATGGCTCAACACACTCGAACGGTAAGATTCTCTTCACCGGTACCGCATCAGATCCGTACTCTGGAACATGGGGATCGGACATACAAGACATTTGGTTTGATGTTACAGGACCTGATGGATATTCATCCCATTTCGCCATTGATGGTTCGGTGGCATGGGCATACGACTGGAATTTCGAAGAACTTGAAAGTGGTGAATACACGTTCGAAGTATGGGCAAGTGACAGCGATTTCTGCGATGATGAGCAAGGAATCTGTGTCGTTTCGACGCGTACAGTAACGGTCCTCAACGACAACATCATTCCGATTGTTGACTTGCTTGAACCGGATGGCACGGAACCTGTGCGGGCTGAATCGACAACAACTCTGATCGGGTTTGCAAGCGATGGAGCCGATGGAACCATCACTCGAGTTGAGATTGAAATTCTTGACTTGGCAAGTGGTTTGATTCTCAACAACGGTCCTGGACCTGTGACGACCTTCACCCAAACTGGACCGGGATACTCTTGGTCCGCCGTTTGGGATACGAGCAAACTTATCCATGAGCGCCAATATGAAATTCGTGTCAAAGCATACGATGGAGAAGATTATTCTGTAGAAGACGTCGTTCGAATTACGATTTCGAAACCGACCGATGCGAACAACATCCCACCGCAGTTTAATTCGTCCAATTGGCCAAACCAACTGACAATTTTCTGCGTCGTTGGTTCGACCTCAGAGAACCAATGCGGTGGCGGGGCTGTGCTTGACTTGAAGCAATATTTCGTCGATCCAGATTCGTCCTTCGACCAACTGAGTATAGACTTCGTCGATGATCAAACCGACCCATCCGACGACAACCACCCGTACTTCATTACAATCGATAGCGATGGATTTGCACGATACGACCCTGCTACTTCACAATCGAACGAAGACATCACCTCTTGGACAATCGAGAACGTTCGGTTTGTTGTGCGCGATGTCTTCGATGAATCTGCTATATCTCGAGATGTTACGTTCTTTGTTACAGCAATCCAATTTGATGTAAAGCGAAGTAATCCTGGAGAATCTGTGACTGCAACCAATCCTGCTGTATTTACTGGAACCGGTTTGCCGGGCTCAACAATCAAAGCCCGTTCCATCGCCTCGAACAGCTTGATCAAGACAGTTGTTGTTGGTGATACGGGAGTATGGTCGATGAACCTCAGTCTTCAGGACATGAATGATGCTTCCAACAATCTCAAATTCAACATGGATGGACAAACCTTCGGTGGAAGTGCAGAGCCAACGACATTCAGAGTTGAGGTTGGTGAAAACGATGAAGGTTCCAGCCTCTTCATGATTATCGGAATCATCATTGGTGCACTTATTTTGCTGGGTGCAGTCGCTTACTTCTTTGTTGAATTCGAAGACATCGACGATGAAGAATTTGTCACTTCTGAACACGCTGAAGAGGAAGCTGACCCATATGCATGGGGGCGAAAAGAAGCAGTTGAGATTCCTCAGCCACAACCGGTGGTGGTTTCTCAGCAAGCCGCACCAGAGGCATCTGGGCAGCATCCTGGCTGGTTGTGGGATCAGGAAAGTAACCAGTGGGTTCCAGATCCAAACTACCAACCTCCAAGTCAGTAAATCGGGTGTGATTGAATGATTGCCAAACCTGGCGTTCAAGAGAAGGTGTTGCTCCACCTCTTGGATTATGCTGATTTCAAAGAAAAGGTGGAAGTTCCGTTCTCACTCTCGCAAATGGGAATAGCAAACGCTGTTGCCATTGCCCGTTCAAACGTCCCAAGAGCAATTTCGGGGTTAAGGGACCAAGGCTTGCTCGTTGAACGACAGGCTCACGTGCAAGGTGTTAGTCGGAAACGGAAAGCCTACTTTCTCACCGATTCGGGTATTATTGCCGCAGAGGAAACATGGGCACGTCTTCGTGAATTCCAATTCCGGTGCATCAACATTGACGGAGAAAGCGTGTCGACTTCTCTTGGTGCGGCCCATGAGGTGCTACCGTTTACAATGCGTCCAGTCGACATCATACGATATTTGGATGACAACCTTATCCTCGATGCGCGATCGCTTTCTGAGGATCTTATCGAACGAGATTTATCAAAACAGGTCGAGAAGCAACTTGTAACATCCCTTGGAGACCTTCCGAGATTGAGACATTTCTTTGGTCGGGAGAAGGAACTTGACAACATGGCAAATCTTCTTGATGCAAGGGCAACGACGCTCATGGTTCCTGGTATTGCTGGAATTGGAAAAACCACAATCGCTGCAAAACTCATTGAGCGATTCATGCATCGGAGAAATCTGTTGTATCATCGTTGTCAAGATTGGGAAGGTTCTCGTGCTTTATTCGAATCGTTGGCTGAGTGGTTGCTCAACATCGGCGACTCTTCGTTTGCAGATTACCTTGCGGCAACACCGGTTCCAAAACCGGATGATGCGGCGAGAATTCTCATCGATTCATTGGAGAATACCCCAACGCTCATCGTTATTGACGACTTTCACAAAGTGTCGGATGCCATTCTGTTTCAAACAATCCAATCCATGACGCTCGGTTTGCTTGGTAGTGAGGAATCAATCGGTTTGGTCATCTTTTCGCGCTCCTTCAAACCCGTTGTACCTACGAAAGATGCTGAGGGTCGAATTACAAGCCTTGTTCTTCCGCTTGATGGGCTCGACTCTGACTCTGCTCGCAATCTCCTCACCGGATTTGAGGACCTCTCCACCGAGCAATGGCTCCACATCCACGGACTGTCGAGAGGCCACCCATTGGTTTTGGAGNTGATCAACCGNGGNGCATCAGCAGGTGCATTTCACGACACGCTCGAGCATTACGTTACAAAGGAGATNTTCTCAAAACTCTCTGCAGAGCAAAAGCGCGTTCTCACNGTGCTTTCGATTTTCAGAGAAGCCGTAACNTTGGACGCTCTCCTTGCNCATGAATTGGATGTCGACGTGCTCGATAGCCTCGTTGAACAAGGTCTTGCNCGACAGGTNGATACCGATGTTTACGATGTACACGACCTNATTCGAGAATTCTTGGTACGCAGCATTGACGACCAAACCAAGCAATCCGTTCACAGCAATTGTGCTCTCTATTACAGTAAGTTGAGCAAATCATCGGAAACAACATTGGAACAGATTTACCATGAACTTGCCTCTGAGCATGAACAAGAGGCCATCGAAAAGATCGTTGAATTCGGTCGCCAACTTGTCTCCCAAGGTCACCTCGAATTACTTAGCCTCATCGAGAGTGTAAATCTTGAGCGTTTACAACCCTCCTTGATGGCTCCCATGATGCAGTTGCAAGGTGACATTTTGCTGATGCTCGGCCGATTCGACCAAGCGACTGAAATTTTTGATACTGCAAGCAATGCAGCGAAGNATGCNAAACTNCCCGTCNTTTATTCNGAGATTCTNGGNTCGCAAGCNGATATTGCAATGAAACAAGGTCAAACNGACAAAGCCCTNTCTGCTCACAAGGAAGCGCTTGAAGTTCANGTTGAACTTGGTGATGCAAAGGGAGCNGCACGGACCTACAANAACATGGGCTATNTGTANCGAAGNAAAAACGATCGCACAAAGGCCCTNGAAGCGTATTCNGAGGTNGAAGCAATCATNAGNAGNGATGAATCACTTCTNGGTGCTCAAATTATNCTTGGTCGTGCNCTTCTNGATNTAGGNGAGGTTGAACGNGCNCGAAAGCATGCTTTTGAAGCATTTGANCGCACNGACAAAGCGGATGACATGCTTGCGCATGCTCGTGCCCAAGCTCTCCTNGGCCGATACCATGCCAAGATGAGCGATGCTGAAACNTCNATGCATCATTANACAGAATCGNTGAACATCATGTCCGATGTAGGCGACCCTGTTTCGATGGTTGAACTCATGATTCTTCTCGGNGAGGTTCTCGANGACAGTGGTCGAAGTGANGAAGCGATCGAACGATACCGAGAAGCNCTNATNATNGCTGAGGCAAATGACTTGCGNATGCAGATNGGNGAATTGNTGTCAAAACTTGGTGGCGTTGCTCCAGATCGTCAACGCCGTATGGAATACTTGCAAAGNGCTCTTGCAGTCTTCCGGGAGTTGGGTGCTCGTACACGNATGCGNGANGTNCAATCNCAAGTNCANTCTGCAATCATGGGNCGTTAGAACATCGGCCGATCNANCTCAAGNGAGATGACACCATCGTGGTAAACAACCCAAATGGCTTCCACTCCNACCAAATCNANNGTACCAGTGTGGGGTGCAGATGCNGTACCNGANAACGANCGTTCAGCATCCAATTCACCTTGTTTATCATGCAAAATCAAGAGGGTATCCGTCAATTCCAACGAGAACTGGGATTGACCTGCCTCNGTTGCTCTCCAATATACGCGCTCAGCATAGGATGAATTGTCAATTCNGCTNGCNACATCCGTNCGNTCGATAGCGGCAGATAAATCGTTCATGTTTGCGTCGATTGCTTCAACATTCCACCGCTCACGAGTTGCTGTTTCNATGTCNTAAATCCACAAACTGAACATGGTAAGNAGAAGAACNCCGAGCAGGAANGTGAAGACATATCCAAGNTCNGTNGCAGCACCTTCACGGTTCCTTTGCAGGGATGTNGTGTTCAAGCGATCACCTCAGAGACATGTGCATCCAATGNNGAAATNTGCAATGAGAATTGAATGGGNTCTCCANCGGTGTGCCANACGGCNTCCANTGTTCCATANCCAGGGTCCGGAACCCAGCCNANATAATCGNTCAGTAAATCNAATCGGCCAGGATAAATCGTCCAATCCTCACTTGCCTGCAAACCTTGTGTCGAGGACTCGGCGATGGCGCCGCCATATGGTTCTGCCCAACCTCTGCGGACTTCATAGGCGATATCGCTTGCGAGCGAAGTTCGTTTGGTGAGTGTGACTTCCATTTCGAGAACGCCTCCACCCACAGCGGAGTCACTTGTGGGATGAAGCGCTGGAATCGTGGCAGCAAATCGTGGACCTGGACCACCGCGGTCGGCGGGCGGAACAATGACAGTCGGGTTGAATTCAGGATGGTTTGTCAACACTGCACCGCCGCTCATGGCGACCTCCATTCCTGTAACGGACGATTGAAATTCATACACAAATCGGGAGATTTGCATCACCCATGCACTGCCAATTGGTGTGTACGGTTCTTCGACAATCAGGCCATACAATTCAATCTGCATGCTTGCAGGATAAGCCCCTGAACTCCAAGCCTCTTGTAAATCAACAATGCTACGGCCTCCCATACTTGCCCATGGCATGGTTAAATCAACCCATCCCGAAGCTGTAACATCGATGCCAACGCATCGTCTTGCTCCGTCATGGAGTCCGTCGAGCAATCCAATCGATCCGTGTTCGATAACTGCATAAACACCGTGGCCTTCTGTGGTATTGACATAAACCGATTGGCTATTGACTGGAATTGAAACAGACGTCCCAGAATTGAGAATTGTTTGGTTTTCGGGCAAGGTTGAGGCGTTGATGATGGATTGTTCACCGTTGCTTCGTAATTCTAAGTTGAAACTGTTCGAATTGTTGGAGTGNATTTGCAACCCCGATTCCATGCCTGTATCAATCGCTCCGAGGTCGTACACGCCTGTGGGTGTTTCAGTGCTGGTCCAGGTGACAGAAATAGGTANGTCACTCTTCAATGTGCTCGCACCATCAAGACCAGTTGGTGGCCAGGGAAGAGCATAACTGCTCATGTCATCAATGGTAATTCCCGAGCCTCTCCAAGTTACAATCGCAGGTTCGTTGTTTGGATTTGAAAGCAAGAGATAACCATCGCTGACTGGAGGGATAAACGATGTTCCGTGAATCGAACCAGTAAGGCTCTTCCACGATGTTGATCCCTCATCACCAATCGAGAGCATCAACTGCGCTTCTGTTGTTGTCGTGATGTGAACCACTTGAGGGATGTCCAGATTGAGTGTCTTCTCCCATGAAGTGCGAACGTTTAGTAAATCCGATGGAAGACCAACTTCGGTAAAATCACCAAATTCCCCGTTTCCATGGACCATTACCAATTCTTCCGCAACGATGTTCATGTGAACTGTACCTGCTGGNAGCGGTAGCGCCCACGATCGTCCTAGTCCGTTTGCATTGGCGTCTGCGGGTCGCGCCTCGGTGACTCCGAGACCTCCTCGCATCCAGTAGACAACGAGTTCTTGTGAAGACTCAATCGACCAANTAGCGCTGTCTAGNCTCCATTCNTGAACATCATCAACAAACAACTGCGCAGTTTCTTGAACAACTCCATTTCGAAGAACATCGACTCCTATCGGTCCAAGAGGGAAAGTGAGACCGGGTTTTGTTGTCAAAATCACACTTTCTGCCCAAGATGGTGCGGTGTAATGGTAGGGCCGGTCTGGACCAAGTCGAAGGTCGGAGAAGCACGCCGTAGAGGAAGTTGATTCAGGGTGACGCACCTTGAGCATGTCATCAAAATCAAGAACATCACGTATTCTGAAGGAATGGTTCTCTTCCCATGTGGATGAATACCACATACCGCTCCGCATCATGTCCCACGACAGCGCACCATCGACCGGAACAAACTCTTGTGTAACAACATCGCCAGGCATACCTTGTTCGGACAATGTGGTGGTTTGGTGGTTGAACTGCGTCATTTGAGCNGACATGTCGTGTCGCTCCACACTTCCCTCCAATTCTTCAATCACNGGAATCATCGTAACCATCATGAGACTAATGATTGAAACAACGCCACCAAAGAGCAAGACGGTTGCGATGGCTGCTGAAACGGCTTCCTCATTACGATGAAGTTCCATCATGCATTCACCACCAGTCGTCGGACATCAATTTCCAGTGAGAGGGCCTGACCTTGAGTTTCGACGGTCAAACCATCGCTACCACTGGCGCGCTGATAGGGGGTTATTCCTACAAATTCACCAAGTGTTCCGGCCGCTCGATTGATGGTGTAATCGTTTAACCAAACATCGTGGTATTGAGGATCAATGACGGAATGCAACGTGTTCTTGACCTTAATGTTGAGATTGTAGGATTCGCCAGTAAAGAGTTGGATTGGACCGACAGACTCCACTTTAAACCCAACATTTTGTCCATTGCCGAGCGCTCCTACGAGCTGTACGTCCGTTAGAACCACTGAAAGGCGGGTCGACCCATCCACGAGTGTGTCGAGGCGTAGACGAGGCGCCTCTTCGATCGTCCATGGAGTGCTCGGATCTTTTGTGATGCGAGCATCGTTGATGAGCGCAATTTGGTTCATTCCGCCATCGATTGCAGTACTAATGCTGATTCCTGAGAGAACAAAACGAGACCACCTGTGGACATGTTCACCAGCAGCATTGTAAAAATCGATGATAAGATAGGATTCACTGTCTAAGTTGTGATCAATTGTGCTCCANTCGTAACTTGATGTTACCGCAAAACTGGTTTGTTCAGTTGAAGTATGTACAGAAATACTGGTGACGGTTTCATTCAATGCTAAAAACTCGAAAGAACTTGCATTTAATTCAATGACATTCACAACCTCATGGGGTGTCAAATCCGATGCTATGGTCCATTCTTCGACGAGGTTCGCTGGGTTAATTGAGGACGATTTTAACGACAGAGCTTGGCGAGTTCCAGTCCCGTTCGGTGAGTCTCCGACAACATCAAACCGGTCTTCGACACGATCGGCGATGTTGCTTGCGCTGTTCCAATTCGTGTTATCATTGAATGCAACAAGGTAGGGATTGAGGAAAACCCAGACGCCTCCCATGATGGTAACGACCATTGCGAGCATCATGATGACGCCGAGGATTTCACTCACAGCATCGTCATCTTTTGCAGTGCTTTGGCGGCGCATCTTGACCTCCCCTTACTCCTTGTAGTTCTTCGGCTGCATTTAGGTATTGACATGGGGGTTGTTGATTCACGGCAATTCTCGTTGAATACGCTGGATGGCGTTTGTTGCAAAACCGTCACCATCACGGCGGCCAATAAAATGAGAAAATTGCGGACCGTCCTGCATCGAGATGTTGATGTCGCCCTCAAAGACTTCATCGATTTCGAACAGAACGGTTGATTCGGCAAGGTGGGGCGCATTGTTCATTTCAGACAGGTGCGTTAGGGTAATACTGCGTGTATCATCGGTGCAAACTTGTTTGAGGAATTCCCCGGTTTGGAGGTTTGACAAGTGGCCACCTCTCCCAGAGATTCGGTCTTTCAGGGAGGAAGGATACGGTCCAGACATCAACCTGTTTCGATCATAATTTGCTTCGACTGCGATGTGTTGACATCCACGCACATGGTGCACGAGCTCATCGGTCCAACTCCCCAAATCGGTGATGATAGCTGTTCGCTCGCCTCCATGACTGGCGATGAACGCCACGTTGTCTGCACCTGCATGAGGTACAGGGACAGGCAGCAGTGAAATACCTTGCTGGAATTGGAGAACATCAAGCGCTTCAAAGTGGTGCGTTAAGTCGCTCAAGAGTCCGAGTTCTGTAACGGTTCGATGGTTGGCAAACACAGGCACACCCCACCGCTTTTGGGCGATGAGGGCGCCTCCACCATGATCACCATGGTGATGAGTGATAACAATCGCCTCCAGGTCTGTTGGTGAAACATCGAGCATGTTTAGTCGCTTTTCAAGTTGGACGCCGCTGAAACCTTGGTCGACCAGAATGTGCGACGAACCCGAACTGAGGAGCGTGGCATTGCCACGGCTGCCTGTCCCGAGGTGCGTAATTGACATGCCCATCCGAATCGTCCTAAGGCGAGTGCAGACGGATATTGAATACACCGCTTCAATTCCATGATTTTTCCCGTTTTCGTGACAACTGTTCTCCAACGGTGTATGAACAACGCTCCATCATTGCTATAAGCGTGGAGACAAGGAGTTTGGATAGGGCGTTGGGCCGTAGGTGAATTTGTTGCGTAGGAGCCAGACCACTTTACTCACCACGTTACTTGTCATAGCAGGGCTTCTGTTTATGTCCCAGTTTCCGACCATTTCTCCTGTATCCAACACCCGTCCAGACGATACCGACTCCTCGCTCATACCATTCAACACGGACTCAGATGATGATGGTATTCCTGACGTTCATGAGTTTCTTTTCAGTGACAATCTAAGTTTCTCAGCCGTCGACGGCCGCTTGGTCACAATGAACGGTCTGAATAGTTCATCCCCTGATGCGGACGAAGACACAGATCGTGATGGACTGAACAACACGGAAGAGTATTGTTGGCCTTACCCAGACAATTGCAATGATCCGGGCTTTTCTCGAGGTCTCACCGGTGAACTCGATGAAAACAGTGAAAGAATGTATCTCGATCCTCGGCGCTCTGATACCGATGGTGACGGAATGCCGGACGGTTTTGAAGTTTGGATGTGTGCGAGAGCAGGTGGATTCGATGAGATTAGTCAACGTTATTTTTGCCCTTATTTTGACCCACTCAATGCTAGCGATGCCTCCGAGGACCCCGATGGGGACGGTTTTGATGTAAACCGTGATGGGTTCTTGTCCGTTGCTGAACAATACACTTCTCCTGAAGAGTACCAGCACGGGATGCCGAGTAACTTCACAACGGAACTTGATGGATTGTGGTGTTATGCGACTCTTCCTCAAGGCTCNATCTTGACGCAATGGCCTTTTATTTCCACGGGTGCCAATGCTTCTTTCCAGAATCTCCTGTCGGCCTGTACCACCAACGTTACCGGTGTGGTCGGTGAAGATTTGTGGCTTGGGACGGACCCGTTGCTCGATGATTCTGACAGGTACAGTTGGGATGGATTCGCCGTCCGTCCACTCTACCCATCGTTTGGCGATGGGATGCCCGATGGCTGGGAGGTGCATTTCGGTCTTGATCCTCTCAACCGCACAAACGCGCTGTTGGACAACGACGGAGATGGGTGGGACGTCAACCGAGATGGTATCGTATCCGCTGATGTCAGCCGAACTGATTCTGCATTGGCGTTGGGTGAAGCCCTCTCGAATTTAGAAGAATACTACATTCACAACGACGAGGGCAACACCGTTCGTTCTGGTCTAAAAGAAGTACAAATCGGTGTGAACGACTCATCGTTCAAGGAATACCCTCTCACTTTCAACGCAATTCCGGGTCATCTCTCCGTGATGCACCACGATGTCCGAAGCATCCTTGTCGAAGATTCAACCGCTTACTATCTTACCCGCTATGGAATAACATCGATGGATTTCGAAACACAAACAACGCAAGACCAGTGGTTCCCACAAGGCATCATCGGATACGAGGCAATTTTTGTTGAATCCGATACAGGCCCGCATTCCATTGCGATTGCTACATCACACGGCGTCCACATCGCTGCACTGCAAGTGGATGGATTTGTTGAGCCGATTGAGTCGTGGTCCTCCTCTGAATCAATTGAGGTATTTGCAATACATCAGCTTGCCATCGAGGGTTCAAGTCAGCAACTCATCGCTCTCGGAGCAGACGGTGAAGGCATGGTCCTTGAGGTAAGTGCCGGTGGTCAATTGACTCAGACCTTTGACCTCGGTGTGAATTTTAAATCTGCTCTGGCGGAAGATGGAGTTGTCGTCACAGAACTCGAGCATGGAATTGTACCGGGCGGCGGTTTGGTTCTTTACATTGGCACAGAACGCGGGATGATGACCCTTGAATCTGCAACAGGGCGCGATGATGCAACACCATCATGGCGATTCTTCTTTGATCCGAATCCTTCGGACATACCGAACAAAATTGACGATCTACGAACCCTCAACCTAGGGGCGAGCGGAAACCCAGCAGAAGTCCAAGCGTTGAAGTTGGACGGGCCAAATGCACAAAACCCAACGGTGCTGTGGATTGGAACGCCATCAGGACTGCATCAACTGGATCTTCAATTGAATGATATGTCGTTTGGCGGCTTGCTTGAACACCCTGGCAACGATGCAGATGAACTTGCCAAATCGAACAACATCCATTCGGTGTATCCGACCGGTGATGAAATTCTTGTTGGTTCATCTGCAGGTTTGTGGGTTCTTGCAGGAAATTACGTCGATTACTACGGCGTCCAGTCCAACTCGGAGTTGCCCGGTGAGATAGCATCAATTGCCACGATTGAACGAGATAATGCGACCTATGTTTTAGGGGCTGCATCACCGGGTCGATTTGCAAATCTTGAACTCATGGACCCTGGCGCAAACGATTCCGACAGCGATGGCATGCCGGATGGCTGGGAGTTGAGTTACGGGTTGGATCCGACCGACCCTTGGGACGCTCTTCTCGATGGGGATGTTGACGGGCTTCGGCTCGACGGTGGAGACGTCATGGACCGATGGTGGACAAATCTCGAGGAATACCGCTACGTTGCCCGAACAGAAGAAGGCTACAATTCGACCCTTCCGAACCAGAGTGACTCGGACATGGACGGGCTGCTCGACGGTTCGGAATTCTTTGGTTACTTCCTTGGAGAAACCAACTTCGATTGTTACTACAATCCGCAGCTTGTTTACATCTGCGATGAAGCACTCGGTCAACAAGCAAGAACGACGTACACTAGCCTGAACTCAGTTGATGTTGGCACAGATCCAACCGTGATGGATACCGATGGTGATGGCATGCCGGATGGNTGGGAAATTGAACATCGTCGATGGGTTGGCACTTCCTTCAATGGAGGGAACAACTGGTCCCTGGATCCAACTCGAGCCGATGATGCGGCATGGGATGCTGACCAAGATGGACTTGCAAATCTTTGTGAGTACCAATGGTCGCTTGTGCGTGAAGCAGGATTGAACGGCGATTTGTTCGAAGACTTTGGAGAAACTGCCGAATCGGTCGCAACCTGGTCGATACCTGATCCAAATCTCATCGATTCCGACGGAGACACGCTCCCGGATGGNTGGGAGGCTGATGGCCAATGCACATGGTCGCCATTGAGAGTCGGTGTCAATCCATTGAACGGTTCTGATTTGTTTGAAAATCCAGATGGTGATGGATACGATGTGAACAAAGACGGTGTTCTCTCTCAAAATGAAATGTTTGTCAATTATCTTGAGTATCACATCCGATCAGGCCTCTTCTTGAATAACCAGACGTTTGATGGCACGGAATTACCGAATGGATTCGTGACCGATTTGTTTGACAATGTATCTGATTTCGGAACACCGGAAGCTGACTTCGCATCTCGTGCGAGCGGAGCAATCCTTGCTGGTCAAATTCCGGTTGAAAAGGGTTCAACAGACCCATTTAGTGCGGACTCGGANGACGATGGAATGCCCGATGGGTGGGAAATATGGTTTGCCCGGTGGAACGTTATTGAAGACGAATGGACTCTCAATCCACTTCAGCCAAGTGATCGTTGGCTCGACGCTGATGACGACGGTATGACCAATTGGGAAGAGTACAACCTTATCGATTCTGAATTCTCGGAAACCAACTCCAACCGCTCATCGCCGCAATGGTTTGTAACAACTCTTGGCTCTGCATATGCCTTCCAACAATGGCCATCCGCNTCAACCACATTCTCGTTTGGAACCTACATGACGCCCGAACAATACAACCTCTCTGGTCCAACCGGAGATCCAAACAACGTCGATACCGATGGTGACGGAATTATCGACGGGATGGAGTTGCTGTTCACAGCGTGGAACATATCTGCTGAAACGTGGACATTGAACCCTGTTGTGGCAGGAGACGGTACCTTTGACAGCGACAACGATGGTTTGGTTGATTTGCAAGAATTTGCTTTNGCCACGGCAAATCCTGAAAACGGAATCGATGCTCCTGCGGACGCACCTCTCCTGCACGAAGACGGTGATGTCCAGCAACCGACGAAGAAGGCACAACGCGTCTTCCAAATTTTGATTTCCAAAGATTCACGAGGTAAGCGACTCTTGGATGACTTCAATGCTTGGCAGTCGGGGGAACCCCCAAATGTCTTCATTTCATTGCTTCTAGGGATGACAGACCCAACAAACCCTGATACCGACGATGATGGCATGTACGACGGTTTTGAGTATTGGTTCACCTCGTGGGATTTGAACGAAAACAGGTGGGGTCTCAACCCGTTAATCGAGACCGACGTCAATCTTGACTCTGACGGGGACAGTTACGATTGCAACCGTGATGGAACGATTGACATCGATGAGCGTTATTCCAACCTTCGTGAATGGGAATCCCGTACCTGGGGGAAGTATCTCAACCGAAGTTCTGTCCCTGCTTCGGTCGGTATCGTCGATTTCGGTGAGGATGCTATGAATGCATACATGGAGGAAACCGGTATGAGTATTTTGCAAGCACGACAGGCTTTGATTGATGATTTCAAAGCAAAGGGCCCTGATTCTGTGAATCGAATGAACACAATCAATTCGTTCAACGCCAACAATTTCAACCGAACACTTGTCGGTGTTTCCGACCCTACGCACCCTGATTCAGATTCAGACGGGATACCTGATGGGTGGGAGTATTGTTACGCATTGTACGGCATGGACAACCCAACCACAGCCAATCATTGGGCTGCAAACCCGTTGAATCCATGGGATGTTGATTACGATGGGGATTCGGACGGCTGGTACGATCGTACGGCGTTTGACCTACCAGCAGCTCAGGGCAATTGGAATGAACGCGTCTTTACCCCCTCCGGTCAAATCGTCCAACCTGGCATNGGAGACCTCCCCTTCACAAACTGGATGGAATACGACAACGACACGCGACCAGATTCCAACGACAGCGATAGCGACTCCGAGTCCTACATTACAGAAACAATGAATGGAATGGTCACCTCATACTACCAAGATTTCAATCTCACCGACGGGCGTGAGGTTTTCAAGTACGGTACAAACCCAATGGATAACGATACAGACGGGGACATGATTCCGGACTGGTATGAGTACGCCAAAGCATGGAACGAGTCAAACGACAACTATTCCTCGCTCATGAAAATACAAGTCAACTGGATCGATCCGGGTACAGGTGGTGCGTGCGACACGTCGACAAACTCCTGCCTACCTCTATCGCTCAATGCTGGAACCCTTGAACGCCCCGAACTCTCCCTCACTTGGTTCACGATGGACCCCCGAGATGCTGTCGATGCCAATGATGATGCTGACCAAGATGGGAATTGGGATTGCTCTGGTGTTGGTTGCGTATACGAGCCATACACGAATTTCCAAGAATACTTTGCCATTACGAATGAACAACTGTCCAGTCCAAACGCAGTGCGTCTTTCTGGATTGACGTACCAAGGTGAAGTTATCCAAGAAGGGTGGCAATTACGAGCGCTTTTGCTTGGTTTGGGCCAATGGGATGAGAGCGTGAAAAACTACCTCAAGATGGACAAGTCACAGAGTACAGACATACGATACGCCTACATCGTCAACGATAACGACAACGATTTCTTGGTCCAAGATGCATCCAATCACGTTGTACTGTGTGGAGGAAATCTCACAGACCCCTGGGACATCTACTACACCGGTGCGCCAAATACTGCTCCCGTACGAGCAGTGGGAGAACACGAATTGGGTTGGTATCTCTTGGATTACAACAACGATCACATCGCAGAAGGAACGGACCCAACAAACTGGGATACAGACGGTGATTGGATGGTTGACTGGTTTGAGGTGAACGACGATGAACAGGATGGAAGTCGCGGTGAAACCTCTCCAATCCGATACGATTCTCGTCAAACCACGTAGTGACCGCTATCCAAACGCTTGATAATCCTTCATGGCTTGCGTTGTAAACATGAGTGCGAACGCTGTCTCTCAACGTTCCGTGGCTCTCGTGCTTCTTGCGCTGTTTTTGGGCATGAGCTTTTCTCCGATGAGCGAACTATGGATTGAGGACGGTGAAGCGGCTGAAGTTGCCCGACATACCTACGAGTTCAGTGACGGAACAACCGAGTACATCGCACTCTATCAAGGTGGAAACGCCGATGCGGGTGCCAAGATTGCACTTCCGAAAGGCGCAGAGGTTACCGATGTTCAAATGACATTGTCCGGAGCCTCAGCAACTGGGTGGTCATCAATTCCAACAACAACGAGAGAGCATTGGGTTGCTGGAGAATCAACCAACACAGACAACCAAAGCTCAGACTTAGCACTTGCAATGGCAAATGCGAGCCTTGCGTTCAATGCCCATGGAATGGACGAAGAGGTGAACCCTTCGAGCGATGCATGGCTTGACAATGGCACGTATGCAATACGACAACCGCACACATCAAACTCGACGGATGCATTGTTTTCTCAACAATTGAAACTCACTCCAAACTCACTGAATGCTCAAGGACAAGGCTCAATTCTTCGCCATCATGATTGGCTTTACCTTTCAACGTGGTCATCCACAACATTCCACAACATTGTTCACCGCTTGTATCCAAACAACGGGACTCGTGAAAGCATTATCACGCTCGANCAAAATGGATGCACACTTCCTAGCAAGCATTCATCCACCTATTATGGGCAGTGGGGTTTCCGCGACTGGGTCGTTACCGACGATGAGCGTCTGTTTGCAATCCTTTCCGGCTACAAATATTTCTACACCTCTTCTGCCAACACACTCTACCATCGAATTCTTGAATTCGACATTTCTGATGAGAACGAGTGGGTCTGCATCAACTCCTTCCAACCACAAGGGAACGGGGACTACACAGGGATTACCTACGATCCTGTAGAGGACACAATCTGGGTGCTTCACAACCAAAATCGCAGAATTCAATCGTACACCCTCAGTTCAACCGGTGATTTCGAACGAGGCAACGACTATTTTACGTTCCAAACCTCTTCTTCGTCTATCTGGCAATGCGGTGTAAGCAATCAACAAGCCCGCGGGTTGGAGATGAACCAAACGCATTTCTTCATGCGTTGCCAAGATGGAAGCTATTACAATGACCGTGACCAACTTGAGTCTTGGGGTCGATCGGGAAGCGCTACAGCACTGATTCCAGAAAACTCTGTTCGAAGCATTTCTTCGTTGGGTTATGGGCTCTTTTTCGACGGTCGTCGATTTATCACGGTTGATTCCGGATATTCAACATGGTCAAGTTCGCCTTCTTATCACGAATTTGGCACGAGTTGGCAATACAAAACGACGCCTGCTCCTGGAACCACGACGTGGTTTGGTCCGGTGATTGAAACAGCGGATGACGTTCTTGCGATCAACATGGAAACACTGTGGTCTGCATCCTCCATCGGTGACCGAGTGGATTACTGGGTTTCTGCCGACAACGGCACACATTGGGTCGCCGTTGAATCAAACACAACCGTCCATTTCCAACACCCTGGGAAGGAACTGGTCTGGAAGGCAACGCTCATTGGTTCAACCGCAGTATCTTGGTGGGTTGACCTCGAGTATGCAACCGAATACGAGTCAAGTGGAACTTGGATTTCACCTCCAAAATCGACGGGCACCAAAGTCGGCAAAGTCCGACCGGTGTGGACTACAACAACCGAACCCGCCACCACCGTTACTGTTCAAGTTTCAAACGATGATGGTCAAACATGGAAACCTGCAGAGAACCTCATGGAGACTAGTTTTTCCACGGATGGTGCAGGGAACGTGCTTCGGTATGCCGTGACAATGACGTCCACGGATCGATTCAAAACACCGATCATGGACAGCCTCGAATTGTTTTACGAGGAGGGATACCCTGACCGCCCACGAATCGACGTCGGTGCTGATGGAAGCTTTGACTGGGAAAGCATCCTGTTCCTGAATGAATCAGCGATTGACGTAAGCGACGATTCGGTTGTTGGCGTGGAAGTCGATTTCCAACCAACCTTGGTCGACGCGTTCAATGAATACATCCCAGACAACGGTGAAGGCGTCGTCGAAGTTCCGCTCGCTGTCGAGGCACAAACGTCTGGGCGCGTGAAAATAACCAACATCGACATCGCATACAAAATGAACACACACGCCATAGGCGCTACGTTTGAGGGCGGTATGGCTGCACCCGATGGCATTGCACGAAATTTGATTGTGAAGGTTGCACACGGTGATGAGGTCAACTTTGTTACGGAAGTCACCGTATCGCTAAACAACTCTCGTGGCGAAAATCCTACATTCAAGTGGCAACAGGGTGATTCCTGTAGCACACTAAGCGATGCAAGCGGAATTGTTGCCTTCGATACTGCAAATTGTACTTCAACAATTGATGCAAACGACGTTCGTACAATCCGCATCCCAACCACAGTTGATTGGAGTTGGGATGACGAGGCTGCCACAGAGGCACTCCTTACGGTAAAGGATTCTTTAGGAACTGCGGTTGACAATTGGCAGACTGAAAACATGCGCCTTCGTGTCGAAAATGACATTCAACTCGACGGGATGCAGGTATTCGATGAAACCGGTCGCCAACTCTTTGCACAAGATTGGGTTCGTGGCGGGCAAAACCTGTCGTTCCTAGGAAAGATTCACTTCGAATCTTCGCAACTTTCCCCGCTCTCCGGAGAGTTTGAGCTTCGAGTTATTGGTCAAAACGTGACCTACGATGGTGATCCTATTGGGGAACCGATGATCCTTTCTCAGGAATCAAATCCAAACTTTGGTGCTTACAACATCACATTCACTTCGCCCATTGAATCATCACCCGGAGGAATGCTCTTTTCGGTCGAAGCCGTAAACCTACCAAACGGCTCGACATTCACCAATCCTGGATACAATACGATTCGCCTCGTCTTGGACGGAAATTCTCCGTTGGTACTTGGAGTCACTCCATTCGATGGTCAAGAACGGCATGTTGGCCCACCTGCACCCGGAGGACAAGCCGTCGCTGTCAACATTCAAGACAGCGTTGACCCTCCCACCCAAATTAGTCTTCATTATTGGGTTGGCTGCAAATCAACGGTTGCCATTGGATGTCATGATTTCAATTTCGATGGATTCCCCCAGGAAGATGAATACGCTGAGAAAATCTTGTCATCGCCAGAAACAATCACTGGCGGACTAAACATCTTCAACGGACTCGTCGACGATTCCATGCTCGAACATGGGCAAGTCGTCTCCATGTATGTCAGCGGCAAAGATGGGCAAGAGAACCAAGTTGCCATGGGAGGGGGTCCCGTGTGCCCACCAACGCCGCAAGTGTGTGGCTATGCTCCCGGACAAGTCATGCCTGCTTGGGATGCTGATGTCTCCACATACCGCATCCGCGAGGAATTCGAACCCGTTGTTGACCTCACCAACTCCAGCATCATCGGTCACGAAGATGAGCAGCCTCTTCATCCAGGTGTGATGTACACTGCTCAAGTTGTTCTTTTGGATCGAAACGGATGGGAAGATATCCAGTTCGTGCAATTTGCTCTTGGAGAAGACGTGAACGACGATGAAACGTCGATCTTCATCCAACTCGAAGAAGATGAAAACGGAATGCCGAAAGCAAAACTCGAATCTGGAGGCGAATACATCGCTGTTTCGAACCTATACTCACAGGTATCGACTTTTGGCGATGATGAGAATCAATTGCTCATTCGCGCCCGCTTCCAATTGACGTGGTCTTTCCCAGAGACGTACGATACCGATGGAACAGAACACTTCATTCCAATTCTCAAAGTGACAGACAAACCTTGCAATGAGGGAGAGACGACGCCTTGTTTCTCCAAGATCAGTGGTCTAGGTTCCAACGCCTGGAGTCTGGACAACGATTTCCGTTTCTACACTGAACCAGGTCATATCAAGGCTGTCGAACTACGAGACGGTACAAACCACTACAACGATGATGCTGATGAAACACTCATCGGTAGCGGACAAGCNCTTCGTGTAACGGGACGCGTTCTGTTTAGCGAGGATGAAACACCAGCACCTCCAGGTTCGTTCGATGTTGTCTTTGGAGATTTTGATCACGTATGGAGAACATCTCCCCGCGAAAATGGGGAATTCAGTCTCGACCTTCTCGTCCCTGCTGTAAATTCGGGCCGTCTTGACTTGCGTTTGCAACTTGATGACCTACCCGGATTAGCACAGGATGAGACCAGCCCGTTGCCCAGAGTCCGATTTGTCGTTGACAGTTCCAATCCGACCATCCAAACGGTCATGTTGAATGAGGTCCCTGCAGGATCACCTCTTTCGATAGGTGAGGCAAACTCATTGAACGTGATGCTCGAAACGATTGATGATAATGGATTTGACCTGGATAACCCCGCTGTTTTGCATTACAGAATCCGTGCTGGCGAAGCAGAAATTTCCCGTGGCGCCACAGCCTTGCCGGAAACGCTACCGTTCGGAGACCAGTTCTTTTGGACAGGTGAAATTGATTTAACCGACATGGGTGCAACAACCCTCCTTCCATCCTATGTCGTCGACATTTGGGTTTCTGGTTCGGATGAAACAGGAAACCCGTTTGAAACTGCAAACAACAACATCAACGAGCCATTTGCAACTTGGCCTTTGTCCCTTCTCGGCCCGAGTATTTCCTTCGATCAACCGGAAACAGAAATCAAGTGGAGTAATCCGAGTCCAATCCAAGGTGAAACCTCAGAACTTGAGATAAGTGTCCTCAACGCAGGAGGGAAGGGCGACCTTCGTTTCGTACTCCAACGCTTGGTTGAAGGAGGCAATTGGAATGAAGAATCAAATGCATCGAGTCCGATCGGGGCTGGAATGACGGCTGTCGTTTCAATTCCGGTGGTTGCGGAAGTTGAACCAGGACAATCACAATCATACCGTGTGTTGGTTCTCGTCGATGGTGTTGAGATGGATCGATACAATGTTGATCCACTCATTGTGAAGAAACAGACAGTCCGAGATGGAGACGCTCTTGCTCAACAAGCAAGCGATGGCCAGTTTGCTATCTTCATGTATGTGGTTGCAGTGGTATCCCTCTCAGCATTCTTGTGGATGTTGGTCATGTACCGGAAAATGAAGTACGGCGATGAAGAATTTGAAGTAGATCAAACCGAATCCGTTGCAGAAGAGATGGAAGCAAAGACGGTTCCTGAATTAAACACCGAACCAATCATGCAAATCCCAAGTCCTGTTCCTGCCCCAGCGCCGCAACCCGCAGCAGCTCCGCTTGCCCAACCTGATCCACGTGGCATAGCACCCCTTCCACCTACCGGCCTTCCTGAAGGTTGGACACAAGAGCAATGGAACCATTTCGGATGGAAATACATCGAAGGATTTTCGAAGAGATAAGAGGAGTTGGCAACTTGTCAGCAACAGATTCAATGGTAACTTTGCAGGAGCGAATGGTCAACTTGATTGGTCAATTGACAATGCCTGTTTCAGAGGTTGCACTCGTGTTGCAACATCACATTCAGGGATTGCTGGGATCGCTCAATGAATATGCATCGAAAACCGGTGCTGCAATCAGTGAACGTGTCTCACAACCTTGGCCCATTGAGCAGACAGCAGAGATCAATCAATCGCCCGTTGCCTTCGATGTAGAAAAAGTACTGAAGATTGTTGATCAAGATCGAATGGATATTCTCTCGACGCTTATTCGCGTTACGCTCGTTGAGATGGAGATGGATTTGATCGAAGCCATCCTCGCACTAAGAGCTTGGGAGCAACTCGTTCGACAGCAACTCGCAGAGGCCAAGGGTCCAGGACAGTTGTTCTCACCACTCGAGTTGCCCGATGCGTGGTAAGGTCGTGAGATTTTAGAAGAATGAGGAAGTGGGTCAAGCATGGGAAACAGGCGGTTGATGGGTTTTCTCCTTTCATGCTTGATGTTGTCAATACCCATGGCAGGTTGTACGTCTGAGATTGAAAACATATTGGGTGAAAACTGGGGTGTGCCCGGAGGTTTAGCCCTCGCTTGTCTACGGGATGATGCATACAGAGAATTGGTCATCGAAATCGATCACGCTCCCGATTACAATCCTGAATCGTCAACTGTCAGCATGTTGAAAGAAAGGCTTGGGCAAGTTTGCGACAAACCGGATGGAATTCGAATTGTTATGAANGAAGTCCAGTTCTCTGAGACTTCAACCTGGACTGCGAGTAAAGTGCGTGAAATAGGTCATGAGACCATGGATTCACCTCCCCAGACCTCCGTTCTTCGGTGGCACGTAATNATGCCACAAGGAAAATACTCNGATGAAAGCGTTCTCGGTGTCGCTGTCGATGCCTCAACCATCGCTTTGTTCTCCGATTCGATTGATGATGCAACCTCAATCTTCAATCCAAGAATAACATCTGAAGACATCGAAAACAGCGTAATGGTTCATGAGTTTGGACACCTCCTTGGCTTGGTTAATCTTGTGTACACATCGCCTGCAGACCACGAGGATTCTGAACATCCTGGACACTCAAACAATGAGGATTCAGTTATGTACTGGGCCGTCGAGACTGTGAGTATTAGTGCATGGTTTAGCGGTGATCTTCCGACAGAATTTGACCAAGATGACCTTGACGACATGGAAGGAATGAAGAGCGGAGAATTAGCAACTTCGGATCAGTTATGGCGACCTTAGTTTGTTTTTGAATTGGAGACAATGATCGTAGCGTCCCTCCACGCATCGTAAATAGACCAGAGCCAAAGTGGAATGTAGAGTACAATCGTCAATGCAAGCGGGATTTGCAAGAGAGTCCAATCGAAAGCCCGACGATGCTTTCTGTTGAAGTGTTGACCAAGAAAGAATCCTGGTATGGCTGCTAAGAGTGCTGCTAAGATGGGTCGTAGCGCACCCCACATCCCAACCCCAAGAAAAATTTCTCTCCAAATCTCAGTGACGAGATTCAACGGTTTCAATTCTGACTGACCGCTGGGAGTCATACGCCTCATGCCNCGGTCATGTGTGTTGGTTTGTCAATCTGTTGCCAATTTGTAAGCAAAATCAAGAACATTCACCTCTAGCATGCACTATGCCACGGGTTCTGTTAACTGGGTTTGGCCCCTTTGGAACTCACCAACAAAATCCGACAGAAAAAATTGTCAAATCCTTTCCAAATCTACTCCCAATCAAAAATCCATTCGGTAGAGGAGCGAGTGAGGTTTCGATAGAGAAACACGTCCTATCTGTTGACAAACGAGGGGCACAATGGACTGCGAATGAACTGGAACATCGAGAGTGGGANGCTATTCTGCANCTGGGTCTTTGCGGTGAATGCACGGTTCCTCGGATTGAACTTCGGGCTCAAGATCGGCTCAATATGAAGATCCCTGACAATTCTGGACGCCAGGACTATGATATCGAATTAAGTGGACTTGGTGATTTGGATACTCCAGTGCCCGTAAAAAAATGGGGTGTNAAGAATTGGGATGGGGAAATCGAATTGTCTCTTGATGCGGGTGAATACATCTGCAATGAGACCTATTTTCGAACACATGAGGCCTTGAACAAGCACAAGTTTGCGATTCCTTGTCTCTTTCTTCACCTACCTTCCAGTGATCATATGTCAATTCAGGAAGCAACAAAACTTGTTCGGAAGATGCTTGCGCACATGCTGTACAAACCGTCAATACAAGTTGCTGCGGGGATGTTTCTCTCAGAAAACGGCTTTTTGGCAATGAAACGAGGCGAAGGTGAACCCAAATCCGGGAAATGGGAATTCCCTGGAGGGAAGATTGAGGCAAATGAAACCCCTGAGGCAGCCCTTTTGCGAGAACTGAGCGAGGAGTTGANGATTGAAGCAAGGATCATCAAAAAATTAGGTGTATGGCAACATACCTATCCTTTTCTTCATGTTGAGATACACGGGTTCCTTGTCGAATCTTCCCAATTTGAAGACATGCAACTCACTGTCCACAGTGAAATGAAATGGATTTCTTCCCAAGAAGACCTTGATCTCGATTGGCTTGAAGCGGACATACCGATCGTTNAGGATCTCCTAAAGATGGATTANTGATGCCAAGTCGTTGCTTCACNTGCAGCATCCATTGCTGCCAAATCGTGCAGTTGCCTAGGAACATTTTGACGTCCTGAATGCCAAGTGCATGCTTCAATCCAATCGGATAAACCAACCCCCTCGAGATGGATATCAAAACACCCGCCCAAGGGAACGTCACCAAAAGTAAATGCTATTTTCCCCGCATACGCAGCGAGACGAGAAATCTGAAACACCGTCTTGCTTTCTTGCAGATGTTGCCCCATCGCGTCCATTGCTGTGTCCAGAATTGTTTGTTTCCTTAATTGCTCAAGAAATGTCTCAAATGAGAGGTGNTTGCAGACGATTTCAACATCTCTCGTGCTGGGGAATGTTTCGTTCTCGACATCCCCAATCATTGCGTCAGGAAACAATGAATGGATTGCTGCTGAAACATTCACAACATCATCACCGGGTCGAATATGTGTCCGCAAGGTAACCTCGATACCTTCGTTTCGTCCGTTGTATGTCAACGGTTTCAGGTCCATGGAATCAGCAAGAAGAAACCGCTTTTGAACCTACTTGTGAATGTGAAGTATCAAAACAGATTTGATTCAGTGCAAAACAATGCGAACNCAGGGGCCTTGGTTAGCTACGGTTCTTCCCGTTCTGAACGAGGAGGCTCATATTGAGGCATGCTTGCGCTCTTTGCTTGACCAATCGCTCCCTTCAGGGGAACACATGGTTTTGGTTTTTGATGGTGGTTCAAGCGATGCAACACGAGAAATTATTCNCTCAATTCAGGAGAGTTTGAANNAGGAGAACGANCCAGTCCTGCAATTGTATGACAACCCTGANCGTTTTGTTCCTCATGCACGTAACCTTGCTCTCAAGCATCTTCCTGAGAGTGTTACACATGTTCTCGAATTCAACGGCCATATCGAGATTGATTCAAACCATCTTGAACAACTGAAATCGGTGTGGAATCGATTGGAAAGCGCACATCCCAACATTGGTGGACTTGGATGTCGAGTNATTGGCAATGAGAAGGAACAAGGAAAAATTGAATCAATNCTTGACGCGACNCTAAAAAGCCCACTTGGAGGTAGTAANGGNCAATTTGCAATATTCGATGANGAAGGNCCAACAAATGTTCCTGCTTTCGCCCTGCATCTACGAAGTGCGCTCGAAGCCGTCAATGGTTGGGATGAATCATTTTTGACCAGTCAGGATAGTGATCTGAGTATGCGTATGTTGAATGCGGGGTATAAGCTGTTTCGGACACCCGAGGCCCTCGTGAAAATGCGTAGAAGGTCGTCGTTTAGGTCATGGTTTTTGATGAGCCATCGTTACGGCTTTTGGAGAACCAAAGTACTTCTTAAACACCCGCAGCGATTGGTTCTTCGCGAGTTTTTGCCATTGCTTGGTCTTCTTGCAAGCACCCTTCTTCTGATGATAAGCGCAAATCTAGCATTGATACCAATCATTGCGTATGGAGGCGTTCTTTTGTTGTCCGGATTGGCGCATTTGAAAAAAGGGATTTCGCATGCTGTNGGGGTTCCATTTTCCCTTTTCTTACTTCANACAGGATTNACANTCGGACTGATCGACGGGTGCGTACGAAAAGGCCGCGCATCTCGTGATCGATCATGAAACATTCAAGGCGAATGCATAAGAAGAAAGCGACAGAGTCGATGTTATGGCAACAAGACAGTCCTCCTCAATTGGTCTGTTTGCTTTACCCATTCTCGTCATGGGATGTTTGCATGTTGTTGTCACCCCATTGGGGAACATTCTCGCATTGTCTTGGTTGTACATGATTCTCTATTATGCAACGGGGGTTCTAATCGGCTATGTGTTGTTACGCAGGACCCGGCTGACAAAAGACCACGAATATCGCCGCTCAGAAATTATGAAGAAAATGAAACATGTTTATGATGCTGAAGCAAAGGGCGTGTGGGAAAAAGACACGCAACTCCAAGCCGACACGGAACTAAACCAAGCCAATCTCGATTCCAAGGTTGGCTCCTTTGGTCGCGAGGCACCTGAGTTAGAACTTGATCGAGATGACAAATCCGATGTACAAATGCTTACTGAGCAAGGTTACGTTCAGAAAGCAACTCGTCGAATGAATGGTGATGGAGCGGAAATGGATGAATTGATCGATTCAACCGTTGGTTCAGTACGACGTACCAGTTGGATGGATGGCATCATTGACAGCGTCTTTGGCTGGTTTGGGAAAGACAAAGCAGCCGAACGGGAAGAATTACGTCTCGCTCGGTTGCGTAATAACTCTCAACAANCGCCCGTTATCGCCCAACGTCCGGTTGCTCCAATCAAAGAAAAGATGACTGCAGATTCCCGCTCCGGTGATGATTTGACCATGACTTCAATGAGCGACGATGGTGGAATTCTTTCATCAACATCGATTGAGACTCCACAACTCGCACCGATTCCAAAAAGAGAATCAATCGAAGACCTAGCTATGCTGAGTGGAGGTAGTGTTCCTGTTTCAACGGCTAACCCTTCTGGAAAATGTCCCTCATGTGGGGCTTCAAACCCACCTTCGGAGCGATACTGTCAATCCTGTGGTACGTCCCTCTCGGTCTAATTTCGACGTGAGGTTTTAGAGGTGCGCCTGTTGGCAAAGCATAGGTGGAACGTTGACAGACAAACGAGACTATTACGAAGTTCTCGATGTTGACCGTTCAGCAACCGAAAAAGATCTGAAAAATGCATTCAGACGTCTTGCGAGAAGATTTCACCCCGACCGGAGTGAGGAGCCAGATGCAGAAGAGAAATTCAAAGAAATCCAAGAGGCTTATGCAGTTCTCTCGGATGCAGAAAAGCGCGCACATTACGACAGATTTGGTCACGATGGTCCGTCAGGTAACCCATTCGGTGGCTTTTCTGGTGGAGGATTTAACATCAATTTGGAAGATCTTCTCGGTGGTGATTTCTTCTCGGGCTTCTTCGGAGGTGGGCGCGGCCGGTCCCGTGAACGTAAAGGATCCGATATTCTCGTTCGACACAGCATTGAGATGGCGACTGTCATAACGGGCAGTGAGGAATCGATTGAACTCGACCTACCAGTCGAGTGTTCGACTTGCAACGGTACAGGTGCGAAGGATGGGAAAACCAAAACATGTGGGACTTGTCAAGGAACGGGCCGTGTTCGAGTACGTCAACAAATTGGACCGTTCGTGAATGAGGTTGTTCAGGAATGCAGGGATTGTGGCGGAACCGGCTCGATCATTGAATCTCCCTGCGGGGATTGTTCTGGCCGGGGTCACCGAATTGAGGCAAAATCCATCAAATTCAATGTGCCACCAGGCGCTGAGCACGGCACGCGGCTAAGGTTGCGCGGCCAAGGCCAGCCTGCTGAGCGGGGTCGAGGCTCGAACGGTGATCTTCTCATCGAAATCGAAGTTCTAAAGCATCCTTGGTTTGAGCGAAATGGTTCTGATCTAATCATGTCTCTTCCGCTCGGTTACCCTGACCTCGTCTTGGGTGCGAAGGTCACCATCGATCACATCGATGGCAAGAAACTCGACATTGTCATCCCTCCCCGCTCATCTGCCGGCCATACGTTGGAAATCAAGAAACGCGGCCTTCCGCACATGAGGCGAAGTGGTCGTGGTGATGTTGTTGTCCTGCTCAAACTTCACGTCCCGGAAAAGATTTCAAAATCTGACAAGAAGCAACTCGATTCGATGAAAACGTCTCTCAATCCAAGCGATCAATTGCAACGCATTCTTGATGATGCTGCAGATCGAAGAGCGAATGAATGACTATTCCTCTTCAACAAAACGGTTCAACGCTGTTGGAATACGCATTGCTCTGGGTGTTCCACCAACATGACCATTGAGCTCAACATCGACCTGCGTTGCATCCCCAGCAAGGTCAACGGTAAGGAAAACGGTTGTTCCTCGAGCGATTGAATCAATGAAGACTTCCTCTCCTTGATGCAGAAGACGGGGTTCGACTCGCTCGACGGTTAGCGCTTGGCCATAGGGCGCATCGAATCGGAAGGCTGCTATTTCCCATGTTTCATGCTCAGTATTCAACCCAACAAGAATCGGCCAATCTCCAAACGATTTCGCCAGCCTGNNGTCCAAATTCCAAACTGCAATCGACGTTCCATCGGTCGTGTACGAATGTTGAGGTTCACCCCATGATGCGATTGCAGATTGCCACGGAAGCGTTGCAACTGCCTCCAAAGAGCGAACAAGGGATTTTCTGGTTTGTTCTGGTGTTTCCTTTCCTTCATCAAGAAGATTGGATAGAAGTTCTAGTCTTCGCTTTATAGCCCCGATTCGAGTAGCCTGACGTTTGGTTTTTCGTATCGAATAGAAGAGATACAGTGCTGGTAGCATCATGCCTACCCCGAGAATCCATCGAACCGTTGAGCCCCAAAATTTGGCTTCATCTGATGGTGCGAACCAAGGCTCTTCCCCAATTTCAGTGGTGACTTTGGTTATGGTGATTTCATATTCGAGTGGATCAAGATCGTTCCCCCATGTCTGATTCTCGAGAACAGAATCGTTTGTGTGATACAGTTTGATGAGGTGGTTACCCGGTCCGACCGTGATGTAAAGATCCATGCTGTTTGTGAACAAATCAGGCGTAAGTGTGTACTCCTGAAGTGATTCCATTGTTTCTTGGTCCAATTCTTGCACATCAACGAGCAGGTCTTGACTTGTGCCATCGATTTGGATGTGCAAACGGTGCTCTGAATCCACCCATCCCTCGACTGAAACAAGATACACGTCAACAATGTCCATTGTGGGAAGGGTAAGTTCGCCTGAATATCCATCGGTATCTTCAGAATACAAGATCGGCCAATTCTCGCCGAGAAGATTTGATGGAAGATATCCGGGTGCATCGACCGATGTATTCCCGTCCGTAAAATTCTCTATGGTGACGTCAACCCAGTGGACTGCGCCTTCGATGGTTAGCATCGCCATGGTGGTATTCGGATAGGCAAAGATTCGTTCAACCGTGTTTTGCTCTACCAAAACATCAGGCATGTTGACCCAATTGTCACCGATTCGAACAGAAAGCTGCGCAGTAATGTCTTCAATCACGGGTGCAAGTTTGACAATACCAGTNGAACCCAGCACAAATGCAGTTTTGGATTCTCCATGGCCAATTTGATCAAATTGTGAGGTACCACCATCGATGGTCGTTGTCAATTGCGGTTGGTGAATCGTTCGCTGGAGAGCGTAGGATGAGACCTGTGCTGCTGTTGAAACTTTCACGATAATACGCCCATCCTCCTCGATTTCCAAGTAGTGTGTCTCTCCGAGGANGTGGGGGTTGGTCGANGTCATGGTTTCGATAACATTGTCGAGCAGCACCTCTTGGTTATCGCTTTGGAAATAGAAATCAAAGCGAATTGCGTCTGAAGCATGATGAAGTGTTAGTTCGACAACCTCTCCGCTACTGACCGTAAACCCATAATACTCTTCGGCGTTTAATTCAACGGCACCCGCATCGAAACCAAGTGTTGAGTAGTTTCCTTCTGTAATTGCCTTAAGATTACCACGGTGCATGTCCAAACATTCAATCGGGTCCGAGCAACGGTGGGAATCAACAAGGTTCATGCTCGATTCAGGGCTCGGTCGCTGATTCACATGACTTTCATCTTGAACAACAAGAAAGGAGGTCGACACGGTTTCAGTGGACGTCGAACGTATGGTGATGCTCACCGAGAGATTCTCAGGTGCTTTGTAGGTCACGGAGGTGGCAGATGTAAGTGTGGTCTCTCCTGCTTCAAGTTCGACTTCACACGTGCCGCAACCGACATTAACGGAAATGATGGTTCCTTCTTCAACGTCCATTGTCTGCTGATANACTTCCGCTTCAGAAAGACTGATCATTTGTATGCGACCATCAACAACAAACGCGTCCAATGGTTCTTCTGCATGGGTGACTGGAAGAATGCTCAGAAGAACAACACAGACAAACAAGGTTGCTATCGNGCGTGTTCGTTGCGCTTCACCCTNCATAAAAGCGGCTCGTAGGCGTAGTCTTTCAACACTTTCTTTCCAATCCGTGCCATCTTTGAAAAACCAACCACCTCAGCACAAGCCATGGCAGAAGGACTTGGTCGTACAGTNCTTCATCGCCATCGATATGCAAGGGTTTGGGGGTTAGGAGATCGTTCGTCTCCGGCTGTGAAGACACCTGCTTTCATTTCGACCGAAGATGACGATGAGGCATGCAAAAACATCGCCGCTTTCCACTGCGTGCAAAGCAGGACCATACCAGCGAGAATTACAATCTCGACAAAGCATTGCCTCATACCACCAGCATTTGACCGATTAGGTCCTACAATGGAAGCATCGGTTGGTCATGTATTGCCACCTTCCTTGGATGAGGCAAATGCAGGTGAATCGGCTGACACCGGCCCCCTTCTGCCTGTTTCTTGGCAACGATTGCATCATGATCCATCGCTGTTGAACGATGATTTACAACCCAGCATTGTCGTCTTGCTCGACGCAGTTCAACTCGCAGCCCAACCTGGGAAACTTGTGAAAGCGATTCAAACACTGAAGCACCGATTTCCTGGTGCGCTTCTTTGGACACCTGGTCTTGGCGGACCGGATAATGCTGCGGTTCTCGCTTGGTTTGGAGTTGATCTGTTCGACACGAGTCGTGTTCGACTTGCAATCAGTACAGGTCACTTACTCACCTCCTTCGGTCCCCGGCTACCTTTGGATGGTGAGACGCTCAACACGGATGTAGCATTGCATCATTATCATCAAGCAATCCGTTCCGTTCAGTCAGCGATTGAAACGGGGACGTTACGCCGCCTTGCTCAACAGCAAAGTCTGAACAGCCCTCGATTGGTTGAACACATGCGCCATTTCGATACCCTAATGCATCCAATCGAAGATGTGTTACGCGCCCACCCTGCGGGAATTGATGCAATTGAATTTATGGCACAAGAGAGCCATCTCGACTTAGAAGTNCATGCTTGGGTTGATTTCATGATGCACCGCTACACAGCACCAGAAGGNCTCGACCACACACTTGTGCTACTCCCNTGCTCTGAGCGAAAGCCGTATCGTCTTTCAAAATCTCATCGTAAATTTATCGAAGCCATTGGCAGCAATGGTTGCCACGAAGTTATGGTCACATCCCCACTTGGACTTGTTCCTAGGGATTTGGAGGATGTATGGCCAGCAGGTTTCTACGATATCCCCGTTACAGGNGATTGGACNAGTCAAGAACTCGAACGAATCAAATCAATGGTCCAATCACTTCTCGACCGTCATGCCTACCGATGCATCATCAATCACAGNGGAATTGAACTTGATATCGAAGGATTTGATGTAATCGATACGCGACAGGGGGAATCCTCAGGGTCCCGAACATCGCTGCANCGATTAAATGANGCGGTCAAACACAGCAAAGAGGAATTTGATCTTCGCCGACGGAAAGGAGAATCCCTNAACATGGATCGNTTCAAGAGTATTTCTCGATATCTCTACAACACCGACGATTGGCTTGAAGGGTGCCGAATTCGGGGAAAACCTCCCCGGTGGCGAATTGAAAAAGACGGTGAGCAAATGGCTTTGTGGTTTTTTGATCGTGCAGGATTTGCATTTAGCAAAGGAGCAATTTCGTCTTTGTTTGAACACAAAACGCTACCTTGCGTTCGACTCAAACCATCGATAAAATGGAAAGGAGACCTCCATCTCGGAATCATCGATTCGTACGATGGAAAAATTCGAAGAGGTCAAGACCTTCTNGTTCTACAAAACGAGGAACCGGTTGGACTTGCGAGAAGTCTTGCACCGGGTTGGGAATGGGCAGGCACGCCCGGACGATTGGCGAAAATGCATCAGAAGCGATGACCGGAAGAAGCGATGTGGTTAAGAAGGGTAAGCAGGTCGCAAGATTGCTCCGAGTGGTCCATATGGCACGAATGTATTCATCACGAAAAGGAAAAAGTGGTTCTACGAAGCCGTTCATGACCGAGCCATCCTCCTGGTCAAACACCGACGTGAAGGAGATTGAATCTCTTATCGTCAAGTATGCAAAGGAAGGTATGAGCACCTCGCAAATTGGACTCGTTCTACGAGACAAGCACGCAGTTCCAAACGCCCGCCTTGTTCTTGGCAAGCGAATTGGAGCAGTCCTTTCAGAAAACGACCTCGGAGGATCATATCCAGAGGATTTGATGAATCTCATGCGACAAGCGGTTGCAATCATCGACCACTTAACGACCAATCACCGTGATTTGCACAACAAGCGTGCGCTTGAGATAACCGAAGCCAAGATTCGACGACTTGGNAACTACTACAGGGCTGAAGGTCGCCTTTCTGCTGACTGGAAGTACAAGCGNGACCAACTTCGACTCATCGTCGAGTGATTGGGAGCATTCATTTGTCTGGGGGTTAAGGCCCCTTTGGGACGGCCATGAAGAACTTGAGATCAGCTCCGTTTTTCATGCCAATCGATGGTGTTGTGGATGATGCGATTTCATTTCTACAATCCAACTCGTTGATGCTGGTCGCGACTGCTGATCTCCACTCAATCCTCGCGCTGGGTTTCTTGGAATCAGCCCTTCTCGACAAGGGTGTTTCGTACTCGCGCAGAATTCTCCCACCTTCCTCTCATATTCCACATGATGAGACGAGTTTCATTCCCGAACAAAAGGGTTCAAGCATCCTGTTCATTGATGCCTTCAGTAGAATCGAAACCCCGCCCAAGGACGCATTCCTCCTCGCTTCGAAACATGTCGAGGTTGAATTCAATCATTCNACAACCAAGCGAAGAGGGAGCGTTGATGTTGTCCTGCAATCCTCAGCAATTGCTTTTACAATCGCACCAAAAGGAGAGCGAACAAAGCGTTGCCGACCGTATTCAGGATGTGGACAATGGCTGATGGAGAGTTTGGATACGACCATGGACCCGATTCACACGATGATTCGAGATTTTCTTCGAGATGAGGGCACGATTCAAGTTTGCCCGTTGCCAGAAGTCGAAGATGCATCTGTGGATATGATGCCTCTGGCCTCGCCTCGAAGACTTCAACGTCTGCAAAAGCTGTGGAAAGACATGGATGCGTCCGCAAGGGCTCAGGCTCTCTCCGAATACAGCCTCCCATTGTTGTCGAGTGAGGGGCTCTCCACAGCGCGTTTGGAGGAACTCATCTGGAAGCGAATGAAGATTCCAAATACGGCAACAGACCTAGCAACGGTACTCCATCGTTTGTTNAAGAAGTGGCCACAAGATGCTGATGACGCAGTCATTCATGCTGGACGATTGCTTGATGAATTCCTTAGAACTGGCAGGCTTGCGTCATCGACGGATTGAAACATCAAGAGGTACTGGGATTAGCATGGCGATTGAACGATTATTGACGGGTAGCATTCGGGAACGTGTCCAAGACCTTATGTCAACGGAAGATCTCATCATCGAGTCGTTCAAAGACATTGTCAAGGATGAACTCAAAGCTCACATCCGCAATAAAATTGAGGAGGACCCCGATCTCCATGCTGAAATTAAAGAGGCGGTGAACTACTATTTCCAACAAAAGGCACGTTCGGTTTACGCAGAACTCAAGGCCACAAGGGCCGCAACCCGACTTGGTCTGCGTCTCTTACCAGATGAACTTCAAGGCGAAGTGGGTGAGGCTCTGATTGGCTTGTTTGAGAAAGAACTGGGCGCAATGTTGGACAAAGCCCTTTGATAAGAAAACAAAGATAGTTTCACTCATTTTGGCGTTGGTGTTATACGCTTCCTAACAGAGCGCAGGCTGGGGAGAGAATGCGAGGGCGGGTCTTCTTTCTGCTGAGTTGCTTCATGCTCTCACTCTTGGTCCCTTATTCTCCAATTGCGACGTTTGCAAGTGCTGAAGACACCAAAGTATGTTGCGATGCCTCCGAGGTAGACTTGTACCTTCTTGGTGACGGAAACAAACAGTTGTCTCCTTTTGATGGATTGCTCTCAGAAACGGCCACTTCCGTATCCTTTGAAACCTCAGTTGCATCTGCCGAACAAATCGGGAAATGGGAACTTGAATCTGCATGGCCTGGCACGGTTCCAGACTCGACATGGACCATCGAATTGGATTACGAAGTTTCTGATGCTGGCGGTGCTAATCTCAACATGTCTGCAACAATTACCATCGGAGGTTCGTCATTCACAGCCTTCTTGGGTGTTGACCAATCGTTCATCGCACAAGGCACTGGAACGATTTCCATCGATGTACCCGTGGAAGAAGTCTCAGTGAGCGGTACCTCAGAAATTTCAGTCACAGTGAGCGCTCGGACAATCGTCTTCAGTGTGCCTGCGAGTGGAGCGAAGGTGGAATTTCTTTGGGGTAGCGAAGATCATGCATCCTCACTTCGTGCTGAATTGCCACTCATCGATCTGACACTCGACGAGCCGGTGGTCGAAGGCGACATGGTGTACTTTGCTGTGCGTATTGAATCGCCATTCGGAATGGAAGCATTGGTGTTCTCAAAATCAATTTCGCTCAAAGTGGATGGTGTGACGATANATGAAGATCCTACTGAGGTACTTGATGGCGAAGCTATCCTTGTGATATGGACTTGGGATGGTGCATCCGGTGGTAAAGAGACTGTGAATGTCTCCGTATCTTACGAATTACAAACAGGAATCATCCTACAGGGAGCGAGCGATTTCGACATTGAAACCTTTGACGGAACCGGAGAAGGCGGTGGATATTACCCTCTGAATGAACCACTTCGAACAAACGGCAAAGGCTCGCCTCTTGATATTTCCATCACAATGGATCTTGAAAAGGAAGGATCTGATTTGCTTCTCGAACAAACAACCATTTTGACAATCGAAGGTGAGATGGCGTTNTGGATTCGATGGGGACTCGATCATTTGGGGGACGATACAATTCCACTCTCAACTGTGTTGAAGAATATTGACGGAGGCAACATTGGCGACGATGAACGAGGAAGTCGTGTCATTGAAAGTGCGGAAATAAGTCGTTTTGAGAACGAAATGGATTCTTACTACATCACATTCTTTCAATTTGGCCTTGGTCTAGAGTCGGATGAGATTATCGGCGATCTCGGGGGAGCCGAATCCTTCGCAATAACACTTGATTTGATGGGGGAGGATCGCGTTCGGAATGCACCTTTGAAATTGAGAATTGACTCCCTCACCATAATGAGTTCCGGCTTGGATTTCAGAATGTTGAACAGCGCGTTTATGACTCCGCAACCCTCGCCATTATGGTCAACGTATGACTTATTCATCTCCATTAAATCGAGCGCTATGTCTTCCTTCTCCTACATTGATGTAAAACAGAGTGATGATGTGAATGTGAACTATTGGCGATTCCCATGGGGCGAAGCTGCGACCATTTCGGCTTCTGGATTCACACAATCGGATAAATTCACCATCGACTCAAAACCAACGACATCGATTATTCACGCCCCTATTGGTCTTACTTCCATCATGACAATCATGTTAGCTGGTGGATTATGGTCTGCTTTCCGGATGGTTTCGAATCGATCAAAGTATCCGCTGATGATTGAGATGATCCTCGTACCGGTGGTTTTCTTGTTGCACTTTTCCGCTTTCGAACCGCTCTACATCCTTGCTTCGAGCGGAGGTATTGTGTTCATTTGGTGGGCTACAGCAATCATCTCTCCAAGAACAACTACGGATAGTAAACCGAGTTCAAAGCCACAGATCATTGTTGAAAACTTCCCAACAATCGCTTGTCCTCAATGCCAAACCTCGAACCCAGTTACCTCTGATTTACGTCCGATTCGAATACAGTGCGATGGTTGCAATCGCATCATCAAGATTGTCGCTTAGTGTCAAAACACTCATGAACAGTCACCTCCAGCGGTGTTTATGAGCGAAACCGTTGCCGATTTGGAACTCGATGATGAACACGTGACAATTGGATTGGAAGATACGCTTGTCGAAGGATGCAAGCGCCTGGTGAGTATTCCATCTGGAATCCTTGTTGTTCTTGACGACGAAGATCAAGTGAAGGGTGTCATCGGCCAACGCCAAATGTTGAAAGCCATCGGAAACGGTGTTGACGTGACCGAAACCACATGCAAGGAAGTCATGGAGATGGACGTGCTCAAGGTAGCCCTATCCGATTCCATTGCAGATGTCATCAAGTCCGTGAATGAGCGCATGCCGCAAGCTGTCGTCGCAGTCGACGATTCTGGCGCATTTGAAGGATACTTTTCGCCGGATGATTATCGTCAGGCACAATCGATTCTATCTGCGAATCCTTCGCTCAGCTCGCTTTAGTTGCATTTTAGATTCGAGGGATTAACTATCGTTGTGCAATCACTAGGGCCCACCCCACCCCGATAACCCTCCAATGCCCATACTGCCCCAACCTCCACTCATTTCGAAGGCTAGGGTAATATAGGCTGCAGCAATGTACATCAATCCTAACAGTGTCAGAACTAAGAAAGAACTGTCTGCTTTGTTACCCAAAGCAAAGAGAAGACATCCTAATAGGAATATGACAGGAGAAGCAAGGCACAAAGAAAGACTATCTGCATTGGGTCCAATGATGAAGAGTAAGAAGGACACGATAATTAGCATCGTGCCATAGAAGAACTTTGAATCTCCACGGTTCTCATCCTGCGGCAAATCGATGGAGGGTTTCCCCGACTCGCTTGGTTCGGCCTGATGCCGTCCGGATTTATTTTTGTTTAATTCCGACCCTTGCCCCTGCGCTACGGAGTGTGGTATATCCTTTTCATCTGAATCAACTTCTGTTAATCCCCCGTCAGAACCATCTTCCATGATGCGATAAACTCTGCAATGGTTTAGATTATATTTTCGCCCACAAACAACAAAGCTAGAGGTAATGAAAATACGCTAGAGGTGCAGTCAAAACACGCCTGCACTCCTCAACGAAAAGAAAGCAATAATTCCACAAACGATGTAAATCAGAATGCCAATTGGACCTCTCTTAAATTTTGAAGACGGCTTGAATCCGAGCACTGGTTCAACTTTTTCTGCGAGGTTTTCTTCAATTTCTCCAATTGACTTCATGTATTGTATCACAACTGCTCAGAATTTGAACATTTTCCACCAACATTTCTTTTTGATATTNTTTCNTCATATNCATGGNGAACCAAATCTATGTTAGTATAGATTATATCTCTAGATTAACTGTGTTTACACATGAGCAAAACTCTAGACTTCTACGCTAGTGCTTTTTCTCCTGAGAGTTTGTATGGTTTTTACCACATTGTCGCTATCTTTTCGATGTTGGTTTTGCTTTGGATGATTGGGCTTTCGTATCTTGTATTGAAAGCCAACACTCAGTCTGCTGAGAACCGCTTTATGGCTGTTTTATTGTTCTGCGAAGGTATCAAAGCGTCCTTTCTAGCATTGGAAATTGTCCCTTATTCATCCCATTGGCAAGGTCTCTGGGACACACTTTTCCCATTGAAGATGGAACCCTTCATGGTTGCTCAAATCACCTCCATTCTGCTTTACATTTCGTTCCCAATATATTATCGCGTGAATTTTCTCAAGTTTCTCCACAATGATACACTGAAGGAATATGCTTGGTATCTTGCACCATTTATTGGGATTACGATTTGGATTTTCCTAAGGGGCCAAGAAGGGTTCGGTTTCGAGAATGCTTCTTGGATCATATGCAATGAGGCAGGTAGTGAACCAATCATCAAGAACTGGTGGGGTACAATAACGGAGAAAGTAGAGCAATATGCAGCGGATATTGGAACCTGTTCCAAGAATTTTGATAGGGCGGTTGTCGACGAACCAGNCGGATCTTGGGNAATAATCTTGCTCGGTCCGATNTTCTCTCTCATTGGTCTCTTGTTTCTTCGCGCATCGATGAAGCAGAGTCAACGTGATAAGGAAGGAACGACGACACATGGAACGTTACCATCTCGCTCCCTCTACATAGGATTTCTAGGGAAAGTAATGGGTCAACTACTCTTTTTCTTCCTTGTACTNGNTATATTACCCATTCTAAACGGTGGGGTGTTCTTTGAATTTGCGGACAGTATTCGTGTTCAATATGGAGATAATCCTACTTCTCTAGATAGAGCACTCTTTTTCATCTGGAGCCTTACGCTCGTCATCACGCCTGCTGCCATTGGTTTTGAAGCACTCATGTTTGTTCATGCCACATTAAAGGATACAGTGTTTGGAATCGATTCCAATTTGAGAAAAACGTTTAGAAATACGATGTTCGCAGGAATCGGCGGAATTTCATTTGTCTTTGTAAGCGAAGCTATGGAAAACGTAGTTGGATATGGTATGGCGGGAGGTGTNTTAATCGGTGCAATAATCATTATTGGAAGGCATCCGATTATCAGCCTCATCGATGCAATCTCAAGCAGATTAATTCCAGAAGAGTATACTCCTGGCGAATTGAAGTATCTTGAAACGTATGCAAAAACAATCGATGATTTGCTGTTGACAGCACGAGAAAAGGAGCTGTTGGCAACACTTGCCGTGGCCTACGAAATCAGCGAGGATCGTCTAGCAGTGATCGAGAAAAAATACAGAGAATCATTGGCCATCGGATCCAATACCACAATACTGGTCAGAGAAGAAGAATAATCTTTCACAAAACCTTGTAATTGTGTCATACATTTACGTTGTCCAAATATCCTTAATGCTCAAAAATTTTTCAACCAGAATCCCAGAACGGTTCATTTGTGGAGACTTCATTATCATGGCCTTCTGCTTGTAAATCTTCATCATTGATGAGGTAAGTTGTAGTGTTTGTTTCAAACCGATGCATGTTTCCATGCCTCGTGCGTTTAAGGATACGGCTTGTTCTTCTGTTCATGTTCCCAAACGACGGATGGTCAANCATATCGCCNTTGATTCGTGAGTCTTCAATTCGAGCATTCCGCATCCACACCTCATCTTTGTAACCCTCAAGAATTTCAAAATCGACCCGCTTGTGAAGCTTGTACCCCCCATCGGAAAAGACACGTATGCTCCATTGCCCCATGGCCTGTCCAGGNANTGTTGCATTGCCAGCATCGATATCCCTCAGCCACTGCCAACGGTCATCGTGATCACGATCATCGGCAGCNGCNGGATAGATTCCTACCCACGCATCGTTGCCTAATGGAGGGTTGTTGATTCTGAAGCGTATTGGTTGATTATGATTGAAAGAGAGGATCTCGAGGTTCGTTGAAGCACCACTCGCGGCTCCTGCCCCAGCCACGGACGAGTGTCCTTGCGTGGACCCCATTCTTATCGCAGAGGAAACTGTCACGATTGCGCCAATGCCTAACATTACCGCACCCGGAATTAACATTGCGAGGTTGTCCTCGCCCGTGGATGTTAATCCTATGATGAGAAGCGGTAAACCCATAATGAACAAGATTATGCCAACGATTGCTCCTCTCTTGGAAGACGAGGGAGCATTGGATTTGAATCCCATATTCAGGAGAACAAACAGGCTAACAATGAACATAAAGCCGCCTATACCCATGAATATGGCGCCAGGAATGAGCATCCCAAGGACTTCCTTCTTCTCCTCGTTTTGAATCCACATAACGACCTCGCCACCGTCGGTGTTTTGTGCCGTAATGGTGGTCGTGCCGGCCATGCAACCGTGGCATGCACGTCCAATCTTGACCAGGTCTCTTCCGTCGTGATGGCGCGATTCCGGCCAAACACCAGCGTTGCTGTTGCAGTCACTCCCTTCGTGTGCCGTTTCGAGGTAGAACACTTGTCGGGTTTCGTCTGGGGCGTTGACTTTCTGATACCCCGACCAGGGATCAGACATCCAACTTCCCGAGTGGGTGGCGTTAACAATGATGTTTTCGCAGTGGTCATAGATGCCGTTTGAATTGAAATCAACGGCGCTTCCCTCGACATAAATCCCCCATCCCAAATCGCCTTGACCGTCGCGGTCTTCAATTTCCAAGGTTGCGGAGGTCATGCCGTCGCTGAGGCCCTCACCCAAACCGGCGATAAACAAAGGAATGCTCGGTGCGAGCAGAACCATACCGATGAACAAAGCGATTAATGCCGACCGCCGACTCGATTCTGGGACGGCTGAGTCAACCGGTTTAGCCGTTTCAACATGGAAGTTTTTCCTTGCGTGAAGCGTGAATCCTCCGTCAGAGAACACACGTATGCTCCAAGGGCCTTTTGCCCGCTTTGAGAACGATGCGTTGTTCGTATCGATATCGCGCAGCCATTTCCATCGTTTGTTTTGCGCTCCATGGTCATGATCGTACGCAAGCGAAGGGTAAATACCGACCCAAGCATCGTTACCGCTTGGAGGGTTGTTGATTTTGAAACGTATAGGTTTGCCTTTCACAGCCTCTAAAATTTCAATCGATTCCACTGCTGATGATACCGCCTTGCTTGAGTGGATTTTATTTGCCGAGTGGATGGTAAACTCTTTTCGTTCGACCAGCGTGTATCCGCCGTCTGAAAAGACACGTATGCTCCAATCGCCAGCGGTCAACTCCCCGTTTGACAAGTATACGTTGTTGACATCAACATCTCTGATGAATTTCCACCGAGGAGGCGCCCCATGATCATGATCGCTTGCGCCCGCTGGATAGATGCCTACCCAAGCTTCGTTGTGGTTCGGGGGATTGTTGAGTTTGAAACGAACGGGCTTACCTGAAACGGCCTCAAGAACCTGAATCGCTTCATTTGAGGTAGGCGTGGAGGAACGACCGGTTTTGATGTGCTTTTGAATTTTGGTCGCAGCCTTGGACGCTTGCTCACCGTGACTGACAGTTGGCGCAGGATGCTTGCCTCCTGGGGCACCCGGATGACCCCAGGCTTCGACATTTTCCCATACGCCTTCACGCGGGGGAACACCGATCTTTCCACCGGTATGCGCAGCATAGAGAACC
>NZVG01000043.1 GCA_002698145.1 Methanobacteriota archaeon | reverse complement strand
AAACACTCGAACGCCTTCTGTTTGCAATGTTGCATTTTGAGATTCAAACGAGTAGAAGTTCAGTTGCGTTACATCGGACTGAGCAACATTGGCTGCTCCCCCACTCAAATCAATGTAGGAAACAGATCCAACTGGATCAATTGTATACATGTCGTTTGGCTCACCTTCGTTCGCTACAAGAACAGCATGTCCATTTGGAGTGAACGTTAGCATGTCAGGCAGTGCTCCGGCGCTTACCATGGAAATCGCGTTTCCATCAGTATCCATGAACAGAACATAACCTGGGTCTTGCTTGCTCATTCCGCTTCCTTCACTTCCGTCTCCTGCGATGGCGATGGCAACGACTCCGTCGTGAACGTCAACACTGTTTGGTTCGCCGTTTGTGACGCTAACTCGGTGAACGAGGTAAGGGTCACTTGGGTTTGATACATCCAGGATGTCAATGGATCCAGTAACAGCATTAACAACGAAACTGCGGTGTGTACCTGCATCGTATGCTGAAATTTCGCTTGCTCCTTCGCCGAGGCCGCTGTCGTATTCACCAACGACCATCCAATGAACATCGGAATCGCCCATGACGTTCAATTGATTGCCGCAATCAACTGCAAGATGAGTTCCTGTGTCAGTTGCCAAGCACGGTTGGTCTTCTGGTTGGTCGACAGGAACGCTTTGGTGTACTGGGCTAACAATAGCGATGGTTCCAGAGACCTCATTGGCCACCAACAGCAACGGTTGGTTTGTTGGGCTATCTGCTGCGGAAACGAACGTTAGACCTTCTGGGCTAACGTGGTCCGAGAACGTTACGTATTGGTCAAACATTGCACGGGATGGGTTCGTAAGGTCGTAGACCATGACTCCGCCTGCTCGCTCGAGGCCGAGGAATGCGTAATCTGTGCCTCCGTAGGATCCTGTTGTAACGCCTTCAGGTTCAGCACCTTTGTCGTCGTTACGTGAAGCGGTGTAACTGTTGATGTATTCTCCGTACGTTTGTGTCAAGTGAGAGATTTGGTCACCGGTATCGAACACCAGTTCTCCATTTGAATTCCAGATGGACATCGAACGTGCGCCGTATCCAACGATTTCCTCGTGCTGTCCATCACCATCATGATCACCATCTGCGATGCTGACTTTGAGACGGCCGAGGTTCTCATCCAATTGCAATTCTGCCTGAGCGGCTGCATCGTAGCCACGCTCTTCCCAATACGTTGAGTTGAGCGTCAGGTCGTCACCACGGTCTTCATCGGTGTAACCTGGTGTTCCTTCGTATTCTCGGCCATCGCCTTCGTTGGCAGATACGATGTAATCGTTACCGCCTGATTCAAACAGGGCAATTGCATCTGGCATGTACATGGACAATACAGGTTGTCCACATGCGAATTCAACGCCACCGTCACGGTCGCTAAAGTCGTAGCAACCTTGTGAGTAATCCTTGGTCCCGAGTGCAACGATGGAATCGAGTTCCATGTCAACGAGGTCAATGATTCCGAGAGCATTGTTCTCTTGGAAAGCAACGTAAGCGGTTGAGTCATCTGTTGAAACGACGATGTATTCAGGTTCAAGGTCTTGAGCTACCGTTGAAGAACCTGGGTTTGCATACAATCGAACTCCAGAATCGATGAGTGAATCGCGCTGACTGTTGAATTGTGTAAACGCGATTTGTGTCACCGTACCTGTTGCGACCTCTACGACTGTTACTGACCCTTCAGGATCAACATCGTAGTTGTCGTTCGGCTGACCTTCGTTTGCAGAGAGTATGTAATCACCGCCGTGAGTGAAGGTAACCATGTCTGGAAGCACGCCTGCATCGTATGCGTTGAGGAATACGCCCGCAGTGGAATAAGTGAGAATGTGTCCATTGCTCATATCGTCGGTTCCATTTGCTACAGCCATTGCAACAACACCATCGCTGATTGCGATACTGTTTGGTTCGCCGTATGTTGAGACGTCAATCGTTTGTACGTGTGTAGGGTTGTGCGGGTCTGCAAGAGAGATCATGTCAACCGAGGAGTCAACTGCATTCACGTAGAAGGCAGTGTTGGACGCAGAATCGTATGTTACAATCTCTGCGTATCCTTCACATTCGTCCTCGCCCATGTCACAGTCTTCAGGAGAAGCCTGGAAGCTTCCAATTTCGACCCATGTCAGAGAAGAAGAATCTTCGTGGCGGAAAGTTACTGAGTTTCCACAATCAACCACGTTGGAATATTGTGAATCGTGCATTGCTCGATCCCAGCAAGCGTATGCATCAGCGCCGTCCGCACCATCAGCACCATCAGCACCATCAGCACCATCAGCACCATCTGCACCGTTCGAGCCATCTGCACCGTCAGCACCGTTAGCACCATCTGCACCNTCNGCACCNTCAGCACCNTNNGNACCNTCNGCACCGTCAGCACCGTTGGAACCATCTGCACCNTCAGCACCGTTGGAACCATCTGCACCATTGCATGCATGGAACGTTGAGTCGCGCTCATCTGTCTCGAGGACGCCATCGTTGTCATCATCAAGACCTGTGTGGATGGTTGTCCCACCATCGGGGCATTCAGTTGCTGTCGCTTGTGTTAGATCGATGAGTGTGACCGAAATATCGTCATCGTCTCCGTCATCGTTTCCAACACATCCAGCTAGGCCAACGCTCGCCATGAGCGCAATCATCAATAATGCTACCATTTTGTTCAAGTACATACTATCACTGGCCTTGGCAGGCCTACAAAATAATTACAAGATTGCAAAGTATTCTATTGACAAAACAATAGAATCGATACCTGTAGTATTAGTCTCGAGAAAGCAAAAAACCATCTCTACAGGAGGATGAATAATAAGTTATGAATCAAACGAGAAAACATGGATGATGTTCTGAAATCCAAACCAGTCATCCTGTTCAATACACATGTCTATCCAAGACACAAGGACGACCATGTTGCACCATTCATGCATGACTTAGCAAAGGTATGCCTTTCTTTTGCTCGAGTCGTGGTTCATTGCCCGCATGCGCCCGGCCTCCCCCTTCAGGAGATGATCGAGGGTGTCGAAATTCGAAGGTTTACGTATGCGAAAGAAAGGAACGAAACGCTCGCTTATCGCGGAGATATGCATAAACAAGTCAAGAAATCCATAGGTAAAGCGTTCCTTTTCTACTCCTTCTTGAGAAAGTGGAAAAGGGCGACCAAAAAACTCGTTCAAGAAATAAATCCTGACATCGTTCACGCTCATTGGCTCATCCCAGGTGGATATGTAACTAGGAAGGCATTGGNGAAGGAGCCTCCACTCTTCATGTCGATGCATGGTACTGATGTTTTTTTGATCGATAAAATGAGAATCGCTCAACGGTTAGCAAAGAAGGCAATTCATTCTGCTCACAATCTTCATTTCGTATCCGAAGAGCTTCGATCCATCGTTGAACGACGGTATGGGGATGTAGGAGGGCGAGATTTCGTCTTACCAATGGTCTTCGGACTGGAGAGTTTCTCTCGGGCTGCTTCCAAACCACGTGAAACGAAGCGAATCCTCTTTGTCGGACGGCTNATGGAAGTAAAAGGCGTTGACGTCCTCATCAAAGCGTTCAGTAAATTTCTGGAAAATGACTCACTGTCTGACTATGCATTGGACATTGTAGGTGACGGGCCTGAACTCGATTCTTTACTGCATTTGGCTCGTCAAGAACAGATCGAAGAGAAGATTGTGTTCCACGGTTCCAAACAACGAAATGAAATTGCAGATTTCTACGCAAATGCTGATTTATTCGTCTTGCCTTCAAAGACGACCGCCTTGGGAGAGAAGGAAGGCCTTGGACTCGTGGTGCTTGAAGCGATGATGAGTGGAGTTCCAGTCATTGGCACCGATTGTGGAGGAATCAAGGAAACGATTGAACACGGAAAAACTGGAATTATCGTGGCAGAAAACGATGTAGATGCCCTNCANATNGCAATGGTGGATNTGATNNAGGATGTTGGAAAAAGNGANCAATTTTCTCATCATGCTCATGCTGAGGTTACGAGAAAGTACTCATCTGAGTCGTTGGTAACTGCGATGAANCAATGGTATGGAGTTGATTGAGTGGGGTCTCAAACTCAATCGACAAATGTGCCTACAATTGTCGGCAAAGCGNTAACCGTCATCGTTGTCCTCCTTTCTTTCTGGTTCGTTTGGCAACAAATTCAAGCAAGTGAAATCGATGTTTTGGACACGTTATTCAATTCCGAACCGATCATTTTCCTTTCCGTGTTGTGCATATTCGGAGTCGTTGCTCTNAGTCCCATTATCTGGAAATTTTTGATGCTTGGTTGTGGTACAGATATTTCGTATCGGATGTGTTTTGCTATTTGGTGGACAACGAATATTGCAAANTANGTNCCNGGAAAAGTAAGNCTCATTGCGGGAAGAGTNTATGTTGCCCGNAGGTACGGTAAAGGAGTTGTCTTAGAATCGTTCGTATGGGAATTGATCATTAGTATCTCTTCAGCTGTTTTAGCTGGTCTCTTNCTTCTCGACTTGGAGGGAATCTCATTCGCCGCAAAAGGCTTTTTGCTTTCTATTGCAATCGCAAGTTTGTTTCCTATAATCAGTCCTAAACTGACACAAAAAGTCGTTCGAAAGCCGTTTGCAATGTTAGGACGCGGGGAATGGCATGCAGAAACAANCATGACTCGTAGAATTTATTCAATTACGCTCATTCTCATGATGCTTTCATGGCTCCTATGGGGATTAGCGCACAAATTCATCTTACTNGGACTTGGCGTCGATGCTTCATTGTTGCACCTCATCGGCGCCTTTTCTCTTGCTTGGTTGGCTGGATTTTCTGCATTCTTTCTTCCAGCAGGACTCGGTGCTCGCGAAGGGGTTTTCACAGTTAATCTAACGTTCTTTATCGGCGGAGGTGTAGCCGGGATCCTTGTGGTTCTTTCAAGAGTGATCAATATTTTCACTGAGACCGTTACCTTTGGAATAGGAACACTCATGTTTTCAAAGAAAGGTTTTGAAGAAGAATAATTACAATTCTTTGCTTGCTGACGGGTTTGTATTGTTCTCGCTTGAACGATAGGTGATCGTTTCTCCAAGTAACCCCAACAGGAAGAACTGCACGCCGATAATTATCAGCAGAACCCCTAAAGAAAGAAGTGGGCGATCTCCAATGCCCTCATCAAAAGCGTACTTGATGAAGACCAAATAACTGCAAATTGCTAGACCTGCCGATGAAAGGAACCCTCCTACTTTGCCAAACAAGTGCATCGGCCGCTCAAGAAAAGCCATGAGAAATGAGACCGTGATCAGATCAAAAAAACCACGTAAGAGTCGTTTTGATCCATATTTCGATTTTCCATGCAAGCGTGGACGGTGGTTAATTGCAATCTCAGTAATCTTTGCACCATTCATTTTCCCGAGAACTGGTGTGTACCTATGCATATCGCCATACAAGTTGAGCGACTTTGCTAAATCTGTGTCGTAAGCCTTGAAGCCACAATTCATGTCGTGTATTTTGATTCCACACATCATTCGAACCAAGCGATTGTAGATTTTAGAAGGCCAGCGTTTGAAGATATTATCACGGCGTTTTGCCCTCCAACCGCAAACGATGTCGTTTCCTTTCTCGATTTCTTCGATGAATCGAGGTATCTCTGCTGGATTGTCTTGCAAATCACCATCCATTGTGATCGAAATTCGACCTTTTGCGGCTGCAAATCCTGTTTTCAATGCCACTGCTTTTCCGAAATTTCTTCTGTGCTTGATAACTCGGACATTGGTCTCAGATTCCTTCATGCCCATCATGATTTGAAGTGAATTNTCGATTGAGCCATCGTCGATGAAAATAATTTCATAGGTTGTTTCTGGAAGGTTTGATTTAATCTCCTCGACCAAAGGAATCAGATTTTCCTCCTCGTCAAGAACGGGGACTATAATGGACAAATCTAATTGCTCGGCATCCATGAACCGTCGACATAGAGAGGGGTCAAATAGATATTCGCTGGGGAACATATATATTGCAAACAAAGGCGGGTAAGAATGAGTAATCGATATGTCAAGTTTGGTTGACAGAATGCAAAATTTCGTTGAAAAAACCAACCAATGGTTCGTTCAATGTTTTGAGAGGTTGGAGACCTTTTCAAACAAGAAAATTTACCTTGTGCTCCTTTTTTTGACTTTCATAATTTGTGCACCNATGGTCATTGCATACGAGATAGAAAATGATTCTGCGAGAGTTGAACACAAAGATTTGGATATTTTTAGAGATCGTGCAGAGACGATTCTGGATGGAGATTTGCTCTACAGAGACACTGATTACGTAACTTTGTCTCCACCTATCATCAATTACCTTTTCGTTCCTGCTGTCCTCTTGGGGAACACTGCATTGGTTTGGGTTTGTTGGTTCGCCATGTTTGTTTTCTTGTCATCCGTTATTCTGTATCAAATTCTCATCATATTCTTCGAGAAACGGTATGCTATTGCGGGTTCTGTTTTNTTCATCGTATCGCCTTTTTCAATGTATACCACGATTATGATGATGCAGGATGATGCAATCATTGTGAGTTTCTTACTTCTTGCGCTGTTGTTCATCGTTCGGAAAAGTTGGTACAAAGCTGCAGCCGTTTTTGGTTTGGGAGCAATGACGAAGGTGTTTCCTGCTCTCTGTGCACCCCTCTCGACAATTGGGCCGAAATTATGGAGCGAACGATTCATGGCAATGGCAATTGGGCTTGGAGTAGGTATTCTTGTGACGTTACCATTTCTACTCAATGCGACCGATGAATTTTTGCAATTTCTAAATTTTTACCTCACAGGTCAGCAGCCCGGATCTGGTGAGCAATTGGCTGAAACCGTTTCTGATGTTGAGCAACGGGGTATGTCATTTTGGCGNTTTTTTGGAGAATATATCTACTTCGTACCTAGTTCCTACCTTCACCTGATTTTTGTCCTCGCATTGTTCATGACATGGATTGCAGCCTTGTTGGAAAAAATTGATGTTNTTCACGCTTTTGTCCTATGTATTTTGTGGGTTTTTATCTTCTATTCGAAGGTGCATTATGGCTACCATCTGATGATTTTTTCACTCCTCATTCCATATGCTTTACCGCATCCTAAACAGTTAGCCGGACTTGGCTTTGCAGGATTTTTCATGATTGCTGTCCATCGGATATGGAGAGATACCTCAATCATTCAGAATTCGGTTATGCATATCTTATTCGCAACTGTAATGTGGTTCTATTGGATTAGTTGGTCGATCATCNTCATCAAAAATCGACAGAAGAAGTTGTCAACTACTGAGTCTTGCAATCGCTCAACGCTGCTTGTAGTTTCTTGGTTTACAGTGCTTTGCTTTGTCTACTACATTGCCTATATAATTCGAATTTTCCTTTNATGAAAGATGGGGCGTTTGCATTCTATTTTTCTACGTAACGTTTGCGCGCTCTTAACCAACCTTCACTGAAGAAGATCAATCCGTAGAGTGATGCAAGCCAAAGGTGAACATTTGCCATCTCATTAAGCCATGAAGGTGCACTGTCAAATGGAACTGCAAAGGCGATAAGCATGGAAAGCCAAACNACAGTTAGGCCATGAAGAATCCATCGGAAGACTCCCAGAATCTGCGTCGAATTCGCCCTCATTTCAGACATTTGAGAATCNGTTAAAATTGCAGTTAAACCCATGACTTTGTCCAAGGCACTCCCGCCATTCCATCGGATCCTCCCAAGTCGGAATCGGTTGATGAAATCAATGCATGTGAAGACCGATACCCAAACAACGACCACTTCGAGAAATGAATCAAGGCCCATCAAATCCAAAGAACCCCAGGTTGACCAAGAGAACAATATCCANATCCAAGCAACGAGGAACAATTGGAAAAGGCGCGCAAACCTTGCCAACTTTCTGAGCAAAACCAGATCATGAGAAAGGATGAGTTCAAGGGAAATAAAGAGGCCGACTGTGAGTGTAATGATACCACTTGAGGCAAGTCCAAGCCATCCGATGTCGCCAATTCGCCAAGCTTCCAACAAGGCAACAAATGCCCAAGCGAGGGCAATGACCGATGCCCCATTGACGGTAGCTTGCATCGTGTACAGAGGGTCTCGGCCATCCTTGAGAACGGATAGTCCACCCATGAGTCGCACTTCAAATCCTGATTCGTCAACGATGCCACGACTGGCTGCCGTCATCCCGCCGATGGCCTGAATTCGAGCTGTTTCGACAATACTTTCTGAGTCGTCTTGGTCATCCCCACTCGACCAATTTGAGCCGCGGCTGGCTGCATGTGCTGCTCCAGAGCCCCGACCTTTTCTACCCGCAGAGCGGGACTTTGCCCATGCACGTATCTCAGCAGAGATGATCTCTTCGACCTGGTCTTCGTTCAACGGTGCTCCGTGGTCGGTATACAGCCATCGACACTGGATAGGAACGGGCGCTGGGTCGACATCTGGGGCTACCATCTGGAATTGCCCCGGGCCCAGTGTTGGTAATTGAGCCACTAGATCCTGATCGCCTCCACTNTCTTTGAGCAGNTGGCGAACTTTCTCAACATCCTGTGGCTGGGTAAAGCGTCCAATGAAGGTCGTATTCGCTTGAGCCAAGATCTTGTAATCCACGTCAGATACGTTCTGCGTTGCGAGAACGCATGCAACCCCGTATTTTCTAGCCTGTTTGAAAATCAATTTGATCAAATCTTTGGCCGGAGGATTTCGAGGATGTGGGGGGAGATACGGAGCCACTTCGTCCATGAAGAAAAGAAGTTTCAATTCTCCTTCTGCTGGCTGCTGAGTGAGCATCCAGTCGTACAGCTCACGTGAGAGTTCTTGAACAAAATACTGCTTTTGCGCCTCGTCTTGAATGGTATTGAGGTAAACAATGTTGAGAGGAATTTTACCAGGAATAGCAGGCTCGACGAAAGAATCAATGTCAATGGGTACGCCATTGGANAAGAGCAGTTGGTTCACTCCGCTTGAGAAGGCTGCAAGCCTTCGAGCAAGATCATTACGCGTTGTCTTCGGCAACCGTTCCTCAAAATCTGTGAGGCGATGTTCAAACATCACTTCGTCCCAACTTGGAATATCTGGTTTCTCGCCCTCATCATCCTCAATGAAACAATGCGGGTACAGAAATCGAGTAAATTCCTGATGGGGTTCGCGTACGACCNTTGCTAAGGATTGGAAATCGCCAACATCGAGACCGCACCGCGTTCCCTCAACGAGAATTTCGTACAGGAACGGTTTGACGACTTTTCCTTGTGCTTTTTCGACATCATACCCAGCAAGGCTCGTGAATCCAGCTGCTACCATATCCCATGCAGTAATGGCCTCTTCTGGGTCGAGATCGGCAGGAGGTGCACGGAATGGGTCGATGCAGAGAGGCAATCCTTTGCTGCGTAACGGGGTCCAAATTCTAACCTCACTGTTTTCAAGTAGTTTCCTCTTTCGCTCGACATCGCCATCTCGTTTGAGAAGTTCTGGTTCATCAATTCCAAGGGCGAGCCGAGCGAGGTCACCCTGTGGGTCGATAATCAGGGAGGGGATTCCTGCGAGCGCTGCCTCTTCGATTAGGGCCTTTGCCATCACCGTCTTTCCAGAGCCTGTTGATCCAAGCATTGCAGCATGTCGGGCAAGAACTTGGGAGGGTATGTCAATAGGCGCACCTGAATCCCTTCGCTCGCCAAGAAACAGCCCTTTCGGTTTAAATTTCTTCTTTGGGCCTGCAGAGACNGTTGGGTCAAGAATGTCATTAACGAGTGAGGCAAATTCCGATGGAGAGGGTTGCTCTTCATCAGACACCATAACCAAGCAGAGGTGCTTGAGGTCTTGAAGTGCGCGATGCGCAGGTGGGTCAAAGCGCATGCTCTTGAAGGTTGATTCGTTCGCCGAAACATGCCTGAACGTATTCCGTTGGCCCGACCATCGTGGACGGACGAAATGCGTGCGGCTGCTATGAACACCTTGGATTCTGGTCGGTGGGTCAAGGGACCACAGGGTCGTGCCTTCGCAGAAGAGTTTGCCGACTATTGTGGTGTTAAATTCGCTTCCCCATGTAACAGCGGGTCTGGTGCACTTATTGCTGCACTACGACTACTTGGGATTGGCCCAGGGGACGAAGTAATCGTTCCCTCGTTGACATTTATCGCCACTGCAACGTCGGTTTCCATGACAGGAGCGACTCCAATATTCGCCGAAGTCGAACCTGACTATTGGTGCCTTGACGTTGAAGATGTGAAACGACGCATCACATCAAAAACGAAGGGCGTTATTGGTGTCCATTTGTTCGGGCAATGTTATGGGACTGAACTTATCGATTTGTGCAAGGAACACGGTCTTGGTTTGATCGAAGATGCTGCTCAAGCCCATGGAGCATCCATTGTGCACAATGGAGCCGAAACCATGGCAGGAGCGCTTGGAACCATTTCCTGTTTCTCATTCTTTCCATCAAAGAATGTAGCCGTTGGTGGAGAGGGCGGGATGATTACGACCGCTGATGCGGAAATTGGAGCCAGAATCAAGTCCATTGTCGACCATGGTAGAAATGGTTCGTTACAGTCGCAGGAGGTTGGAACCAACATGCGTATGTCGGAAGTTTTTGCAGCCATAGGGCGTGAACAGTTGAAGCATCTTGACGATTGGCTTGCTCGTCGCCATTCAAATGCTGCAACACTATGCAGAGCGATTGAAGCACATCCAAAATTACGGGCGCCTCAAGTCCGACCAGGCTCTGAACATGCATGGCACCAGTATTGCCTACAAACAGAGGATGTTGAGAGATTTCTACAACACATGTCTGCCCATGACATCGATGCACGCCAGATTTACCCTGTACCTTGTCACCAACATCCGGTATACAACGATCACCAGCAAGTAAACGATGAATTCCCAATTACATCCCATCTTTCTGAACAACTTATCTCCATCCCAGTCCATCACGGACTTACCGATGTTGAGTTGGAACGAATCGTTGATGCACTCAACACTTATTGACGAGTGAGCATTCGTGCGAAGGAAGCATTGGACCAACCGCGTAGATAGGTCAATTCCATTCCTGCCCATGACGGAATTTCGACCGTGGCGTCCTCGTCCTCGAGCTCGACTTCTGCGATAATCAGACCGGCGAGATTGTTTTCAAACTCATCAATTTCCCAAACAAATCCATCGGTATTTGTCCAAAGGTAGCGCTTTTTTTCAACGAATGGGTACTGCGAATCATCAACGATGGATTCTGCAAGGTTTCGTTCAATTCCCCATTCAAATTCTGCTGCAGCAGCACCTTTTCTTGACCCTTTTAGGGTCAGAATATAAGTGGAATGCGATTTCCGAATTCGAACCGTCCACTCTGGTTCTTGTAGAAGCGTATTGCACACTTCCTGCGATAGCCCAGATACCAATTGCTTCTTTTTATACAATACAGCGCCATACTCGAAGGACACATTGAATTCTTTATGCTCGAGATACCATTGTTTGATTTCAATACATTTCGTTGATTCATGGACCCACGGTCGCTCAAATCGCCCATCAACAAGAAAACGTCGTTCGATTTCGACATTTTCTGGCATAGTTCGTCCTTTGGCATACAACACATAATCCTGTCCGAGCGCTATTTGAGCAAATAACCAAGTGGTTCATAACCTCGAAACATGACACATTGGCATGGACAAAAGGGTTGTTACGTCCGTGGGGCTCGTACTCTTGATGCTCACAGCAGGATGTATTGGTAATGTTCGTGATGAGTTGATTACAGAATTGCCAGATGATTGGAAGACCCAAACGAGTCGTACCATTTCGCAGCCACACTTGGTTCAATTCGACTCGTGCTTGGATATGGAGTATGATCTCAAGGCGAGTATTGCGGAGGAATATCGCACGCAATTATTGCAGGCAGTCGAAGAACAGTATTACTACGGCTGGGGAATGTTCGATGATGGAATGGTTGCAGAAGCCNCCATGGATGGTGATTCGGCATCAACAGGCTCTGCACAACCACAAACACGAACCCAGGGCGAAGACTTCAGTGGAACCAACAACCAAGAGCAAGGTGTTGATGAAGCGGATTTCATCAAGACAGATGGGTATTTCATCTATGCTTTACAAGGTTCAACACTCTCAATCATGAGCGTCCCAGAATATGGGGGGATTGAATTTGCAAGCAATTCTTCCATCGAAGGTTCGCCAATTTCTATGATGTTGCGCGGTGACCGATTAATTGTCTTGTCAAGATACAGTCCATGGAACGTCGACGCTGAGGATGCTCTCTACGAATACCTGCGTTGGGGCGGCGATTACAGTGAATGGAGAGTCGATTCATTGACCAAGTACACCACATACAACATCTCGGACAGATCGAGTCCAGAGGTGATTCAGGAACTCTACNTGGAAGGATACAATGTCGATGCAAGGGAAATTGACGGCTCCATTCGAGCCATCACCCACTCGTGGCTGAACATTCCTGGATTGTCGAGCTGGCTCAACATGCCAAGCGAGTACTACGACCTCAATTGGGAGGATCCGCAACGCAGAACCTACCGTGAAATAATTGCCTATGAGACCATTCAAGCGAATGAAAAAGTTCTCGAGTCCATAACATTGGAAGAGCTTGTTCCGAAAATCTACCAACGTATTGATGGTCAAATCACCGAACATGATATGCGTTCTGAAGGATGTGGAAACTTTGCAAAACCAATGGATGGATTCAGTCGTGGGTTTACCAACATTCTCTCGCTGGATTTATTTTCGTCTACATTTGATTACGAATCCGACCACCTTCTCAGCAATCACCCACTCGTCTACGCATCAACGGATGCTCTGGTTTTGACCGAAAACGCATGGGACTGGTGGTGGTTTTGGGGTCAAGATGAGGTCGATGATATGACCAACATTCACACCTTCGACATCTCTGTACCAGGAGTCACAACGTACACCGGTTCAGGACGTATTGATGGACAAATTCTGAATCAATTCAGCCTCTCTGAACACGAAGGTGTTCTGCGCATTGCAACAACTATTGGCCAATGGNATCGATGGTGGATGGAAGATCCTGANCCGATGTCCTCATCGGTCATCACACTCGTTCGTGGCGTCGACCCACAAACGGATCAACAAATCTTGCTTGAATATGGCCGCATCGACGGTATTGCAGAAGGAGAACGTATCTGGTCGGCACGATTTGTTGAAGATNGGGCTTATCTCGTCACATTTGAACAAATTGACCCCCTTTGGACCATCGATTTGTCGGACCCATCAACACCAACAATCCTCGGCGAACTCGAAGTTCCTGGTGTCTCAACTTACATTCATCCACTACACGATGATATGCTCCTAACAATTGGTATGGGTCCTGCTGGGGAAGATGGATTAGGGCTTGATTGGTCAAGCACACGTCTATCCACGTTCAACATTAGCGACTTGACGCAACCAGCTGTGGCTGATACACTGATGCTCTCGCCTGTGGATGATCCGGATAATGGTCGATGGACATGGTCTTATTCAGAGGCAATGTACGAGCACAAGGCGTTCCAGTACTGGGGGCCAAAGGAAATGCTCGCTGTTCCGCTCTCGACCTATCGGTATGTTGAGACTTACAACGAAGATGGGGGTTATTCTCAGTGGAACTATGAGTACGTTTCAAAAGCCATCATTGTCAATGTCGATGAAGCAACTGGAAGCATGTCCGTTCATGGTGAAGTGAATCATTCCTCTCTCCTCAATCATGAAGATGTCAACCATTGGTGGGGTGGGGACGAAAACATTCGACGGACCATTTTCATGGGTGACTTCATCTATGCTTTCTCTGGTGCTGGCATNACCGTTCACAACTTGACGAGTATGGAATTGACCGATGTAGTCACCTTTGACATCGAGTATCCAACGTATGCCTACTACGACAACTAGGCATGGANAGAAGCCAAACCTCAATTGCTGAGAGGTAAGCGTTGAATCATGTCGCAACGAGTGGGTGTCGTTGGTTGCGGCAGATGGGGGTCGAAGCATCTTCATGCGTTGGAGAATCTTGCTGAGGAAGCTGACATCGAATGCATCGTTGCATGCGATGTGAATCCAATCGCACTCGCACGGGTTGAAGATAATCGTATATTGTTGCACAATGATCCACACACACTTGTCGAGCAGTTCGATCTCGATTCCGTTATCGTAGCAACGCCCAATGAAACCCATTACAAACTCGGAACGATGTTTCTCAACAAAGGAGTCAATGTCTTTCTTGAGAAGCCAATTGCAACAACATTTGATCATGCTTCATCGCTTGTTTCCACATCCGTTCACGAAGGCAAGACCATCAAGAGCGGATTCCTTTTACGATTTCATCCGTGCATCATCGATGCAAGAAACCAAATCCGATCTGGCAAAATTGGAGCCATTCAATCCATTCGGTATTGTAAGAACGTACAACGTCAAGGCGATGAGTCGTCGCATGCATTGGATACATTAGCGATTCATGGTATCGATTTGGCAGAGTTTCTTCTCGACGGACAAACCCCCTTGCGGATTTCCGAAGTCGTCGGTTCTCGTACATCCTGTGCATTGACATTGGAATATCCAAACCAAGTCGAGATTAGCATCGACGTTGGATGGGAGACTGAAACCGACGTTGCTGAATTGGAAGTAATCGGGCGAAACGGCAGGATTCTTGTNCAATTGCAGCAACACGAACAATATCAGATCCTGCAGGATCATTCCACAATCAAATCTGTTGAACCCAATCACACGCCGCTGGAAGCTGTTCTTCTTGACTTCCTTCAGTCTGATTCGTCCTCCTCCGCAGCTTCAACTGGCTCTATTCTTCGAACCATCAAATGCGTTGAGCAAGCTCGATTGCAATTAACAGCGCAAGGACGTTCAAAGACACGAGAATTGAAGAGATGAAGCCAACTGGGTCTAACATGAGCCCCGAACGTGTCATGCTCTGGCTTCTTGCCGGCGTCACCATTGCTTCGTTTGCGACATGGTTGATTCAAGACTCTGTCCTCGATGCAGCGGTCGCATTTTCGATTCTTTCCGTCATCGTCGCCATGCTCTGGGGAGCAAGTCACTATGAGAAAACCATCCGNTTAAGTGGAATGANAAACGGGGGCATTCTCAACATTCTCACCTTTGTTGCCGTGACTGCAGGACTTACTTACTGGTGCATTTACTTCTACGATTTCCCATTGGTTGGGTCAATCATTGGAAGCATTGGTACGAATGCCTACATTTGGTGGACGTTTGGAATGCTCGAACCAGGTAGGACGCCCTCATAAGTGGGCGAAGTGTCAAAGGCCTCCGCCCTGACATCTGCTCGATGGCAAAGCATGGTGAACACCCTGACCTCCCTTCCGAACTGGAAGAATTGCTCGAGGCGGATGTCCACACAATCTTTCTGAAGGCCGATTGCCCCCCACGAGTAAAACGTGGAACGATTGGTAATCTCAACTTGGTTGAACTTGAAACAGAGCGTGNCGAGTGGGACAATCTTCGGTTNGAATCCTTGCAGGAATCCTTGCAGACAGTTGTTGAAGACAATCAACATCGAAGCGACTGTTTTTTGGAAATTGACCGGAAAGGATGCCAAGTTCTTCAATTGGGAGACCTAAGGATTACGTGTGCAAGTCCGCCATTTTCTGATGCCCGGGAAATCACCGTTGTTCGACCGGTTGCAAAACTATCGCTGAGCGATTACAACCTCGATCCAAAAATCGTTGAACGTTTATCCAATCACCATCGGGGCGTTTTCATTTGTGGACGGCCCGGCTCTGGAAAAACGACCTTAGCACAAGCGATTGCGGAATATCTCGACGATGACATTGGAGCCATGGTCAAGACAATGGAGGCGCCGAGAGATTTGCAACTCGCTGACCGAATTACACAGTATGCCCCTCTAGAAGGAGATTTGGAGAAAACAGCAGAAATCATTTTCTTAGTCCGCCCAGATTTTGTAATCTTCGACGAGGTGCGACGTGCTCGTGACTTCGAGATTTTCGCAGACGTACGGCTTGCTGGTGTAGGTTTGCTTGGTGTTACGCACGCAAATTCTGCTCTTGAGGCCATTCAGCGATTGATTGGAAAGGTTGAGTTGGGTTTGGTTTCTCAGGTTCTTGACACCGTTCTTCACGTTGAGGCAGGACAAATACAGCAAGTGCTTGAATTGAGAATGACTGTGAAGCCACCCTCTGGAATGCAAGAAGAGCTTGCGCGCCCAGTCATCGAGGTTGTCGAATTCCCAACAGGGAAGGTAACACACGAAATGTTCGCTTTCGGCTCTGAACTTGCTGTCGTTCCAGTTTCCGAAGCGGGGCAAAAAAGGCCCATTCAGGAGCTTGCGCAGAAACAGCTTATTCACACCATTCGGCAATGGGCTGGTGTTCATGTCCGGGTGCAGTTTACAAGCGACTCAGCGGCGACAGTCTATGCTCCAAGCAACATGATTTCGACATTGGTTGGTCGAGGAGGNGACAACGTTCGGGCCCTCCAAGATCAACTCGGTGGGTTACGCCTTACCATTGAATCGCTTGATAATTTGCCTGATTCAGATGATGTGTCAGAACATTCAATTTGGAGTGATGATCAGGACCGTCGCGCGTACCAAAGCCGCGCCTATGAGCAGCATGGCCGGTCGAAAAAGACGCGAAAAGGTCGTCGCCGTTGAGAAGGAGACTTCTTGAAGAACAGTCACGCCCCGCAAACATGGCGCAACAAGACGATGGATCTGGCCGTGCGCCTGTTGTAATTGTTCGACCAACGACTTCAGTGACAAGCGGCGTGGCTGTAACCAAGAAGTTGGTTGGCGCTGCTGTCGCTTTTGGAGATATTCTTCGTCGTACATTTGGCCCAAACGGTCTGGACAAGATGATGTACAAAACCAACGGAGAGAACGCAATCACAAACGACGGCGCGAAAATTGTTGCCGATTTGCTCGTCAAGCATCCTGCTGCAAAGGCGTTCGTACAACTCGCTGAATCTCAAGAAAACGCTTGCGGGGATGGTGTCACAGGTTGTCTGTTGTTTGCGAGTGAATTGATGAAAGANGCAGGTCGACTGCTGGAGCGTGGAGTCCACCCCCTCGTTCTCGTCGAAGCATACCAAGAGGCAATTGNCCAAACACTTACTCTCNTAGATGCGNATTCACTAACCGATGTGAGTCAAGATTCTTTNCAATCNGTCGCAAAAACAGCGATGNTTGGAAAGTCNGCGGAATCGGGCGGGGACGNCCTCGCTCGCCTTCTTGTCGAGTGCATGACCACCATCCAAGCAAGTGGAAGGCCTGTCCGGGCNGAGAGTGTTCGGATGATCAAGCGTGGGCATGATTCACTGAAAGAAACCCGATTGGTCAAGGGGGTTATCATCGACAAGAAGTTTGATTCAGAAAGGACACCAAAAATCACTCAACCTTGCAAGGTACTTGCTCTCACTTGTCCGCTGACGATTCAAAAGACCAAACGTGATGCAGAGATTGAAGTTGAACGCCCAGAACAGATGCTGGCATTTTTAGATGCAGAAGAGAGCCTTCTGCAAAACAAAATCGATGTTCTCGTGAATTCTGGTGCGCTGGTTGTTTTCACGTCAAAGGATGTCGATGATCGAGTTCAGCATGCTTGCAATGAACGTGGGATTCTTCTCGTGGGGATGATGGAAGACAATGGTATTGAAGACATTGCAGCAGCAACAGGAGCATCGCTCATTAATCATCTCGACGATGTCTCATCCAGTCAATTAGGATCGGTCCAATCTGCTCTTGTTGATGTTACTGAGCGTGAAGATGGACGAAGAACACGTTTGATTGTTGATGTTGGCCAACATTCAGGCCTCGTTACGGTCGATGTCGGTGGTGGGCAAGGTGCTGCTGTGGAGGAATACATTCGTGCCATGTACGACGCTCTGCGCTCTCTTGAAGCGGTCATTGAACATCCTGGGACCTTGCTTGGAGGAGGAGCGTTTCACATCGCTGCTTCACTTCATTTGCGAGAACAAGCTGAATCAATATCCGGCAGGCAGCGCTTGGCCATTGAAGGATTCGCTCGGGCACTTGAAACAATACCGAGCACACTTGCGCTCAATGCTGGTGAAGATCAAATTGACACATTGCTGCAATTGCGTGCAGCCCATCGAAATCAATCCAACAGATACGGTGTCTGCAAAAACGGTAGCATTGGAGAAATTGAAGATGTCTTGCTTTCCTCGTTCACCGTTTCCCATGCATTGCAAGCTGCAGTTGAGACTGCGTGCGGTCTTCTTCGTGTTGACCAGGTCATTTCATCACGCGGTGATTGAGCAAGTGGGCTCATCACATGCTTGATAACAAAGACGCACTAGAGGTCGATAACGGGTACAACCATGGACTCGGAAAAACCTCGCGCTCTTCTTAGCGTATGGGACAAAACTGGCATTGTAGAATTTGCAACTTCGCTTGCAGCACTAGGCTTTGAATTGGTTTCAACAGGGGGCACTGCCCGGATGCTCAAAGATGCTGGTTTGCAGGTGATGAGTGTCTCAGATGTAACGCAACATCCCGAAATTTTTGATGGGCGTGTGAAGACCCTGCACCCAGCAATACACGGTCCACTTCTTGCACGTATGCAGAAGGAAGAGGATCGGCTTGGAATGGCTGATCTCCAGTACACACCTATTTCTCTCGTTGCCTGTAATCTCTATCCATTCGTATCTGCGGCTGCCGCTGATCCACCGCTCGACAAAGATGCATTGTTGGAAATGATCGACATCGGCGGACCAACCATGGTGCGGGCTTCAGCGAAAAATCATGCGAATGTTATCATCTGCTGTGATCCGAATGATTACGATTCAATTATCGAAGACCTTACCCAGGCAAAAGGCGAGCCTTCTGGCGTACCGGTGAGTCGAAGACAAGAGCTTGCTCTTGCTGCATACCAGCATACTGCGTCTTACGACGTTGCCATTTCCAACACTCTGCACCAGCGATGGAACGGTGTACCGGAATCGTTTGATGCTGTGAGCGAACAATCCAGCCGATTCCATGACACACTCTTGGCGTCTGCAATTAAGATGGATACCTTGAGGTACGGGGAGAATGCTCACCAAAGCGCTGCGCTGTTTGTTGATGATGATGCGGTTGGACACCATTCGACACTCGTTACCGCTCACGTCGAGGGTGGCAAAGCTATGTCGTACAACAACTACTCAGATGCGGACGCTACTCTGCGATTGTGTCGTTCGCTTTCGACCGACGAATGGCCAGATACTCCGCATGCGTGTGTTATTGTCAAGCACAACAATCCATGTGGCGTTGCTCTCGCAGCGTCGCAAGTCGATGCATACAGAGATGCACTTGCGAGCGATCCTGAGTCTGCGTTTGGCTCAATCATCTGCTTCAATGAAGTTGTGACCCTCGATACTGCGGAAGCGATGGCTGATTTGTTCATTGAGGTACTGATTGCTCCGGGCTACGCTGAGGATGCGAAAGAATTCATTATGCAAAAAGGGAATCGCCGTTTGCTTACAATCGATTCCCCAAAGAACCGACTGGCTCCGCTTGATCGGAAGCGCATTCTCAAGCAAATTGAAGGAGGATGGATTGTTCAAACGGAAGAAGCCCCGATTATTGACTGGTCGACGGCGAAGACAGTTACAGAGAAGAAGGTGACGCAGGAAGAGATTGATTCTATGAAATTCGCAGTGCGCGTTTGCGAGCAGGTTAAGTCAAATGCAATTGTTATGGTTCAAGGTCTAGCAACGGTGGGAATTGGTCCGGGTCAAACAAGTCGTGTTGAAGCAGTACGCATCGCAGCTCGACGGGCTGGGGAACGTGCCGATGGATGTGTCCTTGCAAGCGATGCCTTCTTCCCATTTGCTGATGGATTGGAGCAAGCTGCTGCCGCTGGTGCTGCCTCGATTGTGCAGCCTGGCGGTTCGATTCGAGATCAAGAAGTCATTGATGCCGCCAATCGTCTCGGTGTTTCCATGCTGTTTACTGGCCACAGGCTGTTCCGGCACTGAACGCATCATATGAGAAATGGGTCTCATTCATGTAGTATTGCCATATCGAGGAACCATGAGCGACCACGTTATTGCAGTGCTCCCCGGCGATGGCACGGGGAAGGAGGTGGCGGTCGAAGCCCAGCGTATTTTGGACACAATCCAAGAGCACACGAATCATGGTTTCGAACAGACTGTAATCCCTTGTGGTGGGCAGCATTATGTTGCTACTGGTGAGGAGTGGGCAGAAGGCTCCTTTGAGTTTTGTCGAGATGATGCAGATGCGATTTTTATGGGGGCAATCGGCTACCCAGGTGCACGACTCCCCAATGGTGACCTCGCAGGCGGCTCAGTCATCCTTGGAATGCGAAGTGGCTTGGATTTGTACGCAAACGTTCGTCCAATTCGTCTCTACGAAGGAGTCCCGCACAAAGTCCATGGACGGTTCACAAACATCTGGGACCCTGATATGGTCGACATGGTTATTCTTCGTGAAAACACAGAGGGGCTCTATCATTCTCTTTTACACCGAAGTGCCCAGCGTGCGAAAGGATTGGAAGGTTATGAGCCTCCAGAAATCAATTTCCCTGGTTTGCACGGTGAGGTCGCATACGATCCGAGGCCGATATCCTCGCACGGCTCGGAGCGACTGATCAAGATGGGTTTTGAAATTTGCAATACTCGGAATGGGGCCCCCGTCGACGGTGTTTCTCGAGTTTCATGCATTGACAAAAGCAATGTCACACGTGGCTGTCAGCTTTTCCGCAGAACCTTTGATGCGGTTGCAGCTTCATATCCACACGTGGAAAAGGACTACGGCTACATCGATGCGTTTACACAGTGGTTAACACGGACGCCTGAATTTTACGATGTCGTTGTAACCTCAAACATGTTTGGGGACATTGCAACCGATCTTGCATCTGTCTTGCAAGGTGGAATGGGAATGGCCGCCTCTGGGAACATCGGTGATGATCACGCATTCTTTGAGCCAGTCCATGGTTCCGCCCCAAAGCACGCTGGACAGAACAAGGTCAACCCAATTGCTAGCATTAATTCTGTTCAAATGATGTTGGATTGGCTTGCGCGTCGCTCGAACGATGACGATTTGCTAAGTGTCTCCAAAATCCTCGATCAAAGTGTTGCTGAGCACCTCAAAGACGGTTCTTCCTTGACATACGATCTCGGCGGGACTGCTTCTTGTACTGATGTGGGGATTTCAATTGCAAATCGTCTTGCAGTTCATCTTAAGGAACGTTGATTCGACTGAAGTTCCAACCATCCTCTTGCGTATCACAACTACGTTGGACGCGTCAACGAAGCGGAAGGACTGAAATCAAGCAGTCCTTCGACTGTCCATGGGGGAGATCCAGATTGTAGAGAAGGGCGGCCGTCCTTCAACTCCGCTCCGAATTGCAGTTTTCTTCTCGGGGTCTGGAACCGGAATGAATGCACTTCTCATCCACCAGAATCGAGATGAATGCATCCACCGAACAGTTGTTTGCTTTACAGACAAAGAGAACGCTGGAGGAATCGAATATGCAGAACAACATAAGGTTCCAGTTGTTGTAGAAACCGTGGATTACAATTTGCCAAAAGAGGAAAGGCGCCTTGAACATGAATCGCGAATACGGAATAAGTTGGATGAGTTTGATGTTGATCTCATCGTTTTGTCCGGGTACATGCGCTTGCTCTCCGCAGATTTTGTTGAGAGGTACTATCCCAGGATCATTAACATACACCCCTCTTTGCTCCCCGCTTTCCCTGGGGCTGATGCGCATACGAAGGTATTGGCTTCTGGTGTTCGAGTAAGTGGTTGTACGGTACATGTTGTTGATTCAGGCATGGATTCAGGCCCGATTCTTGCTCAACGCCGTGTTCCTGTTTTTGATTCTGACACACGGACTCTTCTCTCGAAAAGAATCCAAGTTGAAGAACACCAGATGTATCCAGAAATTATTGATCTGGTTTGCTCAGGTCATCGATTTGGTCTGGATGATTAAAATTCTCCAATCGGTTACCGAGGAAATTCAGGTTGTTACGCTCCAAGCCTGAGAACAGTTCGCTTAAGCTCATTGCTTTAGGGAGGTTGGATTGTGCAGGTATGCGTGTTAGGGTAAACTGTTCATTCGATTCGCTGTCAAGAGGAACGCCGGGCGACTGAGCGAGAATTGCTGCAAGTGCGGCATCATCAAGCCTGTACATGTCGCATGGGAAGAGCTGCACCTCCTCATCGTGTTCCGCAACAAATGCGTAGATGACCTCACCAAGTGAATTCGAATAGGGCGGGTCGAACCAACAATTGGAATCGAAATGATGCGCTCGTTCCCGACTCCCACATGCGATGAGGACTCTGCATCCTAACGCTTCAAGTTTCTTCGATAGGATATTGGTTGAGTCGTAAAGCAATGCTTTGTCTTGGCCCATTCGAGTGCTCTTTCCTCCAGCGAGAATTAAACACAGCAGCGGCATGGTATTCACACAAGTTCGTCCAATGCAGACATCGCCTGTTCCAACTCATCGAGTAAATCCCTTACCCGGTCGAGAAGGGCCTGTCGTTCTCGACTGGAGCGTGCTTGCGGCAACCATTCGAGGAGGCGCCGAACATCTCTCGCATCACGCTCGACGGTCCATGTTAGAACCTGTTCAAGGACAGGGTCTTCCGTTGGTAGAAAGCGCTCTGCCATAATATTAGGAAGAGTCTGAGGCACATCAAGATACTCGTTCGATAAGTCGGTTACGAATCCGTTCAAACAATTCTCCACCTTGAGGTGTACCGTAGAGGAGCGTTGTATGTGATTTTGCTCGAGATTCATCAAGTGAAAGCATGAGAACCATCAATTGAGCCCATACTTCGCTTTGGGCTGCAGCGTCGCGAATCCAAGTATCGCTAGGTAGTTCACGACCTCCACGTAAGAACTCCTCTGCGGTCTCAAGAAAGACCTCTACGGAAACACGGTCTTGAATCAATTGGAGAAATACGGTCCAGCCACTTTCACCGAGTTCGTCATCGGACATATTCGCTAGAAGGAGCCCAACCAATTTGAGATCCTCTCTACCGCCTCGTTTCCAAATCTTCGGGATGAACTTTGCAATCTTCAATCGATCTTTTTCGTTGGTGAGCATCCATGAGGCAATACGCCTCATTTCAGGGTCAGGGGTGCCGATATGAAACGAATAATGTCCAGACTGAGCAAGGCGGTCGGTCATTGACTTCGTCATCATGCCTGGTACACCGTAAGTGTAAGCTTCACGGAGCATGGACAATCGCTTACTTCGTCGATTGGGAAAGGAATCAAAGCCATCAAGGTAATCATCGAGTGAGGTCGCTTTCATCGCGTTTCACCGTTGTTCTTTTTCCGAACATTGTCGAATAAAGTTGTTACAACTCGAACTGAATCTCGAAGAGTGTTTAGGGTTTTTTCAACAACATTTGGGTCTTCAAATCGCTCCTTCACCATGTCTCTTAACTCTCGTTCGACGAGATTGTGTTCCTCATCGTCGATTGAAAATATTTCTCGAAGGTGTGCCATGACCCTAAACTCATCCTTGGAAAGTGATGCATTGATGATCGCTACCTCAAAGACAGTTTTGTAAATCTCGTGCTGCTCTTCGGCCGTGAGAATATCTCCTTTTTCTGTTTCCACATTGTCCATGATTGCTTGGTAGATTTCTGCAGGTTGGTGCGAATCGAGATTGAGACAAGACGAGAGTCGGATGATGAGTCGCTTCTCCTCACGCGTAAGTACGCCATCGAGTAACATGACCTCGATTGTGCTGCGAAATGCAGCAAGACGGTGCACTGATTCGGCGGACACGAACCGACGTAAGGAGAACTTCTTCTTGAACCCACGCGATGATTTCGTAAATTTTTCAGGTTTTATTCGGTTGAGAATCAGCGAATCTAATTTTTTCCCTTCAATTGTCCACAGCATTCAAAAGGGAAAAGCCACAGGGTCAATTGCTGAATCACATTCACTTGGTTGGACATTTTTGTCAAACCGTTGTACTGCATCCCCTAACGGGTTGATGTGCCGACTGTGAGGAGGCCGAAAGGAGGACTTTATTTGGGTCGAAAAAACAATTCAGGAAATAAACAAGGAAAAGCAATGAAGTACATGATTAAGGCTGATATTAAGGTCAACGGTACTGTACAGCGAAAGGATATCATTGGGGCAATCATGGGCCAGACCGAAGGTCTGCTCGGCGATGACTTAGAACTTAGGAAGTTGCAACGAACTGCTCGTGTTGGCCACGTTGATGTCGAAATGGAAACAAAGGGTGGAAAGGTGCACGGAATGATTCTCATTCCAAGCAGCATGGACAATGTGGAAACAGCAATTATCGGTTCCGCATTGGAAACCATCGATCGTATTGGTCCATGTCAAGCAAAGATTAGTGTTATTGAAATTTCAGATGTTCGCGCAACAAAGCGAACCGCTGTGGTCGATCGAGCAAAAGAGCTCCTGCTTGCGCTGGTTAACTCTGGGGAAGCCGCATCAAAGACTGTAGTCGAAGAGGTCCGCTCTGTTTTGACAGTCGGAACTGCAACCAATTTCCACGGTCTCACCTGCGGCCCAAATGTCCAAAGCTCGGATTCGCTCATTATTGTTGAAGGGCGAAACGATGTCATCAATCTGCTTAATTGTGGCGTAAAGAATGCAATCAGCGCTGACGGTGCTGGCAATATCAAGCAGGAATTGGTTGATTTGGCAAATGCAAAGCAATCTGTTACCCTTGCTATCGATGGCGATCGTGGCGGCGAGATGCTGTTCCGACAACTACATGCTATTCTCAAAGTGGACTTTGTTGCACAAGCACCCGTCGGTCAAGAATGGGAACTCTTACCTCAAAAGACAATCACGAAAACATTGTCGATGAAGGTCGATGCTTCGAAATTTGCAAAAACCATGAAAGCTCAAGACAAAGAAGACGAGGAAAAACACGGTGGTAGCAACAATGAATGGGTCGAAGATATGTCTGAAGTCTATGAGTCTGAAATTGCTCCAGCCGAAATCCAAGAAATGTTCGATCACCAAGACGGACTAGGGAAGAACAAAGCAATGTTCATTCTCTCTGATGGTAGCGTAAGCGAAGAAATGGGAGCTGGCTCAATAGCCAAGTCGGCTGCTGGAACGGAAGGTGTCCAAGCTCTCATTATCAACGGTCCAATCAGTGACCGGATTCAGGAAATCGCATCCGAAGCTTCGATATCAACCGTTGTTGGTACAAAACCTGGTAAGGGATTTGACGCCAAAAGCGGTGCTAAATCGTGGTTCTCAGAGACGCATCGTTGATTCCGTTACGTTCATTTCATTGTTCGATTAAGGTGAATTCATGGCGAGTGAGTCGGAATCCTCTTCTGAGCCTGATGAGGAAGAAGTGATTGATGAGCAAGATGGTGATGATGAGCAGGTTGATTCGTTTGAAAGAATGGATGTGCTTGCTTTACCAATTCGGGCAAAACCGTTGTTCCATAACAACCGAGAAGAGGTTGAAGAATTCCCTCTTTCCGAATCAAAAGATGGATTGCAATCAACATCGATTCTTGTTGGTGATGGTTTATTCAGAGTCGTAAAAACAACACTGCATCAAGACGGTGTGCCACGTATCGATGTCCAGTTGGTCATGGACGCTGAGGTAACCGGTTTTCAACACATTATCGAAAAGCCAAGCCCAATCGAAATGGGTTTGCCTGCCGGTTTGGCAGTACTCGGGCTTGTTTTGATGATGATTCAGAGTCTTAGCTCTATGTTTGTGGGACTTTCTTTGTTCTTGATTGGGGTTAAATTCCTTCCAACAAAGCTCGAACAGCACAAACTTCTATTTTCATCATGCGGGAATTCACACGAAGTAACGCTTCAGACATTCGGGGCATTCATGCCGAGCTTTCGTGCCAGTATGGCGCTTGTCGGTCCTGCGATGGCTGATTACATGAAACAAGGTGTTCTTGATGCATCGGATGTGAACGATCTTCACGCCCAACTGCGCACGCCACCTGTTCAACCAACCAATGAACAGCAATTACCACAATTACCAATGCCAGTAACGCCTACAGAGATTCTTCCTGTGCAAGGAAGTGTAGAGCCAGCACAGGTCGCAGGCGAGGTCCCCGCAGTTATGGAATCAACACCCGATGAGACTGTACAAACCGCAACGGCTCCTGCAGGACCACCGGTCATGATGTCGACGCCTCCGAAACCAATACCGGCCCCACTACCGCCTCCAATATCTCCGCCGGCTGCACCTCCAACCGTTGCTCCACCCGCAGTTGTGGCTCCACCAATACCGATCCCAATACCGCCGCCTCTTGCGCCCATGCCATCCCCCCCGGGTGGACTTAATCAGCCGGTTCCTCTGGATATGCCAATGCCTGAAGCACCGAGGGTTGCTGTCCAAGCGACACCGGATGAGGAGCCATTAATCACCCAAGAAGAACAAGATGCATTGTTGGATGAGTTGGCCTGATCAGTTGATTCCGCCTGCTGCTGGTAATGCCATGGATTGAATCAGTCGTTCGGTATGGAGGTGCAATTCTTCCATGTTCGTACTTTCAGGAAGTGGCTCAACATCTGCTTGAAGTGGTACGCGGACGCCTGGTCCTGGCGTTCTGTTCAATGCCATACCCAATCTGGCTGCATCCTCAAAGAAGTCGCCGGATGCTCCCATGTGGCGGGCTTCAAGTCGCATTCTGACCCATTGAGTGTACTTTGGTAATGCATTGCCAATAGAATCAATCATTTTTGATCGGTTTGAATCATTTGAATCGTTTTGTGGAAGCAGTCTCAATACCAAGCGTAGCAAACGATCCACGCGAATGTCGCGCGGTTCCACTCCTACGTGAGATGCGAGTGCTCTTCTAAGGTTCGATACGTCACCTGAACCTGCAAGAGCATTGGCTTCTTTCGTTAATCCAAGAACATGGAGGAGGTGTTCATACGATGAGACGTCCGCCTCCCGTGTAGGACTTTTCAGTGGTTTTGCTTGTTCTTTTGATTCGACAGGCGCAACTGATTTGATTTCCTCGGGTGTTGTTTCCGTTTCCTTTAGGGTTTTAGTTGAGGGTTGTGCGATTTCAGTTGTCTCGACGACATTCACATCATCATCGACCTCGGTGGTTGGTTCAATGTGTTCGTCCATCGCCTCAAGCATTGCTTCATGCGCTTCTTCAAGTGTTGAGTTTGGTTGGACCTTCGCAGGGATCTTCTGTATTACAGATTGTTCTCTTGGAAGAAGAACTGGGCGTTGTTCGGGTAACCAAGCGCTGTATGTGTAGTCCTCGTCTTCGATGTCTCGTTCAGCCAAGTGACGGATGAGTGCAGGGATTTGTTGTTCGATTCGGACCAATTCCAGCGGATTACGGATCTGATTTGATACAGCATCCGCCCGACCGATATCTCGGCGCCAATCGAGCGCTGCGATTCGTCGCTGAATTGGACCAATACGGGGCACTGCCTCCATTGATTGGGCGAACTGTTTGAAGAAGGATTCGGGTTCTTTTTCTTGGAGGTGAAGGAGTTCAGTGATGTTCCAGCCGCGACTTTCAAGCCGCAGAAGCTCCGCATTGGTTCTAGATATCGCATTTGAAATCGTGTTGTTTGAAATCTTATCACGAGACAGATGTTCGACCGATGCCAATGCGGTCTCGAAAGACCGTAAGTCAGAGAATGTCGCTCCGGATTCCGCTTTCCCTTCGCGCACTGCTTGCTCCCATTCGCTTTGCAGCAAGCGGCGATGGCGTGTGTTCCGGAGTGTTTTCTTCTCAAGCCATTGTTGCATCTCGTCAAGAAGATCGATTTCTAAATCCATTGTCCGTAGAATTGATGCTCTCCGCTCCACATCTTCTTCGCCACCAAGGGACGTATCGAGTTTAAGCATGTTCTCAAGTAGGTCGTTCGCGCGTTCATATGCTGGAAGTTGTTGATTCAACTCCGATAAGCCTTGACGCGGATCTTGGGTAATTTTGTATCTCCATATGTCCATATCGAATCCGAGTTGTTCCCATCGCTCGATCAGTGATGCCCCTTGAAGTTCTTTTTCTGTCCATTGCTGTTCCAACGATTCAATTTTGTCGAGGAATGCATCTGTATGCTCAAGTTTGCCTGCAAGTTGGTCGATTGAGGCATCAGCATAATCCCATAGTTTGGATATTTCTTTCCAACGTTCATACGCTCCCGCGTGTCGATGGTATTGTTGTTCAATTTCTGGTAGAAGGTGTTCCCACTCAAGCAATTCTTCAGGAAGTATTCTCAACCGTTCTTGGTAAGAGAATCCTTCTGTGTGCCATCTGTGAATCAGAGCATTCATTTCCTCCAAACGTGTTTCCAAATGTTCTGAAATCGTCTTCACATTTTTTTGTACGGTTGAAATTTCAACTGAGGGAGTTTCAATGAGTTCAGCAACCCTCTTCATGAACGTATCAGCCAAGATGGGGTCGTATGGAAGAATAGATGATTGGATGTCGAGTTTCAGCAGATCAATCTGATTTGAGTACGCTTGTGTTTCCTCAACCTTATCAAATTGATCGATGATTTTCAGTGAAGAAAATTCAATGTTGTAGCCTTTGGCTTGAAGTTGCTGGACGGCTTTTTCCAACAACGATCGTTGACGTTCCTCATCANCAACAAGCCTCGNAAGTTCTGAGAGAATACGTGGGTAATTTGNAGATTCGGATAGAAGGGGTAGTAGTAAATCCAATGATGTCCAACTCGATTCGTCNAGCTTCGCNCACCGTTCGATAATATCCCAATATTGGGAAAGGACATCCTCGTTTTCGGACCATGCTTGATACCAACGGAAGTAACCAGGTGCCCAAGGTGCATTGGTAGCGGCCCATTGGAGAAACCGAGACTCAACNGTCTCAGCATTGAGTGGGTTTGCCAAATCCTGATTCATTTCTTGGATCTCGGTTGAGCTCAAAAAAGGTTGAATTCGTTTTCTCAGAAGAAGCGCCAAAGAGACCTTGTCTTCAATCTGCTCCAACTCGGAGGCGCTGAGCGCATCAAATTCGATATCAAAAGCGTCTACATCGAACCCGAGGTCTTCCAAATTTTGAATTTGGAAAGGAGGTCTTTCATCACCCCCAGAGACATCATCTGTTACCATGCCTACTCCTCAAGTGTTGGACATCATGGCATAGGATTTCAATGTGAGCCGTAAATTCAGCAGTTTTATCCAATATTGTGGGGGTTCGGTTCTCTCCAAAGGGTTCGAAAACAAGGGTTAGGGCCTTCGTGAAGACCGCAGAACATAAAGGCACATGAACAACTAAACCGCTAATGGAGCCAATTACCTTCCTTCTTGTTGGACTATCGGTTGGGGCTGCGAGCGCCCTTGCATGGAACCTTTACCATGCAAGAAACGCACTTCAANGGGTCTCAGACCGTACTCTTGTTCTTTCGGAATCGCAAGGGGCACANGCGAAACAAACAACAGATGCATTGGTGGNCCTACAGAAAAAAATTGACCATTATGACTCGCTACTGGGTGCGATTCGAGCAACGAAACCCAACGTCGACCATGGGATTCGAGCCCACCAAGCAATTGCTGCATTGGAAAGTGGTGATGTATCCACGGCGACTGCGATTGATGCCATCGATGCAGTTTGTTCCTCGGTCCCGCTGCAGGACATCGATTTGCAATTATCGTCAATGCAATTTGAAATGGCTTCTCGGCTTTTTGGAGTCCTCAATAAGAATGGGATGACCGTGTTAAGTCTCGGGTTAAGTGGCAGACAATCGCTGCAAGTGGGATTGTGTGCACTTTATCTTCAAGATCTTGTTTGGGCAGAAGACGCGTTTGGTTCTGCACATCAGTCGTTGCCAGGTAACGACGTCGTGTTGAAGGGATTGGAAAAAGTTGCAATTCTCAAAGGTGATGGTATTCTACGANTGCANTGGCTCGANTCTCAACTTCATCTTGATCCNGACAACCCTGAATTGCTGCGTACNCACGCGCACATTCTCGTTCAGCAGGGNGATGAGAACGCNGAGAAGGATGTGAGGAGATTGGAGGCTTTGGGCTTGGATACTCCTGCGGACCGGTCTCTCCTTGCTGGGCTCCGTCATCGCGCAGGTTCTGCAAATGAGGCCATTGATGCGATAGAACAAGCGTTGGCCGAGGACAACACCAAATCCGAGTACTGGCTCCAGTACGCAGAGTTACTCCATGAAGCAGAGGAGAGCGAACGTGCACTCGAAGCTGTGGACCAATGCCTCAATTTGGATCGCCAGATAGGAGATGCATGGGCATTACGTGCCATTTTGCTTAGCGTTAAACAAGGACGCGAAAAAGAGGCTCTAAAGGCAGCAACACACGCTGTTGCATTGGATTGTGGTGGAGCTAAACTCATTGTGCTTAAGGCGGATCTTCTTGCTGAAACCGGAGACCTGATGGCTGCCGAGGCATGCTTGGAGAAGGCGATTGATGACTTCCCTATGGATGCTGAATTGCGAAGCATTGTTGCATCACGTCGGCTCTCAGAAGGAAGGATTGAGGTCGCTCAAGCACTACTCGATGGTACGCCTTCAACCATTGATCATCCAGAGCTTCACATTGTCGAGGGGCGATTGCATCTAGCTCGGGCAGATCGTCAGCGAGATGGGACGGGTGAAACCGATCAGCTTCTATTGGGTTCGGCGGTTAAGTCCTTTGAAGCGGCTCTTCAACTCAATCGTGAAACGGGTGTGGCTTGGCTCGGCCTAGCCAGGACTCAACGACTTCTAAAGAACCTCGATGAGGCCGGTAATTCGCTGGACAGAGCCCGCCGATTGTTGGGAGACACCGATTCATCATGTTCCATTGAAGCGGCGATGCTAGCCATTGACTTGAACGATATTCATGCAGCAACGCGTTACATCGATGCTGCTGAAATTCAAGGTAGTGGTCCAACAATTGCCTATGTTCGAGGGAACGTTGCGATAAAATCTGGAGATCCTAAACGTGCAATCGCTATGTACACGGACACACTTAACGAGAAACCAAAACATATCCGGGCCCGACTCAATCGCATCAATTGCTATCTTGCACTGGACATGGCTGTTGAAGCCAAAGAAGATGCAAACATCCTCCTCTCATTGGCACCTGAACTTACTGTAGCTGTCTTTGCCCGGGCAGATGCGCAATCACGCCTTGCTGAATGGGAAGAAGCAAAGGAAGGTTTCTTGGCTGTTCTTGAGCAAGCCCCACATCACTATCAGGCGCTGACAAAACTCGGTGCATGCTACCTTGCACTCGACCGCCCCGAGAGGGCCGAGGGTCCAATCAATGAAGCATTGCGTCTTGCACCAGACCATGGAGATGCGTGGCACCAACGTGGAATGTTGTACGCTGCTTGGGAAAAGTATGAGGCTGCACTTAGCGACTTTGAAGCAGCGATTCGCGCGGATGGAAACAACATCCATGCTCGTGTCCAAGCCGCTGCGATTCATCATGCAAGCAACAACGTCGAGCAGGCCTCTGCTGGATGGAGAGGGGTTCTTGCTCTTGAGCCAGATCACCCCCTTGCTAGGCANCGATTGCAACAGTGTGAGCAGCAGCTCGCAAGCATCTGAGNAGAAGCGAACACCTATGAATAATGTTGACAAGGNGAAACTATGTCCCTAAACATTGGTGATGTCGCCCCGGAATTTAACCTGAAGAACGCAAATGATTCGGATNNAGGAACCTCCTCTTTGTCCGCATCAATGCTCANNAANGGATGTGTTGTTGTCTTTGAATGCAATCATTGTCCTTACGTCATAGCGAGTATTGATCGTATGAACAACATGGCAGAATATTGCAAAGTCAATGCGATCGGNTTTGTTGGAATTAATTCAAATGATCCCGATAATTACCCAGCGGATTCNTTTGANAACATGCAGAAAAGAGCTGNAAANGGGATGCCNTATCCNTATCTNCACGATGANNCNCAANAAGTNGCAACCGTGTGGGGAGCACAAAGAACACCAGAATTCTTCTTGATGAACGGGGAAGGTGTTGTCATTTACCGTGGTCGTATGGACGACAGCCCACGTGATCCTACTGCAGCGACGACGAGTGAATTGAAGGATGCTATTGATGCAATGCTTGCTGGTTCAACTCCTCCCGTTCAATTCACAGATTCCATTGGCTGTTCAGTCAAGTGGAAGTGATGATCTGTCCGGATGCATTCGCCAATGCGACTGGGATGAAAACGACGTCTGTCGAAGTTGCGGGACGGATTATTCTCCGCCAAAAAAACTCAGACCGTTTCATCTAGCCTTTCCCGTTGATGATTTAGAAAAGGCCAAGCAGTTCTATGTTGATGTCCTCGGATGCACAACAGGGCGAGAGAAAGAAGGGTCGTGTGTGTTCAAGTTCTTTGGGCATCAAATCGTAGCGCATTTGGTTCCGCAGATGCCTGATATGTCAACAAGTCCTGTTGATGGGAAGGATGTTCCTGCAATGCATTTTGGAATTGTTATGGAATGGGATGATTGGCACCAATTAAAGGATAAACTCAAGAAAGACGGTGTTGAATTTGTTATAGGCCCTTACACTCGGTATGAGGATTTACCTGGATCGCAGGCGACGATGTTCATCGTTGACCCATCTGGTAATCATCTTGAATTCAAATCGTTCAAGGATGATGGTGCAATCTTCGACAGCACTTGGTAAAGCCGTCAGTTATTGGAAGAGCGTTGAAGTTTTAGTGCTCCAACTACCGAAAGGATTGATGACAGCATGGCAATCCAAGTTCCAAGACCAAACATTGCCCATCCTTCAGTTCGCTCGGTACGAACGTGAACCATACTACGAAAGAAAACGGAATCATGATGCCTGTGATGAACATCAATGAATGTGATTGTTTGTTTGAGAAGATTTCGAGTGGAAATATACCAAAACTATAGTACACAATTTAACTCAATACTCTCTTTATCATGCAAACACAAGTGATGAGAATTTGGAATTCAATACCGAAAGAAAATCGGTAGTGATGAAAAATGGAAATTGGAAAACTAAAAATGAATGAAAAAGCGGTTAGCCCGGTTATTGCAACAATCTTGATGGTTGCGATCACTGTTGTTTTGTCTGGCGTACTCTACGTCTGGGCATCGCAGCTAGCAGAAGGAAACACAGACGGTGACTTCTCGATGTATGACTTTACAGTGTCGGAATCGAATCAGCAGTTTACTACAGCAGCTGGTGAAGAAATTGCATACATGTCCCTTGACTCTGGTGAAGGCATGTCATGGGCTACTGTCATCGTACAAGTGTCCACCCAGAATGGACCGTACCTTGAATGTACAAACCCTGACAAGGCTGTAGACACAGGATGCGCAGTCGTCGACAACGGTGACGGCTCCTGGGCATTTGGCGAAGAAGTCATCATCAAGGAAGGAACAAGCGACCTTTGTGATGGTGTTGGCGTCTGTACGGTACAAGTTAAGGTTCTTGACCGATCGACCAACAAACTCATCTATGAAAGCTCCCAAAACAGCTTCTCTGGAGGCTCCAACAACGCTGGTGGAGGATCCACTGCATCGACTTACGACTGTGGAGATGCCACAAGCGTCAAGATTGCCGGTTCTTCTACAGTACTTCCTCTAGCCGAGATTTGGGCAGAGAACTACAAGGACATTTGCCCAGACACAACAATCACCGTTGAAGGTGGCGGATCAAGCGCTGGTGCAGGCCGTGTATGTGCCAACTCAGCAAAGGGTACACCTGTTGACATCGGTGACATGTCGCGAAACTGGAAATCCAGTGAAGCAACCGAAGGAAACAACGGCATCTGGTCCTGCTTGAAGGGCGACACCTCAATCACTGTCACTCAACTCCAAGTTGCAGTTGACGGATTGTCAGTAGTCTTCAAGAAAGGTGGCAACGCAGATACATGTGTTAACACACATCTTGGTGGTTTGACTGTTGCTCAACTCCGCTGGATTTTCTCCGCAGAGGCAGACTCTGGCTACACACCATCAAACGATGATGGAGACAACACCAAGGAATGGAGCGACCTCAGTGCTGACTGCGCAGACATTGGAATTCCTATCAAGTACCCTGATGCAGATTCAGGAACCTACGATTACTTCTACGATGTAATCCTTGATTATGCTTCAGAAGGATTCCGCTCAGGCACACAATCCGCTGATGACAACGTTCTCGTCAACGCTCTCTTGGGCGATGGGAATGCAATTGGATACTTCGGATATGCCTACTACGAAGAGAACCAAGCAACCCTGTCTGCTGCACCTGTAGAAAACAGCAACGGCGACATGGTTACTCCTGGTGCAACCACAGTTCGTGACGGATCGTACAACCCATTGTCCCGTTCATTGTACATGAACATCAACAACGACAACTGGGATACTGTTGGACCGTTCATCGACTGGGCCTTCTCAAACGACGGTCAAAACCTCGTTTCGAATGTCGGTTACGTTCCTCTCAACTCGCAAGACTTGGCAACCATGAAGTCAAGAATTGCAGCTGAAGGAAACTGAAGTTGAACACTCTCATGTCCTCTAATGGGCTCGTTGAGGGAGGCATCCCTCCACGAGTCCTAATGGAGTGTATGAAATCATAGGGATTACATCCCTATGTAGCCGCCCTCTTAGGCGTTCAGGCGCCTGAGGGGGCCTTTTTTATTTCAAGGATCAACCTGGATCACAGGCGACGATGTTCATCGTTGACCCATCTGGTAATCATCTCGAATTTAAATCGTTCAAGGATGAGAGCGCAATATTCGATTCCGATTGGTGA
>NZVG01000042.1 GCA_002698145.1 Methanobacteriota archaeon | reverse complement strand
ACGATGCAAGGTCCTTTTTCGGTCGATGCAAGGTAGGGTTTCCATGCCGCAAACACGCTGGGGAGATTCGGTTGCATCTCGTCGAGATCATGTGTTCGGGAATTTCGAGGTCGGGCAGGATCAAGCATCAGCAACGCAATGCTGTTGTTTTCAAATCCTGCAATCGATGAAATTTCGTCGCTGGCAGTTCCATCACCTGCGACCACGATTGAGCGACGATGCCACCCTTGGCCATAGGTGGAAAAACGACGGGCAATCGTGTTGAGATTAAGACAGGTCGCAATCGCTCTGTCATAATCAAGTTCGATTCCAAGTGCCGGCCGCTTGAGTCTTGAAGCATAGGCTGCGAGTTGGATGCCTGAACCGCATGCACAATCCAAAACCACTCCCGATGGAAGTTCGAATTGTGCCATGTAATCTGCACGCGTCATCGCCACTTGCCAAGGTGTGGCAAGTGGTTTGCCTTCGCTTGCATGAAAAAAGGAAATATCCTTCAGAGAAGCGTCCGGGACAGGATGACCCGTTATGGCCTGTTCGGAGGGAATCAACAGTTCCAATCGTTTCACCTACTGAGTGATGTCGGAACGGGTGAGAATGCTCTCAAACGGGATGCCTGCGCTTGCAAATGCCTCCACACCGCCTTCTTCACGGTCGAGAATGCTAATGACTGCAAGAACTTCACACGTCGTTGTCTCCCGAATCCTTTCCACTGCCTGAATTGAAGAACCCCCGGTTGTGGTGACATCCTCAAGGATTACGATGCTACCCCCTGCTGCAATCGATGCACCTTCAATGCCCGGAGGGTTGTTGGTTTTTCGACCTCCTCGGCCTTTNGGGGATTTNCGAACCATGAACCCTTTNCGATGGTNNGANTCAGAACCTGTAATNACAATNGCCGTNANTGGAACNGCGCCTAATTCNAGCCCTCCGACAAAATCAGGATTCAATGCATCCAAGCGATGATTAAACAAGCGTGCNAGGAGCTTCGANGATTCGGTGTGCATCATGACNGGTTTCATGTCAAAGAACCATCGGGACTGGCGCCCAGAGGCGAGCGTGAANGCCTCATCNGAGCCCCCGTCCAAGAAGGCAAGTTCGCGAACCATTTCCACCAGNCGGTTCCACTCNGGNAGTGTTTTCAGTGAATCGTGAACGCTCATGCATCGACGGTGTTCCATCTAATGCATGAATGTTGGGCTACAACAAGAGATNNTGGTTCGCCGATTGCATCATAAAGTTTCGACAACAACGGTGGTGNGGGGGTCGATGNTCATGTCTTCAAAAGCATCAACCAANGAACTCAACCCCTTGATTGGTATCGANATTCCTCGCCTNGANAAAGAGATGGAACGCTACCAAAATATCCTCGACGAGCAAGCTGATCACGCATACAGAGTGGCTGAACAGGCAAGAAATCTCGGTCTNGATCCCAAACCATTTGTCGAAATNCCAAGAGCGGCGGATCTTGCNAGCCGCACAGAAAAACTCCTNGTCGAGCATTTGGANTCNTATCCTGTCGCAGATGACATNCGTGCATTGTTGGCTGAACACGACCGTGAGACGACCTCGATCATGATGGCTCAACGAGTTGCAAAAGGTTTCCGAGANAAGGGCTACGACATGGTGAAATCGATNGATGTTGGTCTNCGNGTTGGCCTAGCAATCCTNACCGAAGCCGTNCTTGTTGCGCCTTTGGAGGGAATTAGCGAAGTCCGGCTGCTGAACAACGTGGATGGTTCNGCNTTCGTTTCNGTTCACTTTGCGGGACCNATTCGGGCTGCNGGNGGTACTGCGCAAGCGCTTGCAGTTCTGATNGCTGACATGATTCGNCGCGAGNTNAAAGTCGGNCCATACATNCCGAGTGACGGNGAAGTTGAGCGGGTAAAGGAAGAGTTTGGACTGTATCGCGGCAACCTTCAGTATCGCCCATCNCCTGCAGAGATCGATGAAATTGTTCGCGCATGCCCAGTGATGATTAACGGTGAGTCAACTGAATCGATNGAATGTGCNGGNTACGGNCGCGTTCGCAACATCGATGANGCCCGNATACGAGGTGGCGTTCTCCTCGTNATTGGAGAAGGAATGTGTCTCAAAGCCCCAAAAATCCGAAAGCACACNGAGCGACTCGATGTTCCTGGCTGGGATTTTATCACNAAATTTGCCTCCAAAGGCAAANAGGATGGCGACGATTCCGACAACCATGGATTCAAGACTCGCAGAGTTGCTCCGATTGACNTATTCATGAAGGACATTATTGCTGGAAGNCCTATATTTGGCGGGCCACAACAACCNGGNGGATTCCGTTTGCGCTACGGCCGAGGGCGCCCNTCNGGTCTTGCGGCNGCATCACTCAATCCTGCTTCGATGCTGGTCTTGGATGATTTCNTCACCATTGGNACNCAAATGAAAATTGAACGCCCNGGAAAGGCCTGTGCNGTCACACCGAGCANCGATTCTGAAGGNCCNTGGGTCGTTCTCTCCTCCGGCCAATTCTTGCGTATTGATGANGCNGAGCANCTCAGAAANGTTCGACCNGATATTCGNTCNATATGGGACAATGGNGAGATTGTCATCGGTTATGGGGAATTTATGGAGAACAACAAGAATCTCGTCCCTGCNGGGTACTCGAGTGATTGGTGGGCAAGCGATCTCATNGATGCATTGGNGACTTCNGACGATGTAGANGCCTTTGCAACAATCTGCAAAGGCCTTGANCCCCANCCTGATGGGGTTCCGGGTGCNACAAAGNTNGANGATGCAAACGCACAATTNCACGTTCGCCGGCGTTGGCACCGCTACCTTTCGAAACTGACCCTNACCTGGGATCAAGCGTCAGCCATTGCNGAACGGTGGAGNACTGCACTTGCACCTCCGCACAACCCATGGTTCCTCGACCTACCAATCGAATGGGTTCCNGCCTTCTTNGAGGCGTTGAAACAAGGGGTNATCGAATCGTCNATTGAGCTTGATGTTGANGTTGCACACCCGTCCAGTTCGACAACTTGGCTTCGATTCAAGGGCGCTGCAAAGGGGTGGGATGCGACAGCAATGGATCGGTTNCAGCCAGAGGTCATNCCTCCGCTGCAAGANATTCAAACGATNGGNCTNGAANTCANACCTGAAGAACCNATCTTTGAGGAATCGCTGCCCGANGGATGGNCATTCATGCAACACGGTTTGCTGAAAGGNGCTCTGCTACTNCTNGGTGTTTCCCATCACCACGATGGTGATGACATCGTTGCNACNTGCGGTTGGCAGGCAATGATNAGCGGACTGGGTTACACCGTNCGAAACAAACAACTGCATCAGCGTGTTGACATGAAATCGTTGGTNGANCAGCGGATTGTTGAACTCCNAAATTGCANCNTTGTCNTGCGCAACGAANCANAGCGCCTCGANNAATTGAGAAAACANCGNTCGACCGTTCGTATCGCTGCAGAAACNGAAGCNCGNCAACGTGGATTGGGTATTGCAGANACAGACCAAGTTGGACAGGANGCTGCTGACTCNGTNGAGGATACTAGGTCCNGAAGATGTTGCCCTGTACTCATCATCNTTGAGGATTCACGATAACCATGTTGTCGATGGNATTCTACCGTTGATTCGAGAAACATCTNCTTTNCGTTGGGAGCATGCTGCACCTCAACGNATAGGATGTCGNATGGGTCGGCCTGAGAAATCAGCTCCNCGTGAGATGACGCCTCGGTCTCACACNCTCTTCCCCATCGCACTTGAAGGTGGNAATCAGCGCTTNATTTCCAACGCAGCTGGCAAGGGTTCAATCCGNATTCAAATGGGGAAGAGGATTTGTTCAANATGTGGCAANGATTCTCCNTTNATTCGNTGNCANCATCGNGTTCTTGACGATGCNGGTATCCCAAAGGTGGGAGAAACCTGCGGNGGACGAACCGACATGAAGGAGTCAACTGGGANAAGTCGNCGNCGGGGTGAAATGCAAAGNGTTCCNCTTGAAGCGATTCTTGAAGATGCNCAACTTCGAATCGGCATGGGGCGNTTGCCTCAACAAGTNAAGTGCGTAAAGGAACTAAANAGCAGGAACCAAACGCCAGAACCCATCGAAAAAGGGCTCCTTCGCGCCAAATACGACCTCCCTGTATTCCGTGANGGAACCATCCGATTCGATATGAGTGACGTTCCCGTGACTCANTTTACNCCAAAAGAAATCGATGTTGATTGGAAACAATTGCATGCACTTGGCTACACGCACGATTGGGAAGGTAATCCATTGGANAGCNATGAACAGATGCTTGAACTGTATCCTCAAGACTTCATCGTGGCAAGAAATGCTGCTGACTATTTTCTTCGAGCNGCACAGTTTATTGATGAAATGTTGGTGAANTTTTACGGATTGGAACCNTATTACAACGCCGCCAACAAGGACGATCTGGTTGGCNGGCTNATTTGTGCTCTCGCACCGCACACATCCGGTGGNGTTTTGTCTCGTATCATTGGTTGGGCGGATTGTTCTGGNGGTTATGCACACCCNCTTTTCCATGCAGCAAAACGACGAAATTGCGACGGGGANGAAGATGCAATTATGCTGCTNATGGACGGTTTGTTGAACTTCAGTCGAGAGATTTTGCCCGCCAATCGCGGTGGNCAGATGGATGCTCCACTGGTTCTNACCACGAGATTAAACCCNACTGAAATCGATAAGGAAGCGCTCAATGTNGANTCNGCATGGTTCTATCAACGNCAATTCTACGAGGCAACCCTCAGTCAACCGCATCCGAAGGACATCGCAGATTCAATGGATTTCGTNGAACGCCGTTTGGGATCNGTTGCNGCNGTNCGCGGATACGGTTTCACACACGATTGCAANCGGATTGATGAGGGTCCTGAACTCTCCGCATACAAGACACTTGCAACCATGATNGACAAGATGAACGGTCAGTTAGACCTCTGTCAGCGATTACGGGCGATCGATGCACGAACCGTTGCCTCNTCGGTCATTCGATCCCATTTCCTGCCNGANCTGCGCGGNAATCTGAACGCCTATGGGCGTCAAAAGATACGCTGCNTGAAGTGCGGGCATTCGTATCGAAGAATGCCTCTNGCCGGCCANTGNATCCAGCCAGAGAANGCNGTCGGACGTGGCCTTTCNGCNCACGGTGTTGCTCGNGATGAGGGCGGTCTATGNGGCGGNAAGCTCGCACTAACNGTNTCGGAAGGCGCTGTTCGAAAGTACATCGANGTCACCAAACACGTCATGGATACNTACGGNGTNGATACATACACTCGACAAAACATGGAATGGTTGGCAGGNAGTGTGGAGTCCTTGTTCAACAACGACCGGGCTCGNCAAATGTCNCTNANCGANTTCCTGTAATCAAAGCGTGATTGGATCTCGCCACGGAGAGTCGTCATCTTCGGNTTGTCCTTCAATTTCTGGCATTCCAATGCNTACCTTTCGAAATTCTCTTGGTTTGTTNTCTTTAATNTCGGNTTGTTCNATGCGCTTTGCNATGAAGNTTCGAGTNGCNGATTCNCCAAAAGCAATGGCTACAAGNAGNAGAGAGAGCAGNATNTGNCCNAGGGTTGCAATCGGCGCAAANGGAGTGATGTNCANNTGTTGTATGGCGATTACGTTCTCGTCGATTGTGGTGTTGAGCGTGTATTCNCCAGGCGGCAGTTCTGNTTTGAGTGTNGCANNCTCGTTGGTTGAGCCNGCCCAATTCAGCACCACCTCGTTNGANGCATCGATGAGTCTCCANGAAGCATTGGCCGTGCGNGATGGATCGTCNCGNTGAATGAATTCTGTTGTGATTGTAATCGGTAATTCAGCATCGCTTCCGAAAACTGCTTTGANAGAGACCTGNCGTTCNGGTTGNAATTCAAATCCTTGGTCNTTGAGTTGNTGTGATGCTTCGTTNGNAGCNACGTTTGCCCAGATCGTGTTGATGATGAGGAGAGCAACAATCCACAACGAAAGGTTGAGTATCCGCTTNCGNTCCATGANAATCAAAACNCCAAATCACCTTATCAGTTGGTGTTCGACNCCAAGACGTCGCATNGANTCNTCCATCCATACCAATTTCTGTTTCTTNCGTTCGGGNTTTGTCGTNCCAGACCATGGNCCAACGTAATCCGTTCGGAAGCCCAAACATTCGANCTCTTGNAGNGANCGACCCGCTGCTTGAATAAAACAAAGCGCTCGATCCCCATCTGTAAATCCTCCAGGATTGTACATCCCTTGGTAGCACTTGTCCGATTGATGCGTGAGCGTCAATGGAGGAGGTTGTTCAAACAAGGACCACCGAGCGACAAGGTCTTTCCAAATGTCGGTGTTGTCGCCGTGTGCATGCAAGACAACATGAATGCCGAATTTCGCTGCCTTCTCCAAATGTTCAGACCCATCCCCGTCGCTCACGACACAAAGGACGCGAGACAAGTCATCAATGGCCCCCACTGCTCCATCAGCAGCAACGAACAATGCTTCAGGGTATTCCGAGACCTGAATTGAATCGCTTCCTGCACCCACGGCAATCAAACGTTTTGCTGAACAAATTGCGCCCTCGAGGTTTGAAAGTGCCTCATCTCGGGATGTTGTGGACCATGAGCGTTGATTGTACGGAGCGGCGCCTTGGAAGAGAATTGACATCGCATTTGCTGACGCATCATCTGCCTCCAAGGACCAACCAAAAGCTTGGCGAACCTCCTCCTGGAGCGAAATCAAATCACTCGACAAAGGATTGAGCACGGTCCTTCCAACCCGAGGTTGTTCAAGAAAGATATGGGTTGTCAGGTTCATATGGTATCGTGTTTGTACAATGGTTGTGCCGAGGCCGACCACTCAACCATCCATCACCGATGAGATTACGCTTGCGCGTTATCCATTTTTGCCACAGGCAAGCGGTTGGATTCAGCAAATGGCTGCAAAGCACAACATTACTCTGGACGATTTGCTCGAAGGGGCGTTAATGGAACCTGCTCGGAAACGAGCGCGTATTCGTCTTATCGACAGTGTGCAATCAAAGGAAGGTGTCGAGTTGAGCGGTGGTGATATTCATACAGAGGAGGGGCGATTGATCGAAGCCTTCTCGTTTTACTACGCTCGATTGGTCATTTGTGCATCCGAAGACGAACGGTTGTTGGCTCGGTGGTCACAGGCTGAAGCCGCCCGCGCTGAACATCTCTTGATACGGGACAGTCAGAATTTGCTCAACATTGCCAATACCTACATTTCAGTTCTTGAGCAATCCCGAGTTGGACAGCCAGCACAACGAGGCATGATCAGTACAGACATCCAATCGCTTCGACAGTCGCAAGATGGTCTGGAGTGGAAACTCGGCCTTGCTGATTTTGTCGAAGTTTGTCCACGAATTACAGGAAACCGTTGGCGGTTACCAAATTGCGATGTCGATGCTGGGATGGTTCGACTTCACAATGAACAAAAGTACTCTTCCACAGCAAAACTCGCTCGGCTTTTGCGGGAACACATCAAGTCCGATGTCGAGCGTGAGGGAATCGAAAAGATGGCAGAGGTAACGACCGACCTTGCAGTGCGTCTCGCTGAACCGGTTGGAATGGTACGGAATTTACTTGCTCAGAAAACGAGCGATGCGATTGCACTGGTCGGTGCAGAAGAAGACGATTGGCCCCCCTGCATGCGGAAAGCAGTAGCGGATTTGTCTGCAGGCGTCAACGTCAACCACTTTGGCCGCCTATTCCTTGCTTCCATGGCTTCGACGTTGGCATTGCCTCAAGAGGCATGCGTTGATTTCTTTCGCGGCGCACCTGATTTCGACGAAGGCACAACGACCTATCAGGTTGGTCACGTCTTCCAGCATGGGTACACGCCATCAGGTTGTGGAAAACTCAAGGTCAATCACAACTGCCCGGTCCTACCAGGCGATGACCGGCTCTGCGACCAACCATGGCTCGATCATCCCTTGAAATACATACGAGCGACGCAGCGAAGGAAGCAACGCCAGCGACAGGCAGAAGCACCCAAAGAGGCGGTGGAAGAACCTCCCAATGAAGCAAGAGTTTGAAGTGGAGGAGTGTCTACCCTACGACAAGGGAGCCCATGGCACGCATACTCGTATTGACCGTTGACCGAGACAACGATCTCGGCATCAAGACGTCAATTCGCGGCCCTGTTGTTGGTCGAAGGCAAGTTCTCACTGCTGCCTTAAAACTTGGAATCGCAGACCCTGAGGAGAGCGATACAAATGCAATACTGGGGGCCCTTTCCCAGCACGATCTCCTTCTTGAGAACGGGGCAGATGAGGATGAGGTTGAGGTTGCGATTCTCACTGGAGACGAAAAGGTGGGCGTACGTTCAGACCGCGCCATTTCTGCTCAACTGGAGGAGGTTGTATCGTCTTACCAACCCGATGAAGCAATTCTCATTACCGATGGTGCTGAGGATGAAGCGGTTTTACCGATTATTCAATCGCAAGTCCGAATCGATCACGTTGAGAAAATCATTGTGAAACAGTCGAAAGGTATCGAAGGAACCTATTACTACATTGTGAAGGCACTCGAAGATCCAAAATGGAGAGCTCGATTTATGGTCCCTCTAGGCCTTGTTCTTGCTATCCTTGGGCTTGGAATCATGCTGCCGAACGAAATAGGCGGCATCGTAATAGGAAGTCTTCCTCTTCTTCTCGGATTGTTCATCTTCGCCAAAGGCGCTGGAATCGAAACCACCGTCAACCGCGTTATTCAAGAGATGCGAGAAAACGCTGATGCGGCGATGTTCTCGTCCTTGTTGTGGACTGCGACTGTTTTCAGCGCTATCTTTGCCGGCGCAGAGGGATGGCAAACGTTCGATGATCTCGTTGATACCGAAACGAAATCCATTCTATGGATGCAAGTTGCAAACTCCTCGTTAGCGTGGATTGTTATTGCTTTCCTGACCTCAACTGCTGGATTCATGTTGTTGCGCCTCAAGCGAGGGAGTTTCTCGGGGTCATTGATCGTGCTGAGCATCTTCGGTATGGTGGTCTATTCCTTCGTCAATACTTCACTGCAAATTGCAATCGACATTCTTCAAGGAAATGCCTATGAATTCGAGGTATCAAACATCATCAATACACTCTCTGTTCCATTCGGATGGATTGCAGTCCTTTGGGTGACAATGACCATTCTCAAGGGACTGCGACAGAAGCAAGCCCAATCGGAACGCTATTGGGGCATTTAACCCGATTCAATTTGCGCACAATTGTCCTCAAACCTCAAATTGAGGAAGGATAACCCAGCGCCATGAGTTCCATCTCCGCACAGGATTTGCAGCGATTATCAGGATTGCAGGGATACGATTTAACCCTCGAAGTTGATGCTCTCTCTCGAAAATATGGCATGAGTTCAGAGCAAATTATGGCCGCTCTTCGTTCTGCAAATCCATCAAGTCAAGCAACTCAGGAGCCATTCCAACCTGTAGCAAGCAAAGCTCTACCAGAACTCCCAACTCAGCCTCGTCAAATTTCGATGGAAGGACTGCATTTTGACTACGACCCAACCGCTGAGGCAAAAGACCGCCGCACAAAAGTCGATCAGGCCATTGTGTGCCCTGGATGCGGGGTTGCACTTGGTATTCCGAGTCGAAGGCCCATCCGAATCAAATGTCCACAGTGCCTCCACGAAGCCCTCTTTCATTGATGCAACCTCCAGAATTGGATTCTTAGCGCATCGATGCGAGATTTGATTTATTGGGTTCATTTGAACACGCCATGGACCTGGGGACCAATCCGCGAATGTGGCCGTACGAGCCATCAAATTCTCCCCTTCCGTTGCCACCTCAACCTCTTGTTTTCACCCAACAGCATCTGCATTGGGTCAATGCTGAACACGTCGAATCCAATTCAATGTCGCTTGATCAAATCAGAGATAGCGTCGCAGGGTGGAAAACGGATTCGGGGATGAGTGTGGATGCATTGCTTGAGCAAGAGGGCGTCGTTCCGATGGCTAAGCGAAGACCAATCCTGCTTCTTGGTGAGCTTGCAAACCCACGCAGACTTATCGATGTTAACGCTGGACCTCTTCCAATCATTAACGTGCGAATCGATGATTTCTGTCGGACTTGGACCGATACACTCGATTCACGGATGATGAATCCAGGCGTCCATCATGTGACTGCTGCGCGGACGCCAGGTTGGTGGGAATCGGCTCATCTTGGATTTGCAACCATGCCCCAAATTCGTCAATTGATGGAACATCTTGAAGACGGGTCACGAGGAAAGTGGAAGCCCGGAAAACTTGCTGAAGGCCAGCTGCACCTATTGCATGATGCAACATTGGCCCCTCCAACCATCGATGATTTGGTCTGGGATGGTGAAAGCGAACGGATTGAAATTGAACGACCTCCTTTCGACGGTCCAGAATTACCTCTGGATGAAATCTTTACACCGTTGCATACGCGTCAGGGATGTTACAATCATCGTGGTCGACTGGCTCGATGTGTTCATCATTTGCATCGTGCATTCCACAGCAACATCTACCGAAGAGGTTCTGCCCGGCAGTGGGATGATGTCATATCTGTTCAAAAGCGATAAGAAAAGCCTCATGAGGCGCAACCGCTTCGCTATGACCAGAGGGATTTGATGATCATCGCACCCAGTGTCCTAACCGCTAACCTTGCAGCACTTGGTTCCGCATGCGATGAAGCCGTCAATGCGGGCCTTGATTGGCTTCATCTGGATGTTATGGACGGGAATTTTGTCCCGAACCTAACGTTCGGTCCGCCGGTCATCAAACAACTACGTCAACACCTTGGTGACGGACCAGTCTTTGATGCACACCTGATGGTTGAGAATGCTGAATCGATGTATCAAGACTACATTGATGCCGGATGCAATCACCTTACTGTTCATGTTGAGGCAGTCAAACATCTTCACCGCCTCCTCCACGCAATTCGGGAAGGAGGAGCAACAGCAGGTGTCGTTCTCAATCCAGGAACACCTGTTGAAGCAGCACTTGAAGTCCTTCCAGATGTTGATCTTGTCCTCATCATGAGCGTGAACCCAGGTTTTGGTGGACAATCCTTTATTCCAACCGTGGAATCAAAAATCCGCACCCTTCGGAAGGCCATTGACGAACAAGTCGCTTCTGGTGGACGGGATGTCCAATTGCAAATCGATGGAGGAGTCAAGGCTCACAACATCGCTATGTTGCGTGAATGGGGCGTTACGAATGCGGTCGTCGGATCCGGTCTGTTTAACGCCAACGCGAGCGTTGCTGACAACTTAACAACGCTTCATCAAGCCCTCAATGACTGAGTGATTTGATGAAGATCCTTCTGGTGACGCTGCTTCACCCACTGCCGACCAATGCGGCGAGAGGAACGTTCGTCGCCGATCATGCACAACTCTTGCGAGACATGGGCCATGATGTTCGCATCGTCAATCCGCTTCCAAGACTTCTGAAGTACATGGAACAAAGTCGATCAACCCTTACCGGTGTTGCCAAAGCACCGAAATATTTCGAGCACAATGAATTCGAGATACACGCACCACGGTACATTGCTTACACCGACCATCCATATCCATGGCTGACTGCACGTAGCATACGTAATCGCCGCAGATCGATTGAGAAATGGCTTGGAGATTGGCGCCCTGAGCGCATCATTGCGCACACTCTCTGGCCTGTTGGTGAACTCGCACGCTCACTCTCAAAGCGTTGGAAGGTTCCGTGGACAGGTGTTGTCCATGGTCATGATGTCGATGTTGGACTAACACATTCGACAACTGGAAAACGAATCAAGTCCCTCATGGAATCCGCCAATTCGATGGTGTTCGTCAGTGAAAGGTTGCGTACAACAGCGGAAAGCGCAGAAGTGCAGACAAAGAAAGCCTACACCATTCCTTGCCACAGTGAAATGGACGAGGAATGGGCAAGACCGATGAAAAAATGGAACGGTCGTTGGCGTCGAGAATCTATCGACATCCTCTTTCCAGCTGATCCAAGACGACCGGAAAAGAACCACTACCTCGCTCTTCAAGCAGGTGAAATACTCGAGCGACGAGGCTGGATTGTTGGCATGACAACGCTCAAGCAACAGCCGAGAAGCATCGTATGGGATCGCATGATTGTCGCTGATGTTACACTCATCACCTCACAACGCGAATCGGGGCCGTTGGTCGCAAGGGAATCCATCCTGTGTGGAACACCGGTCGTTTCGACCAATGTTGGTGATGTTGCAACGTATTTACCAAAGGAATTTGTAATCGACAATCCAACACCCGAAGCACTCGCAGATGCGTGTGAAGCTGCTCTGGAAAAGGATTGGCAACGCTCACCAGTCACGCTTCCTCAGCGAGTGTCATCCCAGGTGGTGTCGCAACAATGGTCTTCGTTGCTTCAAGGCCTTGAGGAAGAAGAATGAACAAACCGATTCCTACCAGCGACCAGTAGGACTGTTGCGAGAGAGCTACGCAAGTCACAGTTACTGCACAAATCGTTGCAAGCCATTTGAGGGAATGTTCCTTGAAATACAGAAACCTGCGACTCAATACAATTCCAAGCATGAGCATAACAAAAGAAGAAGCAACCGACGCATAGGCAGCCATTTCAATGGCTCGGCCGATGCTTGTTTGTGCTCCAAGATCGATGAGAACGACGCCCAAAACGGTCGAAGATAGAACGACGGTCACGATCAACAACGTGAACATCCACGGTCGTTCCCCGGCCTGCAAAGCAGTGTATGAAGGGACTGAGAGCACCGTAAATGCCCAACCCGCTAAGAGAAGCATGAAGATATCCCGAGCAGATGCTCCCAATGTTCCATCAAAGTATTCGGAAGGAAAGCCGATTGGAAGAAGAATCCATACAATTGCAGCGCCGGAAACCAGCCCGATGGGGACAAGCGCAAAACAAATCGATTCAACTCTACCCAAATGTTGGTTGAACATCGCTGGTTGGTTCCGTGTTTCTCCTAGAACCGGAAGCAGGGCGGAACGCATTGCTTGTGGGACAAGGAGTCCTGCTAACCAAGCGAGTTGAGCGACATGGAACAGGGCTACTTCATCGAGACCTAATTCATTCGCAAGAATAAATTTCTCAATCCGAATGACGTACGGTAAAACTCCAAGTGTAATTGCAAATGGAAGCGCTGCAAAAAGGAGACTCTTTTTGCTGACCCAATCGCTTCCCAATTGAGAGGATTTTGCATCTCCAGAGATTTTTGCACAGGTCCAATATGCTCCAATCAAAGCAAGAATCAAGCCAACAATGGCTCCTCCAAAGAAGACTGCTGCATAAGCGACCACATCGGATGAATCGATGAAGTACAAGGAGGCATAACCAACGGTTGTCATCAGTCGTTCAATGACTTTCGTAATCGATTCAAATCGAGCATCCCCTGCAGCGCGTAAAGCGGCCCTTGGTGCATAGGAAGCGATGTGAACCAATGCAACACCAGCTCCAATCAGCATCAATCCATCATGTACACTTTGGGACAAAACGAGAGATACGACGATTGGTGCAAAAAGAATCACGACAAGTCCTTGAAGCCGATAAATTCGGAGCATACCAGGCCAAATCGCTGATGGGTTTCGCGGCCCATCTCGCGCCAATAACGTCGGCAACCCCAAATCAACAAGAAGGAAAAGTGTTGCAAATAGGTCAACAGCAATAACGAACAATCCATAGGATTCTGAGATCAAAGCCCGTGCCAGAATCAGTTGACCAATGAATGCCAACAGTACAGCGACCACATCAGCTGAGGCGAGCCATACACTGTCGCGACCAAACGAAGGTCGTCGATTCGTACCGGTCATGGGTTCTGCGAATCGATGAAGATGCATGAATCAATGGGTAGCCTCTGCTCGGGCACGCAGCACATCATTCAGGAGATGATTGCCAAGCGTTGACTGGCAGTGCAATTCCGAGGTCCTCGGGGAAGAACATCCGCTTAGAAGTGTATTTAATCCTGCATAGGAGAGGGTAGTTAATGATCGGCGCCTTGACCCGCTTGTTGACCCGCCTCATCGTTTCCCTTCCAGGCAGTTGGCTGATTCGAATGTCCGGGCGGCCTCAGATGACCGCATCGGGTGGTCGGGTTTTCGATCCCGCCGGCCAGTTCATAGCTGTCACCGCCATCAAGCAAGGGATTTTTGGCCTCGACGAGACCAAGACCGTCCCTGAGTTGCGGGAGATTTGGAAGAAACAGATGAAGCCCTTCGAAAAACCCCCGCTTCGGGGCATTCGACGACAGGACCGAGCCGTTGAAGTCGAGGGTGGGTCCGTCACGGTCGCTGAATTTACTCACAAGACCTACCAGCCTGGCGGGCCTGCGGTCGTGTATTTCCATGCTGGCGTTTACTGCGCTTTTGGCATTTGGGCCTGCCGAAGCACGTGCGAGTATCTCGCCCGGGAACTCAACGCAAAGGTATTCGCCGTGGGCTACCGCCTTGCGCCCGAGCACCCGTACCCCACCCCACTCAACGATGCTGACGCTGCTCTCGAATGGGTCCGAACCAACGCCGCTGACTTGCAGATCGATCCAGAGCGAATCTCGGTGGCCGGGGACAGTGCGGGAGGGAACCTCACCGCAGTGGTGTGCCTCAGGCGTCGGGACAATAGAAAATGGCTACCGAAGGCCCAGATGATGGTGTACCCGATGATAGACTACACCCTCTCTCATCCTTCCATCGAGGAACTTGGCGAAGGGCACGTCCTCACCAGAACGCAGCTTGAGTGGGCGAGATCCAACTATCTTCAGGGCCGTCCGCTCGAAAAGGATCCGTACGTTTCGCCTCTGTTTGCCACCGATTTGTCAGGGCTGCCGCCTGCCGTTGTCATCACGGCGGGTTTTGATTTGATGCGAGACGAGGGCAAGGCCTATGCGGACCGACTGGTGGAGGACGGTGTCAAAACGCTGTACAAGGAATTCACGACCGAGGGCCACGGCTTCATGGCCGCCGATGCGACCAAATCCGTCCGGACGGCAAACGCTGAGATTGCAGCTATGTTCAAGCAACTAATCTAAAATCCTACGAGATGAATCGTTGGCCAACTCATCAGAGGGAGGTAGCGAGTGATTCGACCCACTGCAAGCCCATTGATTTGGCAATATCTGAGCAATGGGCATTCGGATAGACCCTCTGATAGTGTCACACAAATTATTGCGTTTTACAAACATTAACTTAGGTAAATTGTTAGAAATATACATGCGCCACTGGATGTTTATCCTGACATTGTTGTTCTCATTTTCCTTTGCACAGATTGCCTCAGCACATGGTGGAGGAGAATCACCAGGATTGTCAAATATACAAGTTCTAATCATCTCAGGCGCATCATCGCTTGTCTTTTTCATTTTGTTTGTTGTCGTTAAGAAATACGATGTAATTGTGGCTCGATCCAGTCTATATTCGCTTGTTCTGTTTACTTCAACAGTGCATATTCTGCTTGGATTAGATGACTCATTGTTAATCGTAGGCGGAGTAGGTACCTTATCAGTCACCTTTTTCCCTTTGGTTTCTAATTTCTCAAAACGAATTTACCAAATCGCAGATTTTGCACTGGCATTGATTGTGCTATCAATGTTCATCGGCTATTTTGTTTACAATCATGATTTGCATTACGTTTTAGAGGATTATCTGGGGATCATAACAAAATCAGTCGAATTGAGCATTTTATTTATACTCGCTAAACAACACGTATTTGCAGCGCGGAAAACGGAGGCTTGAGATAATGAAGATTAAATTCACCATAATGAAGAAGAATAGATTTGCTATACACACAAGGGGACCCCTTAGTGTCTTATACGCATACAACGGTACCCCTCCATAGGACGTAGTTTTCTTGGGTGTTAGGATAGCCCCTTACGAATGAAATTATACCATCTAAATGCTCAACAATAATCTATTCATGCAGGAGATAGATTAATCTAAACNAAAATCTAGTTAATCGTATGCAAAGCTTCCCTCCAGTTGGTGGAGGACCCATCATAACACCTGACGATGTTAAGGTTATTGTAGAAGACATCGTTTTATTCTGTGTNATGCCAACCTTTTTGTTTATGATTTTCGTGTATTTTTACTTTCGTCAAATCAAGCAACGTNGCCAAATCAGAAACAAAAGTGTCCATACTGAATTAGAAATTTCTCCACCTCTTTATGAGAATAATAATGAAACTAAATTTAAATCAATAGAAAATAAACAAACCACAACAACAGCAGACAATAGCACAGAAGATAGTAATAAAAAAATAGGCTTGTTTGAATATATCATCATAGATACCATAGTTTTCCTCATCCTTTGTTTTGTTTTCATCTACCTTGAATAATTATATTCTCTCATGTGATTGCTCAGATCCCCTCATTCAACATTGTCTATTTGCACGGTCCCGTTAGAAACAACAGGTGTCGATTGGGTATCGTTGAGGTCGCCAACTTACACAACGGGCCTCTGAAAATAGATTGTGGGAATATCAAGCCGTACTCGACTGAAAAAAAAAATTATATGCCAACTTCCTAACGCTAAATCATGTACTGTNGAGTTACACACATACAATTTGATGCAACCAAAGAAAACGAAATAGCTGAACTGCTTGAAAGCAAGCGAGAGACCATGATGGCACTTCCTGGCGTCCAATCAGTTTGCACCATTGTCACTGGCGAGGGCGAAATAACCAGTTTCGCAGTTTATGACACCAAAGAGAACTTCGATGCTGCCACACCTGAAGTTGGCAAAATNTTGAGTGAGTTNGCNGCCTTTGCCACNGCTCCACCGGTTGGCAANGAAGGGCACACACTCTTCTACATGTGAGTTGGAAAGAANCGCTTGGTTCGCATTGAGCGAATGNAGNNTCCNNCCNGAGTCTTTCNGATGNGATTGGNACNAGGNATATCGCATNATTGTGCNATTACGCCTGCTCCAATCAACCATAACAAGAGCATGATGATCATACCCACGGCAAGAGCGTTGAAGATCAGTGAAAACAGAATTCGGATGCCATCGTCTTTGGTTTGGTTGAAAGGATACAGTTTGCTGACTTCTTCCTTGCCACCCTTGATACCGAACAAAGGTCGGAAAAAGGATGCTCTCCTAGCGATTTCAAAACATATCATGACCCCGACAAATACAATCAGTGTTCCAATGGCCATCGATGTGTAGTACCCAAGCCCAATGATCGCCAGGAGAGCAATCGGGAGGAAGGTCAGGTGCATGTGGACGATGTATGTGGGGTAGACCGCTTCGTTGAGATAAGCAAGCCATTTGCTGGGTCTGTTGAGAAGCTTCGAAGCCCAACTGAAGACAAAAAGACACCAGAACCATGCGTGAAAAGACTGTAGAACTGCGGCGATGGTTGGTTCAACTGCGAATGCATCATACCCCTCAAGCACCCAACCTCCAGCGTAAATCTCGGGTGTTTCAAACATCTCATCACTTACAAACCAGACAAAGGCCAACAAAGGCGTGAGGATGGTGACTGGAATTCTGATTTTATCAATTGCAGGGAAGTAATCCTCTTTGGCTGCAATCATCAGATATCCGAAAAGGAAATAGATCATGTAACGTGGAAATTCCCACCACATCCCGACCTCTCCGAATTCCCAAGGCTTGAACAAAATGCCGTTGAGAGCCAGAATCACGGGGGGTACTATCAGAAGGCCCATACCGTAGCGAAGTTTAAGCAACGAGCGGGTCGCTTGGACAATTTTTCCCTCAGGGTTGTTGCGTACATACGAGAACAAAGGCGTTAGCAGAACGGAATAAATCAAGAGATTGTAGATGAACCAAAGGTGGCCATATGCCATGCTGTCAGAGCCAGGAAAGGGTTCAAAGAATTGGAATGTTGTACCCAGAGGGTCAAAGATTCCCAAAAAGAGAATGTACGTCCCAAACAAGAGTGGAATCCCAAGACGAGAAAATCGCTCTTTGACGTAGACANCCCAAGTTCTTCTTCGAAAAGCAAAGCATGTGCCCATTCCTGAAATTACAAACAGGGCCGCTAATCGCCATTGATGCATTACGGTGATGATGAACATCAATGGGAGATTCAGCAATCCCATGAGGTCGTTTCCAAATTCAAGCTCACCAAGAGAGAAAACGGCATAATGAAACCAAATGAGCAAACCGAACAAAATGACTCTCAACCAGTCGATGTCATGGCGCCTCATACCGTTTCTTGTTCAATTTCTCTATTTAATTACTCCCAACTTTTCAAAATCTGTGTGGTCGAGGGCTCACATTAGCGCTTCCCCTAACTGAGTACAGAAACAACTCAAAGTAGGATTCGTAATACGAGTCGTTAATTTGTTAATATTGAAGTGTCTGGTATTTGCATGGTGCGTGGAGGGTTTGCAAGTTTTGCAATTCTCATTCTTCTCACGATTCCTTTAGCAGGCTGCACGCAGACGCCAATGGAACGTCAGGAGATTGAATCCGAAACGCTTGTCGAAGTTGATAACCCGTGCTCGTTGCCATCTGCAGCGGTTCAACAGTCTACAATCTCCATCGATGTCGACGGAACTGAGCGGTTTTTCCGCCTAACGGCTCCTCAAACCGATGCAGGTGCTCGATTGCCTTTGCTCCTAGCGTTTCACGGTGGCGATGGAGATGAAGGCGATTTCCCTCAGCAAGACCAATTTGATGCTCTGGCAGGGCTCGAGGATTTCATCGTCGCNTACCCAATTGCTGACAGCGAACGTACCGTTGCAGAAGGCGAATGGTATCTCAATTCCGCAGCCACCTCTCGAGAGGACAATGACTTCGCTGAGGCAATCGTCGATGAACTATCAAAAGTCTACTGCATCGATGATTCGAGATTGTATGCAACAGGATATTCGCTTGGATCAATGTATACCTACGAAATAGCCTGTCAACTGAATCACCGCTTTGCGGCTGTAGCATCCTTCGCTGGAAGCATGCCTGTTGAGCCAGAAACCTGCAATATGCAAGGTAGAATGGCCGTTATGCACATTCATGGTAAACTCGACTACCTCATCGATTACCACAACGACTGGGACTGGAAGGACGGAGAGCATGAAGGCGTTGGTACCATGAGCAGCGTGCCTGGTATGATTGATTTCTGGGCAGAGAAATCCAATTGCCAAAACAGCTATTCACACTACCACCTTGAAGTCGAACACATCGTTCACAATGAGTGCAATGGCGACGTACGCATCGAACATTATGGCATGGAACTTCACGAACACACGTGGCCNGAGCAAGTCGGTGGCACGTACACCTACGAGCTCATTTGGGAATTCTTGAATCAATTCTCAAACTGATCAGGAATAAGGTTGCCAATCGGTTCCATTCCACGCATGCACTCCTTGCATCAAACAAAGATAACAACACGGATTGATTTTTCAAAAAGACACGGAGGCTTGGAATTCATGGCCCATCGTCCCATACGAGGTTGGATTCACTGAATTCATCGATGAGAACTTGTCCCGAACTTGTATTCTGTACGATTCGAACATACAAATCGCAGCCTGAACTGCAATCCGTTTCCCATGCGTCTGCTCTGCCAAAAGCAATGACAGAACCAGGATTCATCCGCTCACTACCGAACTGGGGTATGTAAGAGCAAACCCCGTCATATCCATCATAGANGCACTCGGTTTCTGAACCACCATCGATTGTTATGTAAAACGCCATATCGGAGATTTCCAGGAGGTCCCACTTGGAGGTTTCAAGAGTTAAGAAGAAAGCTCCACGATTTGAATTATCTTGTTCAAAGGAAAAACTGTACTCATTCTTGAATTCATTATCGCACCAACTTGGAACATCGACTGAATTAACCATCGAATACCACGTATCNTGCGCATCCGCGTTCCAATTTTCTCCACTGAAGTCAAGTCGTCCTTTGCTGACCATTGCAACACAATTTTCATCTGAGTTCTCCGTCAAGTCGTACTCATANACCTCTCCGTCGCCGTAATCTTCCGATAATACTCCTTCAAGAATATTCATGAACATGACACTACCATCAATCTTCATCTTCATGACGACTGTTGATTTTTCGTCATATGGGAACTCCTCGGAGGTCACTGTNCGCTCGTAGGTGGCGGTAACCTCATCTCCTGATTTTGTCCACGTGGTATTAAATGGCCAGTACTGATAAGGATCATCCTGCCACCAAGACGAAGATACAATTGTTCCATTGCTGTTGAAACTCATAACTTGACCCGTTTCGTCAACCCACTGTCCAACAAAATCCGCATCTCCTTCACCAAAGACGCCGAATGCGTACATAANCCCAACAGCACCAGCAATGACAAGTACGCCCGCNAANGCAACGGCAATAATTTTCTTTTTCTCCATTCCGCCAGTTCCAACGGATTCTGGCTTTGGTAATGCCCCGCCGACAAACGGCGGAGGTAAATCGCCAAGAGGTAACGGGGAAATTCCAGGAAGAGGCATCGGGACGGGGATTTCGGGGAGGGGTGGAGCAACAGCAGGAACAGTTGGATTAAAGTCTGGATAATACTGTAGCGTGTACTCTTTCGCTTGTTCGGTTGTATAACCTTGACCGATGAGAGATTGGTAGTACTCCTCTGCTTGCATGTTTCCCAATATTTCGTTTCGTATTTAGAATGCCCGATTATCCGATGTTGAGATAAATCAACGGTCAGTTAGGCCTTGATNAGAACTAGACAGGTTCAAAGAAGAGTATCGGTTGGTCTTTGCATGGTCAGTACGGAATGGCTCGAAGCAGAAGTGCTCAAAGCTGTGCCTGATGCGACAGTCGAAGTCATCGATTTGCACCGNAGTGGTGACCATTTTCATGTCCGAATCACCAGCCCCTCNTTCGAAGGGATGCGCCCACTTCAGCGCCAGAAACAGGTTTTGAATCATATGAAACAATACATTCCACACCCAGTGCATGCCATCGATCTCAAATGCATGACNCCGGAACAAGAAGCCGTAACCGGCGATACAGCCTTTGACCCTCATGCCGGCGGTCAAGGCGTTCACATTCGACGNATTAACCGTCAAAAAGAGGAATAAACATGGATTGGACACCTGAAGAATTGCAAGCTATCGTTGATGAACACGCCTTGGTGTTGTTCATGAAAGGAACACCGGACCAAGCACAGTGTGGCTTTTCAAATCGCGCTGCACAAGTTATGCAAGCGCTTGGTGAACCCTTCGCAGCCGTCAACATTCTTACCGACCCACGAGCTATTCCGAGCGTATGTACTTGGTCAGACTTCCCGACCATGCCACAAGTCTTCGTTCATGGCGAATTAATTGGTGGATCCGACATTGCTCTTGAAATGTTGAACGATGGTTCACTTCGAGAGATGTTTGATGCTGGGCGACAAGCCTAATCAGATTGGCTTACCGACAGCGTGAGTCGTCCATCCCATGGACTTGAGTTCTTCCAAATCAAGGACACGTCTGCCGTCGTACAAGATTGGTGTACGCATTTTGTCAAGTAATCCGTGCCAATCAATTTCCAAACAAGCCTTGTGCGCAGTAACGAGGATGACCATATCATATCCCTTGGCCTCTGATATCTCATCAACCGGGACTACACCTGCTGGATACAGAGATGAATCAATGTGAGGATCCCAAGCGCCGACAGTGATGTTCTTGCCCATCAATGTCGCAGCCAACGGTTCAGCAGGCGTTTCTCTTGGATCGCCTACTTCTGCTTTGTAAGACCATCCCAGAAGCAGTACTCTCGCTTCTCCCGCAGGAACGCCTGCGCTCCACATCAAATCGGTGACAACGCCTGCAACGTGGCTCGGCATTGACCGATTCACCGCTCGAGCAGCAGTAATCAGACCAGCAGGTACCCCCACATCAGCAGCACGTTGAATCATGTAATACGGGTCTACAGGAATACAATGTCCGCCAACTCCTACGCCTGGTGTGTAGCGATGGAAATTCCACTTGGTTGCCGCGGCAGAAAGAACGTCCTCAACATCAACGTCAAGAGCGGGGAAGATTCGAGCCAATTCGTTGACCAAAGCAATGTTGATGTCTC
>NZVG01000041.1 GCA_002698145.1 Methanobacteriota archaeon | reverse complement strand
TCCCTTTCTGATTCGAAGCAATAGCAGTTTCATCGTAGTTCTCTCCCATCAGATCATAGCGCCAGGTTTTGGTCAACCGAACGGCGCGTTGGGCATCTTCAATGGTTGCACTTTCCGATAGACGAATTCGAGCGCTTGCCTCCGAAAGACGAGCGAGTGCTTCCAGTGCACGTGCGGTGATAGCAACTGAATCTTGGAATTCTCCGGATTGCTTGCGCGTCGAGACGTAATAGTCGATGATGTACTTCTTTGCTTCCTCATCTAGGTTCGGATGGACAGTNCTTTTTGCGTAAGCAACGTACTTGCGTATAAATTCCCGATGGAGATGTCCNTCTGTNTGANTCGGTTTGGTCATGANAGTGCTGAGTTTNCGAGGGTCTGGCCNNGANCCTTCACTNACCAAAAGTTCNCTTGTTCCAGACAANCGNTTGTCAACGATGTGTCCNGCAATTTTTGCATCCTTGTCCTCAGAGGGTTGATCTGTAAGTAACCAAATGACATCNAAACGAGAGATAAGTGGTGGAGCGAGGTTGATTTGNCCCGTAAATGGGACTTCAGAGACCGGTTGAAATCGNCCTGCTTTNGGATTCGCTGCAGCCAAAACTGCACAACGTGTTCGAAGGCTTGCATTGATNCCAGCTTTTGAAATTGANATTGTCTGCTGTTCCATCGCTTCGTGCATGCTTGANCGATCTGTNGTATTCATCTTGTCGAATTCATCGATTGCAGCCAGCCCCTGATCTGCAAGAACCAGCGCACCTGCTTCCAGTGTCCACCTTCCGTCAGCACTTGCATCNTGAACTGCAGCTGCCGTCAGACCTGCTGCAGATGCTGACATACCAGAAGTAAACCGGCCTCGGGGAGAAATGTTCCCCATGTATGCTAAAAGTTGTGATTTTGCAACACCGGGATCTCCCATGAGAAGGATGTGGATGTCACCACGATTTCTGGTCCCATCCGGATTAAGCCGTGCGACGCCTCCGAACAATTGCAGCATCAGCGTTTCCTTGATTTTGTCCATNCCAAAGATGGANGGAGCAATCGATTCAGAAATACGTTTGTAAACATCCTCATCAGCTGCAAAAGCACGTATTTGTGCTTCTTCTTCATCGGAAACAACAATTTCCTCGAGGGCGAGATTTTGTCGCTCAAGAGATTGAACACGCATGAAGATATCAAAGACAGGTGTATCCTTGCCGAACTTTCGTTGTGAACGGATGAAGAGAACGCCGTTTGCTTTGACTCGGTCCCCTGGATTGACCTTTCCAGTAAGATCGTGTTCTGCAACACATGAGATACGTTCAGGTTGGACCCCTCCTCGAACTTGTTCTGGCAATTCTTGCAGTTCAATGAATTGAGAATTTGTGAGTGTTGACCGTTCCTGCAGTAAGTGGAATCGTGTTTGACGATTGGTCAAACCACATCCCCCATCGATTTGTGAACACTCCATCGGACTGATCAACTCCTGTTCATTTGGTTGCTGGATAATCGTGAGGTGTTCACAGGCTGCGCACTTGAACGTTGCAGAATACATTCTTGGACGAACACCTGAAATTTTCGTTACCACTGCATCGATGGAAATCATCAGACCGATATCATCGGAACGCAGTTGTGAGACGGTGCGGACTTGATCGCTCGGCAGGTGAACAATTCGAACCCATGGATTGATGTTTCCATATCCAACATCAGCAAGCAGCTCTCTCACCGCCCGATTTGATGCATCATCATGTAAATCGGGTTGTTCAAGGATACTCTGAGCGAACGTAGGGTCAAATCCTTCGATCGTTCGATATGAAACTTCAAGACTTTGAACATCCGGCCACAACTGGGCAATGTTGTGTACATCCTCGGTAAAATGTGCATGAAGAAGTGTCGACCATCGCGCAGTCAAATCAAAATCTTGAATCATNCTCTCACCACACCAAGGAGTACGATATGGATGGCCACCGTTCTTAATGGTTCCATTGCAACTTCTGCTCCCCCTCATTTCCACTGGANATAACAGCGCATTCATGCATTCGTTTGCNGGANGTTTTACAGGAAGTGGAAAAGTGCCGGCCTCAATAAGTTCATACCGGACTTGCACGAGGNGTTGCCATGATTATCTTCGCACATGGCATGGAAGGCACGCCCAATGGAAGCAAAATTCGTTCTTTGCGCAAGGCAGGATTTGAGGTTCTTGCACCAGATTTTCAAGGAATGCCTCTCGAGGAGCGCGTCAATGTTTTGCAACGCGTCTGTGAAGAGCATCGNAGTNCGTTTGCAGTGCTCGCCGGATCAAGCTACGGAGGCCTGGCTGCATCGATTGTTGCGATGCGGATGCCTGATGCATTTCGTGGACTTCTCNTGTGCGCTCCAGCACTCCACCTCGACGAGCCTCCAATCGATGCCNAGACGATTCTCATCGCTCCGAAGGGGTTGAAAACTGCAATTATTCACGGGATTGANGATGACATTGTTCCCATCTCTTGCAGCATCGAATATGCTGAGCGTTCGGGAGAAGACATCGTAGCGTTTCATCAAGTGAACGATGGGCATCGTTTAGCAGCCTCTCACGAAGAGATAATTAGCGCTGCTCAATTGTTGGCTGGCGAGACGATTGATTCATGAATGGTCTTGCTTTGGAAAATACATGAGCGACCCTATGGACTACGCCTCAAGCGGCGTTGACATCGATCTNGAAGGTGCAGCCGTCGCCTCNCTCATCGGTTCTCTTCAGNGATCAACGCGCANGGCAGGAACACCCGGTGCCCCGGTGGATTTACCAGGTGGTTTTGGTGGATTGATTGAATTCGGAGATCACCTTCTGGCNATGGCAACCGATGGTGTTGGGAGCAAACTTCAGATAGCAACGGCTGTCAAAAACTGGGACAGCGTTGGAATCGATTGCATGGCAATGAACGTGAACGATTTGCTGTGTGTGGGCGCAGAACCAATTGCATTTGTTGACTACATCGCCGTTCCGAAGCCTGATCCTGAGGTCCATGCCGCTGTTGGCGCCTCNCTTGCAAAAGCATGTGAATTAGCCAACGTAACACTCGCTGGTGGTGAAACTGCCTCACTACCGGGTATTGTCACCGAGCTGGATCTTTCCGGTACTGCTCTTGGATTCCTCGACAAAGATTCAGCAATTACCGGTGAACGCTTGGAGTCCGGAGATGTACTGATTGGACTACCGTCCTCAGGAATCCATTCAAATGGCTTCTCCTTGGTTCGAAACATCGTTACCAGTATGGGTCTTTCATACACCGATTCTTGTCCCTTTGAAACGACATTCACANGCAGGATGCTGCCCCCAAAACCAACCCTTGCTGATGTCCTTCTCATCCCCACCAGAATTTACTGCACCTCTGTTGTAGGATTGCTCAATCACCTCAAAGCGTCTCAGGGTTCGGTCCACGCTGTTCACGGAATAGCCCATATTACCGGCGGAGGGTTGTCCAATTTGCTGCGTTTGCATGACAAATTGGGTTGGCATATTGACCGCCCGATGTCAATCCCCCCGGAATTCACATGGCTTCAAAATCAAGGCAATGTAACAGATTTGGAGATGCATCGAACGTTCAACATGGGATTGGGTATGGTGCTCGCAGTCGAAAAAGAACAGGCTGATTCAATCCTTGAGTTTGTTCAACAGTACGAGCCAGCCGCTGCAATCATCGGTTACGTAAACGACAATGGTCGCAAAGTTACGCATGCCAATCCGAAGATTCTGTTTGAGCATTACTGAAGCGGTGCGGTCAAGAAGAGGAATCATCTCGTCCCCTCATGGGCGAATCCTTCTCAGGTCAGGGAATCCCTGATTCATGGCCTGGTCATCTCTGGTTAGAGGGGCGAACAATTGTTCATCTGAAAGATGGGCAAGAACGCCCAACACACATGCCCAGAGGTCCAGCAGCAAAGTCCGGTACTGGTTTCATGAATCCCGCTATGGCACCGGCACGAACTCGCTCAATTTTGCTCCTGCAAGATGCCTTGAGGCATGGCTGGCTTAACGGAGATCGTCCTATTCGGGCCTTGGACGCATTGTGTGCAACCGGAATNCGTGTGCGTCGGTGGAAAAACGAAATTGAACCAAACTTGTTGTCACGTCTCCACATCACTGCGAATGATCTCGATGTGAATGCACTCGATTGGGCAATTCATTCAATCNATTCTGATGTTTTCAATGAAACTTCGTTTCTCCCTGATGATGAACAGAACTTGCCAGACTTCATCGAACGAAACGGAATAAGGTTCCAACACAGTGATGCTCGTTTAGCTATGGTTCAGGGCTCTTTCCAATGGATTGATGTTGACCCATTTGGTTCCCCAATTTCCTTCATTGATGGAGCGCTACAAGCACTTGGAAGAGTGGGTGTTTTGGAGGTGACTGCGACCGATACCGCAGCATTAACGGGGTCTTCTGCAACCTCTGGAAAGAGACGGTATGGGCACAANGGGATTGTGGATTTCTATGCTCATGATGATGCAGTNCGCGTGCTGCTCGGGACAATAGCAACCAGAGCGGCACAACTCGATCGNTCTATTGAACCGATTTTNGCATTGTTTGACGGCCATCATGTGCGTGTGTCTGTTCTTGTTCGCAAGAGCAAGCAGGGAGCGGATAAAACGCGCGAATTGATGGGCTGGAGAGTAAGGACTGAGGGGGAGCCTTACGCATTTGTGCAACATCCATCCCCTGAAGAAATGAAGCAGTCGAGTGGCCCGATGTGGATCGGTCCAATTTGGAACCGAGAGATATGCTCACGCTTAACGGAAGATTATGCAGTCGAAACATGCCTTGCAAAGACGGGCGATATCGAGAGAGGAAAGGCTCTCGGTTTGGAATGGAGCGATGCTGACCATCTCTATGCTGAACGCGAAATTCGAAGGTCTGTTCGCCACATTGCAGATGCTGCCCCTCTTTTATCAGGCGACCATTTGCTTCTAGCGTTTGACCAAATACCGCGCTTAGCAAATGTCGGGTCTCTACCCACCATGGAACGGCTCATTGAGGCACTCAATGGGGCCGGTCATCCAACAGCAAGAGCGCCTGACTTGCGTCCTTTTATTGCAACACAAGCTCCGTTCGATGCAGTGATTGAAGTCGTTCAATCGTTGCAATCAACCGAATGAGGGGTCGTTNGCGATATCATCATCGTCGGGTGATGGAAGCAGAGGTGTCGCACTTTCGATTATNTCTTGAACGGATTGTTCGATNCTGCGCGCATTCTCAAGCAGTTTCGAGAGCGGGATTTCTTTNCCAGTCAATTCAGTTATCGCTTCAATTGCGACTGCGGCGGCTCGTACATCAGGATACATTGGGCTTGCTTCGGACAAGAGAGCCGTAATATCGAGATTGAGACGATCACCTTCGCTCAATAGGAACCCAGTGATTCCAGAAACAACGCCACGTTGAATCGTTTGGAGGTCCAACGACTTGAGGCGCGATCTTGCGATTTCGTTTGCTCCGACTGCAAACAATCCTTCGCCTTGGATCTGTTTCTCAGGTTTTAGAATTCCATCGATGATAATCAGTTGATCAAATCCTCCAGCACTNAACCACTCGAGGACGGTCGATCCAAAGGCAATGTCTTGTTCCTTATCGAACTGAATTTCAGCAGTGAAGACGCCTATCTCGTCGCCTTGATAAACACGAACCGGGTGACGTGGNACCTCATTTTGGATGAGNGCTACAGCAGGGAAGTTTTCATTCATCACCGTCCCAAGTTGTGTGAGATTGAGCGAATCGATGATGTGAGATGTTGCAATAACTCCTACCATTCCAGCAGTCGTAAAACCACAGATAGCGATACCGCTTGTTGTCGGATCAACCCCTGAACGAAGGACAAGGTCGTACGTCCCGAACTGTTGTTTCATACTCATGCCTCAATACGCTGGTCGGATGGTGTTTGAAAAATATCTCGGCGCTCACTCGTTGTATTCTGACCAATCTTCTGCACCGGCTTCTCGATACCACCAAGTGCCCACTTCGTCCTCATACCATTCGGTTCCGTACTCGTCGGTGGAGATACCATCATCCTCTTCTGATGCTTCTTCGATGGCTTCCTCTTCCACGTCATCAACTTCTGAAATCAAGGAGTCACTTGGCCGTTCGATTAATTCAGGCTCCTTAGATATGGTTTTGTCTTCAAAGTCATCGAGAGGCTTTCCTTCTGGAAGTTCCACGGGTTCGTCCTCAACAACGATATCCTGCTCTTCATAGAAGGATGCATCTTCGAAGTCTGCTGAGGCACGTCGGTAGAGGACGAATCCAATTAGAGCGAGGACAAGCACTCCGACTCCAATTCCGCCAAACAGAAGGGTATTGGATGAACTCTTTTCCTCGGTATCGGGCGTTGTCTCTGTTTCTACGAAGAGATCCGCAGTCCAAGAAACCACGCTGTTATCCAACAACGGCTGTCCTGGGATATCATAGTCACGGGAAGAGGTGCGAACCTGAATGGTGAATTCCTTCTCAGTGTTTACGTCATCCTGCCGAACCCAAAGAGGATCTTCGTACTTAGGAGTGAAGGAAATTGTAAGCGAACCGTTTGCTGCAATTTCAGCAGCGCCTGATGACTTGAACAATGACGGTGATTCGGTTACCGAAACGACAACATTGACGGCGAAGGGGTTCGGATTTTCAAGAATGCATTCGATCGGATCGTCTGGTGATTGTTGGTTTGTGAGGATTGTCGCGCTCTCACAGCCAATGGTGACGGATTGAATCGAATCGGGCACCCACTCAACTATCTCTTCATCTGTTTCATCTGTATCGGTTGGAATTACGTAGGCATTCAGTGAAACTGAGAATGTGGTTGTTCCTATGAGTAGTCGGGTTCCAGTNTCAACNGNNAANTCGATTCNTGAAATATTNTGAAACGTTGAAACGATTCGAATCTTCCCTCCCGCTATCGTTTCTGACCCACTCATCTCAGCATCCAGNGATGTGTCATTGAACGCTTCCCATTGGATGGTTGTTCCTTCCAGTGAAGCTTGGTGTGCTGGATTCATGGAATCTACTGCAGTTAAGGTAATGTTGAGGTCGACTGCATGATTTGCGTCCATGTCAATGGATGAAGCAGGGCCTGCAAGTTCCGCCATCATGGCTGTCCCGATCGAGCTTGAGGCCGAAGCAGAGGTGTAAGGTTGAGTATCAACGATTTCAATCGACTGCATTGAAACATCAATATCCAATTCACCATCTGGATCTGCGGAGAAATCGAGAAGATTTTGTGGGATTGCCGGGTCGTGAAGATCATCGACATCAATTGCAATCCATTGTCCATTGCTATCGGTTTGGCCATTGAGGACAAGGGTATCTGTGCCATACGTCAGTGTCATTTCGAGTTGTGCATCCTCAATGGCGACCTGTTGTTGTGCATTATCGAAGTGGTGTGCATACACGCTTAGAAGTAATCCACTGTTCGACTCAAGAACGTTTTCAGATACAGCATCTGGCCCTGATGAAACGGTCAGCTCCAGTTGGCTGTTGATGTAGGTGTTGTTGTACGACATCGTCGGACCGGCAAGCGTTGGAGATGAGGCATTGTTGTATGAGTCAATTGCGAGAACAACAGCATAGTACTGCGACGTATCCTGAATGAACTCGCTCGGGAAGCTACCTGCATTCATATCGACATATGCGCTGGTTTGTGAGACCTCAATTTCGTTTGTTCCGGATGAAACGGTTGCTACCGGAGAGTAATGTCGTTTGTTGGGTGTGCCGATTTCATCAAAGGCAATCTCATACTTCTTGTCCGAAGTAATCGTTCCATTCCCGAAGAAATCGGGTACGTCCGTATCCCAATACGTCGCCTCTTTTACGAACACACTGTATTCATCAACACTTGAATCTGAACTCAAATCCCATGTGACTTTCATCGGTGCTGAANCAGTCTCAATATCCAAATCAAGAATTTGGACGTTGGTCACAGCAGAGGGAGCAGGAGGATTGGGTATTGTTACCTCAAGCGGCTGGGAGAGATTGCTCACAACTCCATAAGAATGGACTGAACGTACAACGTACCCGTAGGTCGAACCGATGTCAACAGCGGAATCCGTGAGTGTATTTTGATCAAGTACGACCTCGTAGGGCGATGAATAGTCATATGGAGATGTTGGAGACATTCTGAACACTTGGAACTGTTGAAGATCGTTTCCAAACTCCGAGAGCGCCTGCCATTCAAGCGTTACACCGAATTCTGTGAGGGTTTGTACCGACAAAATAGGCGTTGGAGGGAGGGCTAAATTCGGTGCACCGAGCGTATAGTTCATNCTCAGGGAGGTGGCGTCAAACTGGCCTGCTTTTGTAGACTCCACCGGAAGTATAACCGCAAANGAGCCGGATCCTGGAAGCATCTGCTGATTGAGTGAGTTGCTTAGCGAGCCGAGCGTTCCAACGCTTGTTTTCACATCAAACTCAATGTCGTATGCAATGTCAAGATCAGTGAAGTTTGCTGTACCGTTTGAATTGCTCGAGATGGACATCATGTTTGTTACCATTTCAATTCCATAGCCATCCGATAATCCAGGATATGCGAGAAGGTAAGGCGATATTGTGTCACTAATGGTATTGTCAGAATCTGANATCNTCAACGCACCAATGTGTGAGATNGAGGTGCTTGAGTAGCCTGCTGCCACTAAATCATCATCGCCATCGACNTCTGCATCGAGTGAAAGGTTGTGCCAGGCACCTATGAATACGCCCTGTTGTCCTTCTCCAGCAACGATAAATTGCTCCATCAGACCGTCTTCATCAACATCGGAAAACTGAATGTCTCTGGGAACTGAATACGGTGTAAGTGGTGTTAGACTTGGCGTGCCTAAATTGGTTTGAGAAATTAATCTGTAGCCAATGTCACCTTCAATGGTTGATGGATTTCCATCTCCGGGTTGTGGATTTGGTGTAATCAAAGAAATTGATCCATCGTTATCGTGGTCAGCGAAGGTTGCGTTTACTGTATCGATTACATGGGACATTGGGACCTGTTCCCAACCGGTTCCATTGTTCAGAATAATCACCGAATCTGTTTCTTTCGGTGTTAAGAAATCAATATCGCCGTCGCCATCCAGGTCACCCATAACAGAGTCAACCGTGAGGTTACGGAACTTCTCGATGTTGTTACTGAGTTGTTGTGTACCAGTATCGTAGGTTACCTCGGTGGCGTCNTTCCAGGCATCTGAAACAATAATCATTGTTTGATTTCGGTTGAAGAANTCATCNACTTGGAGNGTGCGGAGNCTGGTTTGACCCTCCCAGAAATTCCAGCGATAGATTGCTANNTTACTGGTAAGTNTNGTCGCTCCANTGGTAGNNTTGTAGCTNTNNAGTGANACNTATCCGCCGCCGAANTAACCGTGAATCGAAACAAAATCTTGATCCCCATCCCCGTCCATATCNGCAAGCTGAACGTCNATAGGGCCGGCTGAAATGTTCACAGAGAAATAAGGATCGTAACTCATCGATGTTGTGTTGTATTCATGAATGCACATGATTGCGCTTCCAGGTGTGAANGTTACGACATCGTCATGAGAATCATTGTTCATATCAGCAATTCGCATCTCGNTTGAATTGACGCAGGTTGCCGTCCAGTTTGTCAGATTGTATTGCATCGAAGTCTGATTGCTTTCAACAACAGCGAATGCTGTATTGACTCCCGTTGTTGAATTTAGAGTTGAGAAAACAAATGCATCTGTTTGGTTGTCTCCATTGGAATCTCCCAGCTCCATCTGTTTCACTGCACCAACTTGTACAAATTGAGCATCAATATTTGGTGAGTAAGTAATGTTGGCTTGGCTTGATTGAAGTGTTGCATTCTTTGGTAACAGAATCGGTGAAGGCATACCCGAACTGTTGTTTAGCTGAACCGTATCAAATGTTGCACCAGTCTGAAACGTGTTCTGGTGGGATAAATCACCATAACCGACTCCAGAGTAAGTCCATATTGTGTCTCCTGAGCTGCTGTTTATCCACACGCTTCCGGCCGTATCTGCAGCAGATTGGCCTTCAANAACGAACGATGCATCTTGAAAGGTAACGTTGCGCTCNAGATCTATCTGCAAATCGGTCGAGGTATTGTTTCCGTCAGAAACAACCGTAATCGAAGATGCTCCCCCTGCAAATGTATTGACCTGGGTCGTGCCGCTTGCAAATGATTGCGGAACAAAGAAGATCGGCGTGAGAAACAACACCACAAGGATGAGCGTTTTTTTGTTCGTCCGTGATTCTTGCATAATGCCACCTTATCTACGACAAAACAAACTTCTACTTCAAATCGATGACTANCCGCACAATTCGAGTCTCAATGTGGAGCAAACCAGAATCTGCCATTGACTGGTGGTTATACAAAGATTATCAATGGGAGCAACTTTCGATGTATTGTTTGCTATGGTAGTCCAGTCGAGAATTTCTGTAACCGCTGGTGACTTGGAAATAGACATTAGCGGAGCGACCGTTGAAGTTGATGCTCGCCTCATCCAAATGCGTCATGATGATACATGGTCCATCGTTTTGGAGCGCTTAAGAGATGCCCGAAACGCTGCGATTGACGCAGCAATTGATGCGGCAAGAGACGTCGGATTGCCAGACCGAGGAACCGCATTCCGAGCACTCATAGAGAACTGTTCATTGGCAAAGAAGCCAGATCAAGTACTCGCTGCCATTCATTATCTACGCGACGTGGAGAAAGTCTCAGATAGTCCACCAAGAGTTGTTAACCAATTGTTCTCTGANGCTGATATCGAACCACCGGGCAANCTCAGTCTCTATCTCAACCGACTGAAGGAACGTGGATTATTGATGGTACCANTTCAATATGGAGACAAAAACCGTTTCTCGCTCTTGACCAGCGCTGGAAAGGCACACCTCGATAAACAATCAACATCCTGAGCGCCTTATGGTAATGTCCGGCGGAGGGGCGGGTGACCCCCGAGACGACCCTGACTCTGAAAAATCAGTCGTCATTGATTGTTCTTATCAGAATCACACNAAGGCGATTTTCAGAAAGGGGCGCCATCGTGGTTCTTCGTTTAGAAGAGCAATTCTCGACGAGGCGGATTTAACAGAAGGTGATTTTTCTGATTGCGATTTCCGTCGTGCCTCGATGGTTGAAGCTGATTTGATGAAATCTGCCTTCGATGGGGCTGATTTTCGGGGTGCTGATCTGAGAAAGGCACGATGCAATCTTTCCAACTTCCGAAACTGCAAGATGGAAGGAGCTGACCTTCGGGGAATACGAGGCAAATATGCTATCTGGCAAGGAAGTGATTGGTGGAACGCAATCCTCAATGAAGACCTGAAGAAAGCNTTAGCAAAGAAATGGCCAAGACCAGACAATCATTCGGACTCATCCTGAACAAGTTCAACGGCATTTGCTTCATCAAAAGCCAACCTTGCCCTTGCGTTTATCAAAGGAAGGAGAGCCAACGCTCCACATAAAAACGTACAAACTCCGCAAAGATACCCTGTGATTTCATAGGTCTGAATAAGCATGGAATCTTGAAGATGCTCTTTCGCAGCGTCATGGATAACCACGTTTCCGANNATTCCACCGACGAGTGCAATTGTAGATCCTGTNAGTGCTAATTTTCCACCGAGCGGCTTCATGAGATACAACATCACGCTCCCCACAATGACGAGANTGCTGCCCAAGCCCAATGANGCTCCACGAATCAGATANCCGTTCTCTTCATTCACCCCTTTGTGAAATTCTTGAAATTGCTCAATGCTTAGATTCTCTCCTTGTTGATTCGGAACATTGATCAGTGTCTCAATCTGGCTATCCGAGAGTGCTTCAGAACCATGATTTGATAAATCTGCATAACCGAGAATTGCAAAAAATATCCCTCCAAGGAGCAGAAGAATTGCGACTGTCTTTGGACCTTTACGGTCCGGTCGAACAGCGAACATATCTGGGGCGTCTCCACTCATCATCTCATTCATCTCTTTTACAATTTGAAAGTGCTTGACGTAAATCCTCTGGAATTGATTGGCGTTTCATTGATTCCATGTTGACGCATACTGTCACCTGAGAGGAGGTCCAGAGTAATTCTCGATTCTGGTTATGAAATTCATAACACCATGTGCAGGAAGACTCTCCGATTGCGTCAATCCATATCGTTGCTGTAATCGTATCCCCGTAGCGTAGTGGTGCATGGAAATCGGACTCAACGTGGACGACGGGAAACCCAGTTTTCCGAATCAGGAGTAGGTCAGCGTACCGGACATCGCAAATATGCGGCCAAGCATCTTCAAAAAAACGGTGTGCAAGATCGAAAATCCGCGGGTAGTACGCAATGTTTGCCAAGTCAACCATGGGGAAATCAACACCCCGGTTAAGTTGAACTGCCATGCAGCGTCTAAAGGAAGAAGCAGTATGAACTCTTGTACGAGCCGGCGGCTCGCATTCCGTTGTGCTTATATCAAGTCGGCAGGTGGGAGAATTACCCCGGCCCCTTGGGGTAGTTTGGATATCCTTCGACCCTGCGGAGGTTGAGACCCGTGTTCGAATCGCGGAGGGGCCGCCAAATCATGACGANGCTCGTTCCTGCTGGTCGTTTTGAATTCGTAAGGCAACAGGAGCATGGTGTTTAGCAACCTCATGCATGAAATATTCATCTGACGCGTATGGCTCATCATGAACGAGTACTCTGGGTGAATCTGACAGCAACTCTAGAATCGACAGTACGTCGTCGTAATGGTAGCTGTACTCGAACAGCGAGGAATCATCCACAACCTTTGTCCACTTTCTTTGGTTCTTTTTCTTGAACCAAATGGAGTATCCATGAACCAATGGGTTCGAATCGGAAACTCTCCATTTCCAACCGTCTGTTCCTTTGATTTCTGCAGCCGATTCTTCTGGCTTGAATTCGGCTGCAGTTGTTGACTCGATCCAAGTCTTCATGACTGCCGATGCTGGGCTAACACTAAGCCCATACAATTGCAACATAGCTCTTCTCAGAGGGCCGTGAGCCGGTTGATGGATGAATTTGTCATCGTTAAGGAGCATCAGAAAATAAGAATCAAGAACGTCGCATCCAGGCAAGTCGGCGACGTTCTTGTAGTCTGGCTGGATGCAAACGGATGACTCTCTTCCCTTCAGTTCGCCCTTCCTGGTTGTTTTTGTTGCCTGAAGCCCACTGCCACCAGCAAATGGATTCTTCAATTTTGACAGAACAGCATCTAGCGGAATAGTGTAGGTTGCAAGATTGCCCAGAACGATGATGTTCTCGACATCAAAGATAATCCTGTCTGGATTTTTGTTGATGGTCTTCATCAAATAATCAAATGAAGTCTGCATTGCTGAAAAGCTGGCATCTATTTTTCCTTGGAATTGTTTCAGTTTCATGGCTTGATAGTCTGATGAGGAAGAGGGTTGCTCAACCTCGTCGTCGTCTTGCGCAAGCAGAAATGGTTCGTCCATGCGTACACTTGCATTCAAGAGTATTTGAACTCATGAAGGCCAGTAAACAATGTCCCAACTGTGTTGGTTTGCATGTTTTTCGAGTGAAGATTCTGGATTTACAGCGATGGCATGGCCGCATATCTGCATAAACCATGAGTCTGCAAGCGTGTTCCCATATCCATAGCACTTTGAGAGATCATGTCCATGTTCGGCTGCATCTTGTTGAACAATGGGGACCTTCCCCTTTCTTCGAGGGACAGACCAACCTCTCTCTGAGCCTGAGAGCCAACCCGTTCGTGATTTAGGCCCGCAACCGTATACTTCGTCCATTCCGAGAACTCGAGCCATTGCCTCAGCCATCGGAGCGACTGTTGCAGTAACCAAGACCAATCTGTGCCCTTGATTACGATGCCACTCGAGTCGTTCCCAAGCTCCTTGTGAAACCTTCGCTTTGAGGGTCGATGTTGCAATCTCATCGGAATATTGTTCCAAAACGCGCCATGAAGCGAGAGACAGGTGGCCACGATTGCGGAGGGCATCGTATGGCGCCTTGCCTGTAAGAAGGCCGAAAGTCGTTCCTAGAGTCCATGCAACTGTCGCATGTGGAATCCTCCATGGCCTACGTCTCGCAAGAAGACCTGTAAGGGTCTTTTCGCTCGACGCATTCAGCAATGTTCCGTCGAGATCGAAGTATGCTGCCACCTCCGATGTCTCGCCCATGTGTTACGTAGGTGAAATCGATTGAAGAGGTCGTCGGTTCAAAATCCCCGAATCTTGAAATCAAGCGATGCTGAGGCTTCGGCCATGCAGCGGTTGGTGACATGGATTCTTATCGCCTTCCTCGCTCTTCCATTCTCTGGATGTTTAGGAGAAGATGCCGCTGATGCTTCTTCCGGGACGTATCAAATCGATTCGCAATGGACAGTCATTCCATTAGAAACCAAAAGTGAATATTATCCCGATGATGAAAATGTTTCTTGGGAAGTAACCTCTGATGACGTCATACAACAGGTCCAGGATGCAGGTGGCATTGTTGTAGGAATCTCAATGTTGCTTGAATATCAAGAAGATGAGTCTGCAAATTTTGGTTTGTGCACGGGCTTAGAAAACAATGTTCCGGACACCATTTATGGAACCATTTCGAAGAATGATTGGACATTGACTCAAAATGAGTTGAACCCGGGCTCCCATGTTGTAAACCTCACTTGGCACAACCAATCGTTGCTTGAGGTGGGCAATGTCACAGGGATGTCGGAAGATGAAATCATGAGCCAACTTGATGTTGGAGACGAGGGGTACGGGATATACAACATCAACATCTTGGTTGAGGCAGACGCATTCAGTGGTGAACTCTGCACGCATACCGACAACGGAGAACAGGTTGAAAGCACAATCTCTCTCCTCGTCATCGATCTTACGCTGAGTGGAGGGGATGGAATCACTTCATTGGCCGTTGGAGATGGCGAGATATCCATCCTGTTGTTTTCTCCTTGGTTCATAGGAATGTTTCTCCTGGTTGCTTACCTTGTTAATCGAAAAGACTTGTATCACCTCGGAGTTATCCTCGAAGAAGATGACAAAAGCGAACCGACCCAATTTTGGGAAGAAATTAACGAAGAAACATCCGAAGGTGACGGAAAAACCCTGGTTGAAAGTTACCAGGCCCGAGTTCTCACCCTATGTGCACTTTATGTGGCGCAAGGCATTCCTTGGGGATTCATCACAGTCACATTTGTCACCTATCTCGCTGTCGAGGGCGTTGCAGCTGGTCAGTTAGCGTTCTTGCTCACGCTTGGAACACTCCCATGGTCTGTCAAATTCATGTGGGGCCCAATCATCGATCGCTTCCAATTCCCAGAAATGGGGAAAAGACGCCCATGGATTCTCATCGCACAAAGCGGCATGATTATTCTGCTAAGCTCGATGCTTTTGATTCCAAATATGGCATCGAATGTGACTCTTGTGGGTATTATGTTCTGTGTTTACAACATCTTTACTGCATTACAAGATGTTAGTACAGATGCCCTTGCAGTCGATGTTTTGCAACCTCATGAGTTTGAGAAAGTTAACAGCTACATGTTCACATCGAAAGCAGTAGGCGGAATTATTGGAGGTGCTGGATTAGGAACAATCATCGGATTTGTTGGCATTAAAGGAGCAATTGTCCTCCAGATTCCCATTCTCATTGTCATAATGCTCGTTCCTTTGTTTATGACAGAACGGCCTGGGGAGAAACTGTATCCTTGGAGCGAATCGGTTGGAGGTGAGAAGAAAAGCGAGAAACTTGGGTCGAAAAACTTCACAGAGATAATCGACAACATCAAAATCGCGTTCTCCTTCAGATCTGCACAACTCGGTATTCTTTTGAGTCTGATTATTTCACTGTCCTACTTCCTGATTCCTGTTCTGCCGCTTCTGTTTGTTCGTGAATTGGGGTGGACTGAGGAACAATTTAACGCTACAAAAGGGGGCATAATACTCATCGTTACGATGCTCGGCTACATGGTCGGTGGACAATTAGGAAAACAGTTTGGAGGAAAGGCCATCATTATTTACGCAGCATTCACAACCGCACTCGTAACTGCATTCTGGGGGATGAATGAGGCTTTGTGGAGCAACGGATTCTTCATGATGACGATTTGGAGCATCCAGACGTTCGTATGGGCCATGGTTTCAATCAACATTTACTCGTTGATGATGCGAATTACATGGACTGAGGTAGGAGGTACACAATTTACTGGATACATGGCGATGATGAATCTTTCAGCAATCATTGGCTACCAGTTAACAGCACCGCTTACTGCAAGGTTTGACTATTCGACGTTGTTTTACATCGCTGCACTTCTTGAGACAGTTGTTATCTTTGGAGCGATGTTTATCGATCCAGAGGAAACGCGTCGAGAGATGGCAAAGCGTCTTACTGAACAATGAAACATTGCTATCCAAATCGTTCTAGTTGCGTCGAGGCCTTGCAGTAAAAACATATACAGTAAGACCTTCGGATTTTACAATGTCAAGAAATTGGAATAAAATATGGAGATACGTACACCTAAGTGTTGGACTGATTTTAGTCGTATACCATGCACGAATAGCGTGGTATCACAATGGTTTCATTGATTCTGTTTGGTCAGCAAGCACGGATAAATTTGTTTCAACGACGCTCATTTTTCTTGTAATGTGGACAGGGTTGGCGAAGTGGCCAATTTATCCGTGGTACAAGAAGCGGCAGAATCGAAAAAAGAGACGCCAAAAAGAACTCGCTGCTGCAGCGAAATGATGCCCTAGACGTGCAAAATCGACGTACAAATTGGACATCGAGCCCGCATTACTCAAATTTCGATTCAGTCTCAAGACAACCGTACACTCGTCGTCCAGCACGGTGATCCTGCCACCAAGTCAATCGATCTCCGAGGTGTCTCGGAATAAAGAAACCAACCTTACGGGGTGTTAAACCATGATTTCGCATGGTCCGATCGTGCGATAGATTTGCTACAATGGATTGGGCTGAACACCCTGGATTTGCAGTTACAAATCGCATAATCTCTTCTTTCAGTCGTTCAAAGCGCGCTTTTTTCTGGGAGCCCTTACCCAATCTTCTTGGAGACATAAGCGTAAATGTTTGCGTTTACACTTATCAAACAAATGGGGGCATCCCCTATTCCATTGTTACAGGTTGAGTGGTCTTCCAATTCGCCGTAGCGAGTTTCTTGGCCTTACCGTCAGCGATAATCGGAGCGATTTTCTTCAGGCGCCCGTGCATTCCGTGGACCTGAAATTTGACTCGCAGCTCTGCGGTTAACGATGCTTTGAGCGCTTGCATTTGCTCATCGTCCAATTCAATGCTTGCGAGGTCTTCGCCGGATGTGATCGATGAAATCGTGAACGTCTTATTTTTGCAGGAGAGCGATGGCCTGAAGTCCATATCATCTGGATGATTCATCCAAACAGAAATGTCGAGAGAGAGTGTGTCTCGAATATTGACCCGACTGATTTCGACTGATTCAACCATCCTGCTCAGTCCTTCCAACCACTGGCCATTCAAACCTTTTTCGTCGTATCCTACTCGAATGCAATTTCTGTAATGACTGGTTCGTGGATAACGATTCGCAGTGTTAACGTCCAGTCATTTCCTGGGTCGGGGTCAGGAAGAACCTCAACTGTGGAATCTGGGTTTGTTTGTAGAGCACGTACGAACAGTGTCCAAGGAGTCTGGCCAAAGTTTTGGCCGGTTCGGTCGAGAAGCATCGTCAAGACCATCTCTTCTGAATCTGCTTCGATGACTTCGTCGAGGCCTCTTGCGTTGAGGTCATTTGCCGTTATGGTGGCTTTCGCATTCTCAGATTGTGTTATGTTGCCTCCTTCAGTTTCAGCCTCTTCTTTGAAACCATCTCCGGGAATTGAGATCATCAAGGAGAAATTGTCGTAGGGTTGGAGAATATCGTTCTCAAGTTCAAGAACGGCTTCGAAAGAAAGAATTCTCCCTTGTTGCCCTGGCAAGATTTCTTCAGTCCATTCCTCTCCTTCGTCAAGATATTCAGACCATGATTGTTCAACAACGCGTTCTTTCCATTCAATGTTAAATTGTCTTGCCGAGACATTGATTTCGAAAACTTCTGTTACAATTCCCCCTTGGCCGTCATCGATGGTTAATGATCCCACATAGACACCGCTTGTATTGGTCATGAGCAATGCTTGCGATTCAATAGAATCGACATCGTTTCGACCATCGCCATCACCGTCCGTATCCGTACTCCAATCCAAATCCCATTGGTAGGATAACTCAGCAGATTCTGGGTCGGAAGACGAGGAGGCGTCGAGAAGTACTGCGTCGCCAGCTCTCGGGTTTTCGGGGTAGGTGAGTTCGATGGTTGGTACGCCGTTGACGACGACCACTGTGAATGCTTCATCGACTCCGCCTTGGTCATTTTCAACCTCAAGAGAAACAGTGTAAGCGCCGAAAACATCGTAAATATGCGATGTGAAACCTGTTACCGTTTCGGTTTTCTCGCCATCGCCAAAGTCCCAACGGTAGGCTGTGATTATGCCCTCAATAGCATCAGATTGTCGAGCATCAAAGGTAACCATTTCTCCTTCTTGAATGAGAAGTGGATAGGCTTCGAGTGTAGCTCGAGGCTTGGTTGTTGAATCAAAGGTTTCAAGACATCCTGCAAGAGAAACAGTTACGAGCACTGCGGCAAGGAACAACCCGCGAAGTCGCAGTGATTTCTCTTGCATGGCCTAGGCTCAATCTCGTCCTATATCTAACCATGTTGTTGTTCTGGCCATTTTTTCATCGATTCAATTGCGGGTTTAACCTTTCGAATCGAAAGAAACCTCGGTAGGAAGATCGCCGATGATGCTTGCGGATTCAAGGTGATTTCCTAATTCATCAACCGAGTTGTGTTCAATCACATTTTTTTCTGTGTAACTCTCCATTTCAGAGTCCGATAAGACATCGTCCACCGATGCATCATGCTCATCATAGTCTGGAGCTGGAATTGGAATCTGCGTCACTGCTGCTTCTTCCTCGTTCTCAAGGATGGATGCGATTGTTGATACATCTTCTTCAATATCTCGTTTGTACTGTTTTTCCAGCACGGGAAGCATGTTGTCCTCTTTTTCGGAATCCTCCTTCGAGTCAACATTTTGTCCGCCCTTGAAAAAAAACCGACGGAAGAAACCCATGCATTTCTGCTAGCCTGACTCTTCTTTAATCTAAGCGATGATTTTCCCCGAACAAGATGGTTCAGGCGATAGTTCTTCAATTGCGCCCGAGTCGAGATAGTCATGGAACTGCTTGAAGGCGAACGTGTTCTCGCTTTTGATCTGGAAACCACAGGGATTAGTACATCCCGAGATCGTATCGTCCAGTTGGCACTCATTGGTTCAGACGTTGATGGTACTGAGATTTCCTATGACCAGTTGGTCAATCCACGAAGATCGATTCCTTATGAATCGCAGCGAATTCACGGCATTTCAGATTCAGATGTTCGGGGTAAACCTGACTTTTCGGAAATTGCAGACAACATCGCAGAATTGGTCGAAGGAAGCGTGCTTATTGGACACAATGTGAGACAATTCGATCTTCCGATGCTAAGAAACGAATTCTTTCGAATTGGTGCTTTGCCACCAGAACCCAAAGCAGTTCTTGACACATTGGAAATGGTTCGGCGACTCAAACTTCCGCGCCCACATCGGCTTGGAGCACAGTGCAGCCGACATGGTATTTCATTAGAAAATGCGCACACTGCCTCAGCTGATGCGGCAGCATCGCTGTTGCTCCTTTGGAAATTAGGTCTTGATCACCCAAGTTACTTCAGAAAGTCATTAGCGGAAGTCGAACAGTGGTGTGCAACTGGTTCGACAGCAAAGGTTCAATCAGATCTTGGCCCACAACTCGATGATTTACAGTTGGTCGATTCGAATGGCATGGTCCGTCGCGATGGGGAACACATGGTCCTCGCTGTTGGACGTCATCGTGGACGCCATTTGGAAGAGTTGAATGACCTTGACCCTCGATATCTTCAATGGCTCTTATCGCCCAATGGAATAACCGATGAAAATGCAATTGAGCAGATTAAGGCATACCTGAATCGGGAATAGGATTCCAAGGCAGGACGTCGCACCAAGGGCCGACACGCCATACTTCTCGATTCATCATTGCGCTTCCGAGGAAGATCGGCCCTTGATGGCCATCATCCAAGAGCGCTTCAAGGACCTCCTTACCTCGCCCATCGAAGGAGATGGTGCGCATCTGTCCGGTTGGCTCCACACCACCAAATTCATCTTTGGGCACACACTCTTCAACCGTTGCTGTTGAGCGACCTTCATCGTATTGGTGGAGAATGACGACTCCATCTGCGAAGTCGCCTTTGTGAAGCGATTTGTTTTGATGTCGCCAATTCCACCAATGAGGGCACCATGCTTTCCAATCACAAAACCCTCCACAAGACGCTTTTCCAGGAGTCGGCTCAAGAGGTGTGTCGGATGGTTGTGTCGCATTCCAAGCTTCATATGCAGCCTCAAGTACATTTTCGCCAACAGCATCCCACTTTGAGGAAGTGTCTGTGTACCATCCCTGAGCCTGGACTGGGGGTGCTTTCTCGTTGTTTGAAAGCAGAATGTCCCGATACATGCGCAATTGTCGGTTTACTTCTGGTTTGAGTTTCCCTTGCGGCGGCTTGCCGGTCTTCAAATCCGCAACGAGCCATCCACGGAGGTTACCAGAATCGTCCACATCTGCGAGGAGAAGGTCCAATCGGCCCATAAGTTGGCCATCTTTGGTCACCAATTCACCCTCAACAGCAATAACAAGCGATTGAATTTTCTTCCACAAGGCAATCGTAACACGATCGTAGGCCAGTCCTTGTACACCAACATGCTCGAGCAACATGTTAATCGCACCTTTTTGCTGTTTTTGCGCCTCGCTGTACTTCTCTTCTTTCCAATTCGGATGGCGCGGTGTGTCGTGAAAAATCTGTTTCTCTTCCTCCCAACGCTTTCGAAGTAAAACGTCGGCTTCACCAAGAAGCCAATTCGATTCTGCGGGCGGTCTACCGGTTAATTCAATTTGCAACAAATCCTCGATTGAAGCATGTACAGCGGTACCCAATGACGCTGCCATACCGGCTTTCCGAGGTAGCCCTTGTCGGCTTAACCAATACATCCGAGGACAGGTCTCGTATCGGTTCCACGCCGAAGGAGAAAGACTGTGCTTACGTTCTTCGACCATGAACACTCCCTGACATTGAAGGAAATGAAACCTGCGCTTGAAGCCGAAAGTGTTGAATGCCTCCTTGATGAGTTCGGTTTATGGAAGGAACACTTGTTAAAATTCGAGCAGATGTTGTGACGGAAGGCGCACTTGTCATCACCTGCTTTCCAAGTGTAGGAATGGTATCAAGTGTGGTTGGCCATTACCTGATCGACAATTTGCAATTGGAATTCGTTGGTGGTGTCGTAGACCCGCGTCTTCCTCCGCTCACATTGGTTACAGATGGCAAGCCGATGCCGATTATCCGGGCTTATGCTGGGAAGCCTGAATGCAACATTGAAGGGTGCGACAAAATTATTCTTCTAATGAGTGAACTTGTCATCCCAAGTCCACTTGTCCACGATATTGTGTGGGCCTTGTACGATTGGTCAAAAGGTTCGAAGATTCGAATGGGTCTTCTGGTTGATGCATTCTCAAAAGACGGCCTTGGAGGTAACTCTGGAATTGAAGAGCCAACTGTGGATTATGAGGATACAGAAGATACGGACCTTGTCGGCATTGGAGCGACTGATCACGTTTGTGGCATGCTGAAAGATATGGATATACCCATGCTGACAAGCGGTGTAATACGTGGCATTAACGGTGTTTTACTCAGTGAAGCACGTAGAAGAGCCATCGACGTTATGAGCATCATGGTTGAGGCCGACCCCCGTTTCCCAGATGCTCGGGCGGCTGCTGCTTTGGTCAAGAAACTCAATGCAATCCTACCAACAACCCATCTTGATGATCAGCCGCTTATCAAAGAAGCTCAACTACTCGAAGAGCAATTGAAATCGTTGCTTAGTCAAGCAGCACCAAGTGAAGCCCCATCACCTTCATCCATGCTTTATGGTTGAAGACTTTCGAAGGACGAGTGCTGAAATTATCAATGCGATAACGACAAAACTCATCCAAGACGGAACAAGAAGTGTACTCTCTTTCACAAACGGAAGAAATTCAGTTAAGGAATCAGCCCTCGTGTATGTGCCTCCAAGAGAAGCTGTAAGAAGCATACAACCCGTGGAAATCGTACCAAAAGCATTGTGCAGATGTCGAGAGATCCCTTCCTGATGCATCCTCCAGCGAGCAAATAGAACCCCCAGTGCAAGTCCGCCGCCAGCCGTTGAGAGGAGCATTTTATTTGCAAGGAGAGGCGATGTGTGGGCTCCGCTTGGTGATGAATTGATTCCTGAAATGATTGCGAATGGTAAAGCGAGGAGTCCAAACAGCAAGGCGACATGAGCTGTGGAGTCCATCGTTGGTGCAAGTTTGGTTGGTGTCTTTCCTAGCGTGAAGACGGAATGAAGAAGAAAACAGAGTCCGGCAAGTGCAAAAGACCCGACAACCAATTCCGTTGTGATGACATGGAAGGTGGCGGATTCAATCATATGTTCTCCTCCATGTAATCCTTGTAATGATCGTCTTTCGACTTTGGTTTGCGGACCAAAATAACCAACCCAAAGAAGAGGATGATGTGTGCAATGGACTGAAGCATCAATGCCGTTTCGTTCGCTTCCCAAGAGGGTTCAGCACTTGTCAGTGGGAACCAAGGCGTGGTCTGCTGTGGCCCCTCACCATCGAGAACGGCCCTCCATTCAATGGTTGATTCCATCAGGGCAGCTGGTAATTCGGCTTCCCAACATTGATTGTTTTGCGTGGTCTCAAGTTCGTAAGCCTGGCCAGCGAGTTCACGCCATTCGATAACGACGTTTTCTGCAGCAATGGTCGGGACGCAGAGTTTTGTTGTCTCACCGATCTCTCTTGAGGTCGGTGGCTGATAATCTGAGTCGAGCCTTTGTAGATTTTCTGGTATCGGTTCAATCGAAAGTGTAAATGCTTGGGAAACTCCAAAGAAAGGACTGCCTGCATCGCTTCCAGTATTGTCGCCATGGTGCACCGAGACGTACAACGTCTTCTCTCCGATTTCATCCGCTCTCAGAATCCACGAATGCGTTAAAATTTCGGATTCAACAGAGGCATATTCAATGTAGTTGTTTGACCCTCCCATCCCATCAGAAAGTATACTCCACCCATCTGTTGTTGGAATGTCTCCGTTTGCATTTGTTGATGAAAGTAAAAAGATTCCAAGTTGATCGAGATCATGCGATGACTCCAACCCCGATATCTGGACAGTTATTTCAGCAGGTTGGCCAACCCAAACTGTGCCAGCGGATTGAAGGCTAAATTGCAAATTTGAAGAAGCGTTTTGATTGGCATCTCCATGACAAGCCCCCCCGCACTGCATGTCTTCTAGGCTGTTGCCTACGCCACCAGGATTACCCCTCACATCAGGTGGTACAATTAGAACAAGAGCAATCAGTAAAACCAACATTGCCCGCATACTCAATCACTCCGACGCAGAAGACTGGCCACGAACAAAAGGATTCCCAAAACTGCATACACAATTCCCAAACTCAAACCTGCAATTGAAGAAGGGGCAGTTTCATACTCAGTCGATGAAGACTCGATACTCGCCTCAACTGTTGAGGATTGGCAAGGTGACTCGAGTACTCGATCGCCAAGCATTGTTTGGACCTGATAGGTTGAGGTACCGGTAATGCTTGGCATATCAGTAATCGTAGTTGCGGATGTCACGCCAACGAGGACGCCGTTACGAGTAATCTCAAAGGACGCTGTTTCGGGAGAGGTCCAAGTCCAATCAAGTATGACCTTCTCGCCTGAGACAATAGATGTCAAGCTCGGACATGGTAACGCAGGAATCGGGCTCAAGGTTAACGATGTTGAATTGATGGCTCCAGAAACATCGGTGACAAAAAGCGTCACCTCAACAGAATCGCTTTGTGGCATAATCAAGGATGCTTCAATTCCAGTAGCACCACCTCCAGCCCAAGTCCACCGATATCGCACGATTGAATTGTCAGGATCGGCTGAATTTATCCCGCTAAGGACAGCTCGCTCACCGGCGTAAAGTGAATCGGTCAGGACCGTAATCTCAGCAACCGGTGGAGCATTTTCGATAAGAACAGCTGCAGATGAGAGAACTGTTGCTTCCCCGTCGCTAATGACAACCTCAACACTCCATTCTTGCCCCGGGCCAAGATACGATGAGGGAACGTTGGTTGCATCATCCAATGATGCCTCTCGGAATCCGTTTCGGAACCAAGTTACCGACTCAATTTCTGTTGTGTCACCGTCTATATCCTCGATGACTGTCTCGAGTGAGAGTGTATCCTGAGATGTCACGTTTTCTGTGAGATCAACCACTACAGACGGTTCAGCATTAAGGATGATAACAGTAAGTGTTTGACTACCAGTGCTCGTGTCCATGCCATCATCGGATTGAACCACAACGGTCCATACGTCGCCTTTCGACGTTGCATCGGAAGGTAGCGTCGTCATATCGTTGTAGGTCGTTTGCAATACTCCTTCAAGATACCATGCTGCACGCACGTGCAATTGATCACCGTCCACATCGCTCATCGTTGCAGTTACTGCGATATCATCGGTTGTTAATGCCTCTGTAACGCTCAAGGATGCATCTTCGATTACTGGAGCAGTATTCATAATTTGGATGCTTGAAGAAGACGTCCACAGCGACCAATCCGTTCCATCGTTTACTCGAGCCTCTATGGACCAAAGTTCTCCTTTCTTTGTTTCTACAGACTCGAGTTGGCTGGATGTGATTCCAGTCTGTGCTCCGTTCTTCAACCACCGATATTCAACGTCTGTAATGGAATCCATGTCTGCATCAGAGGATGTTATGGAAGCGGTGAGTGAATCCATCGTTGTTGGATTCAATGGGCTGATGGTGATCGAATCCACGACTGGTGGTGTGTTCGATGTTTGCCCCTCAACCGACACTGAGGTTGAACGCGTCCAGCTGGAATAATCTTCTCCATCATAGGCCCGAATCTCGACCTCCCATACATCTCCGAGTCGAGTCGCATAGGAAGGCAGCGAGGAGAGGTTGTTCAATCCACTCTGTAAAGCACCGTCAAGCAGCCATCGATACTCGAATGTGAGCACATCGCCGTCGTTGTCATTGTCATCTGATACCAAAGCAGTGAGTTCATCGTCCGGTGTAGGAGTTGGAGGTGATATCGAAGTGGAGGTGATTGTTGGAGGAGCATTGAACACAGTAACGATGTTCGAGTTTGCAGTGTTTCCAAAATCCTCACCGTCGCCCGGAGTAACCTCCACTTGCCAATCATCGTTTCGTGTTGTAAACGATTTTGAGAGGAAAAGTAATCCATCGTGCTGAGTTTGCCTTACGCCGTTCTTCAGCCAATGAATCGATGTTCCAGACTCTCCATCTCCATCCTGGTCGTCGAATGTGTAACTGAGGGTTAGATCATCGCTCGATGTTGCAAAGGATGGTGTAATTTGGACGTTGGATGCTGTTGGGGGATTGTTTGTTTCGACGACCGTTTCCGTGATGGAAATGCTTGTCGAGCGCCATGCATCTCCATTGGTTCCGCTTGCACCGTTAGCTGTCATACCAGCGATCCCTACCGACACCGTTCCGCTTCCTGAAGGAGGTGCTGTCCAATCAAAATTCCATACCCGGTTTGCCTTGTTTGAGTGAGTTACAGACTTGCCGCTAACCTTGACACCCGAATTTCCTCCCGTTGCAAGTGACCCCTTATCCACTTCAACATTGAATCCCCCGTGTGTTCCTGAAACACCTCCAGATACTGAGATTTGAATGGAGTAGGTCTGACCAACGTTGTACGTTGAAGGGAAATTTTCCGATATCACCACTGATGAAGAACTACCCCCATGGCAACCACAACCACCTGATGAGAAGTGCTTACCACCTGAATTAGCTTCAATCACAGGTGAGAGAGCGATCATTGCAACGACGGCGGAAAGAAGGATGGCCTTCAGTTGCATAACAGAAAAGCACGGCTGATTTGTTAAGAATGTTCGTTCCTTGCGATAGAAATTTTCTCAATAATCGAACAAAGTTGGCTGGCTCGACTCGCTCTCGTCCGCTTGGTCATTGCCAACGACTGACAATTGGTTAAGGAGCTTCTCTTCATTCCACACCGTGATGTTCAGCTTCTCAGCTTTCGCAAGTTTTGATCCTGCATTTTCTCCAGCAATAAGAATTGAAAGATTGCCTGAAACGCTGCTTACAACTTTTCCGCCAGCAGATTTAATTCGCGCTTGTATGCTCTTTCGCGATTCGGAAAGTGTGCCTGTAACGCAGAATGTCATTCCATCAAATGCACCTCCAGCAACAACTTGCTGTTCTTGTTGGATGATTAATTGGTCAAGAAGATCGACGATGAACGACATTCGTAAATTGATTCCGTCTTGGAGTTGCAAAGCAACGATATCCCCTACGCCGTCAATAACTGTTAACCTGCTCAAGAGCATAGGATTCACAGAACTATCTTTGACCCATTGCAAAAGCACATCGGGTGTTTTGAAATGATTCGCTATCGAAAAGGCGAGTTCAGGACCAATCCCTGGCAACCCTAGCGCACTTAGGAACTTCGAGAACCTCATTGAGCGACTCTTGTTGATTTCATTGAGAACCTTATCCGCGGACTTTTTGCCCATTCGATCGAGGGACAGTAACATTCGCTCATCGAGGCGATACAGGTCTGGAATACTTGAGATTAGGCTTTCATCGATGAGTTGTTCGACAAGCTTCTCACCGATGCCATCCATTTCCAGTGCTCTGCAATAGTACAGAATGCTTCGACCGAGTCGGGCTGAACACTGAACATCCGTACATCGAATGAATGCACCTTCAATCTCAATTGGCCCGTCGCATGCTGGACAGGTTTGCGGCGGAGAAATCCTTCGGCGTTGGGGTAGTGTTCCTGTGAATGGTTCGCCGTCCGCATGTGTTCTGCCATCAATATCACGTTGTGTGGCTGCACCAAGGCTTGCTTCGATTTTTGGAATAACGTCGCCACGGCGTACGATGCGAATCCTGTCACCGATTTGAATATCTAGGCGCTGAACTTCACCAAGGTTGTGGAGCGTTGTATTTTCCACGGTTACGCCACCAACCCGCTGAGGGGCGATACGTGCGACAGGTGTAATTGTCCCTGTTCGGCCTGTTTGCCAGTCAACATCGAGGAGGACCGACGTTGCTTCTTCTGGAGGGAATTTCCATGCAAGCGCCCATCGAGGATGATGTGCCGTCATACCGAGCAAATTCCGCTTTTCTAAGTCGTCTACTTTGAAGACAAGTCCGTCGATCTCGAAATCATACGTCGATCTGCTCGCACTCCATGCTCGTGTTTCTTGGCAAAGTGAATCGATGGACGCTTCCTCTGTGTCTGAATTATGAACAACCCACGGTGCAGGTTCAACGCCCGCCGTGTTGCTTAGCCATTCAAGAATGTGGCTGTCGAATGGGCCACTTGGAGGGGCTTGGGAGTCAGGGTGACGATTATTTTTTGAAGGAAACTTAGCATCGTATGCCAAGAATACCAGATCGCTTGCGTCGCCTTTTCCATCTGATTTCTTTTGACGCAATGCCCCGGCGGCAAGATTTCGAGGGTTTGGAGAGATATCTCGGTACTTTTCCTCGAACACAGACTTCCTCATGACGACCTCCCCTCGTATGTGAACATCAACCTCTGTCCCGAGGGTATGCGGCACATTCTCTACCTTACGAGCGTTTTTGGTGACATCCTCGCCTCTGTCGCCGCTACCACGTGTCGCTCCCCTTACCAGTCGACCCTTGCGATACTCGAGGGAGAGCGCAGAGCCATCCAACTTCGGTTGAGAAATGAACCTCGTTGATTCAAGTGAGGATTCCTTAACGAAATGAGTGATGTCGTCATCGTTCGTTCCTTTGTTCAGTGAGCGCATTGGAAACATGTGATCGACTTTGACAGTGCCTGGATCTATCTCAGCACCGACGCGTTGAAGTTGTGGATGTTCGGGATCAAGCTGCTTCAACTCATCCCATAATGCGTCAAATTCAGCGTCTGAAATCTCAGTCTTTGCTTGGTTGTAATAAAGGTCTGAATGGTATGCAATTTGCTCTGCTAACCATTCTATGCGGTCTCGATTGGAGTTTGATTCATCTCCGCTCTGAGCCATGTTTCACCACCGAGTTAACCCCATTTAAGGTTCATGATTTTGCAGTTTGAGTTCAACGAATTCCCCATCGACCATTGGACACCTTGTCATTACAATTTTTGACATCACGCGCATGTGAATTTCTGCAACAACGAACACCGTAGCTTCAAACATATGTCCCGACATAGTAACGAAGTTATCGTCAGCAAACGTTGCGTGGAGATGAGTAAAGGCTGAACCATCTTCATGGCGAGCAAGATTCCCTTGCAGTGTAACGAGTTCTGCTGGTTCCTTGAGCGTGTGCCGATGATACGTAAAGGTGTCATCCATGTACCCAAACGTTGAGTTCATTGTCCGGCCAATGCCGCTGGTAATCACTGCTCCGTTGATTCCGAGCTCATCTGCCAGATTGCGGAGTGAGGCATGAATTTCTTCGCCCGGTTCGAGAACCACAACGACATCATCTCCGCTACGTGCCCATTCCATAAGTGAAACATACAGAGGAATCACTTAGCAATACCCCTCATCATTCCTCTTGATCAGGGTGAAGAATGGCAATGATTTTCTCAGCTGCGATGTCGAGGTCATTGCGATCACCGCCAAGAGGGAGTGGTCCGAATGGTCCCCAGCCTTTGCGAAGAAGCATGATTCTGTATTTCGGTTGCCGCTTGGCGAGAACAAGTCGATTCCATTCGTACCGTTGGCCATCGGCAAAAAGATGTGTTGATGTGACTGCGTAACGCTTTGGCACAAGCAGAGAGATAATATGCAATGCGAGAAGAATATCCCAGACAATCACGTAGATAATCGGCGTATCAGAAAAAGAAGCAAAACCCCACGGTAGAGCCATCATCGCAGCCATGGAGCCAAGATTTGCCCACTGTCGAAACATCTCATGGTTGCGTTCGCTTTTCCAAGCGAATCCACTGTTTGCGAGAGGTCCGAACTGTGGGATATCGAGGTGTTGGCGAGTAAGCCACCAAGCATCCCATGCAACAATCACGCCAAGAATCACAACCATTGCTACTGCAACAGGTTCTGTACTCGGCAGCATCCTCTCACCTCAAAGTAGACGTTCATCGATTTCACCGAGTGATTTGGGGCCGCCTCCACGCACTCGAACAAAGAAAATAATGAGGATGAGAACGAGGATCGATCCGATGAAAATCAGGACGGTAGAGTTTTCACCGGATTCACTCAGAGAGGATCCTTCTAGTTCGTCTGGAATGCCGTCTCCGTCATCATCCTGGTCCTCAAAGAGGGTTGTTGACGTTCCATCTGGACACTGGATTCTATCCGGTTGTCCATCCTCATCTGTGTCAATCCAAGCACAAGGATCCTTTGGCCAAGCATCGTTACTATCCAAACGGCCATCATTGTCATCATCAGGATCGTAGATATCGGGGCCGCATTGCAACCCCTTCGAAGCATCGAACCATGTATCTGAACTGCATGTTGAGGTCCAATCCCCGTCTGTGTCCAGCTGTGTAATTTCAATGTCCACTTCTGCAATTGTGGTTAACCCAAAGTCATCGGTCGCAACCAGCTGGAGGACGAACAGGCCCGTGTCCAAACCGGTTATATTGAAGATACCTGTTGTGGTTCGACCTTCCTTCACTTGTTGATTTTGCGCATCATATATTGCCCACGCAATTCCAATGTTGCTCGGGTCAGTCGTATCATCGAGTACGGTTAAGGAAATTTCAACGGCCGTCGTTTCCATGTATCGCTGGCCGGAGTAAGGAGTCTGAATTGACAACACAGGTGGCGAATTCACGACGAGAAGGACCTCCACATCTTGCTGTGAATTCTCTCCAATCGTAAATGCATGGGTGGTTGGAAGACTTCCTGCAGAAGTCGCTTCGGTTGTGGCTACAGCAATCGACGTTGAGCCTTCTGATGTGGTCTGTGTATGAAGCATTTCAACATCGACAAATGATCCTGTAACGGTGATTGGTTGCATCAACAAATCCGATGTTATCGTGTGAGTTGCTTCAACCAGTTCTTCGTTGAGGAAAGCCTGAAACGAATGAGTTGTCCATTCGTTGAGTAATCCGCCTGCATCAATTGATTCTGAGCCAAGCAGCATTGTGTCCAGGGCATTGACTGTGCTGCTTGCAACGGAAAGACCCCCGTTGAGGGTGGATGATTCAATGCGAGCATCATAAAATTCAACCGACAGAGCTTCAATGGAATCGATGGAGATGTTCCTCATTATTGCTGGGGCAGGTTCCTCAAAGTCATGGGCATGGAGTTTGAGTCCAACCGAATAGTTGGTGATTTGAATTTCTTGACCGACAACAGGATATGACAATCCGTGTCGGATGGTTAAACCGATACCCGAGTCTGTCCCATTGAGAACGATGTTGTTCATCTCTCCTGAGGTTTCATCGAGGTCGATACCCGGTGCGCCGTGGACTGTTAGGTTGGTCAATTCGATGCTTTCGCAATTAAACGCAAGAAGCCCTCCCTTACTTCCAGAGTAAAGAACTGAGTCTCGGAGTTGGAATCCTTCATCGATGGATTGCATGCGAACAACATACTCACCATCGAAAAGATCGGATTGGATTCCACGGATCTGGCCGGAAGAACCTGTTAAGTCAATCCCGTCCTCAAGACCACTACCAAGTTTCAGGCCATGGATATCAATTGGTGCGAGGCGTGCCCAAAGACCGTCTCCATTGCAGTCTGATAACGTTACATTCTGCAGAACAATCTTCGTGTTTGAACTCTGACTTTGGATGCACATTGAACCTGCATCGCGCAAATCTGAGTTGATGAGCGTCAATGTGGATTGAGAAGATGCATGGATGTTGATCAAAGGATCGGCTCCTGCTGAACGAGCAAGTTGAACGCCTTGCGCACTGAATTCTCCTAGGCCTGCCATCGTGATCAGAGGTGAGCCTTCAGCAAGGAGGGTTCCTGACAAGTCGATACGAGAGCCAACGATACCATCGAGAAGTAATCCGCCCCATCGGGCTCCAAAACCTGTGGAGGATATGGTTGATGTCCCTGCTTCAAAGACACCTTGAACATCAATCACAGCGTCGGAAGCGATTCGTAATTCAACGCCGTCGTTGATTGTCATTCTTGTGTTCGCAGCGACAGTTAAATCTCCTTCGAGTCGGTACGGGCTCCAAGTTTCTTCAAGAATCAGCCAGGAAGTAATCGTACCTGCCGGAACCGTGGATGCCATGAACGTATGAGAGGTTGATTGTTGAACGTTCCATGCGTAAAACTCAGTCAAAGATCCTATTTGCATGGTCACCGTCTTCGTCTCTTCTTTTACATCACCCTGAGCGTTGACTGTGCGAGCGGTTGTCTGTGCAGTGACTTGCCCCAATGAATCTGTTTGTACGGTTTGACCGTCAACTATGATCGTTGCACCTTCCACTGGGAAACCAGTATCAAGAACCTCAATATCGAGTGTTGAGATAAGGGAAAACGATGCTCCTGAACCGACTGTAATAGCTCCATTTGCTTGTCCGCCTATCATTTCAACCTCGCACAAAGGTGCAAGTGAAATGGTTTGCATAAACTGCACATCTGCTAAATTTTGCAGTTGAGAACATGACCATTGAACGTGTGCTTGAATCTCCAAACCATGTCCTTCTGATTCGAGGGTTGATTGTACACTCATGGTCAAGGATGAAGCATTCAAAATACCGTTATCGCCGATGAGGGTTCCAGATGGGCCCAGGTCGACGCTTGACGATGCACTGACAATAAGTGTTGTATCGACGAGCTTGAGATGGGAATTTGAGCCAAATGTAAGGTCGCCATTCAACTGATGTGGCTGCCCATCTGGCCTTGCTCCAAGTACGATGGTCGAGGATGCAGGAAGATTCCAGTCTCCCTCAGGTAGCGCTGTTATCTGAACGGTTTGACCTTGTTGATTTCCGTACAATTCAGTACTCACACCTTGACCGTCGTACAACGCCTCAACAACGGTTCCCGAAGCAAGCAAAGGCAACGATGCCACCCCATTGGTATCTGCTATTGAAGCAAATCCGTAAGCAAGCGACGTGGCTTGAACCGGTTGATTGTTCATGTCCACGAATGAGACATACGTTTCATACAGGTACCCAGAGATCGTTGTTGAAACACTGCTTGTAGTTGAGCCGCCGTAGAAGAAAGTGCCGTCACCAAATGCATCGTTTGAGCCTTGAGCCGTGTTTAGGGGGTTAAAATCCCGCGTGTGCGCAACAGAGGCATCCTCGAGCATAAGAGGCGTATTGTGCAGATTCGCTGTCCAATCTTCAATGATGGCTGTCGAGGATTCACTGAGCACGAGCCCATTTTCTTGTGCAGTTGTGGTAAGAACATCGATCGATGCTACTGAATTAATCGCATGAAGTCCTCGTATTTTGCCATTGATGAAAGTGCCAATCTCGGCATTCAAAATCGAGTCTTCGAGTTCAACCCCATACGCAAACCCATCGGTTGTTATCGAAGTTGAATGAATTGTGGAATACCAAGCATCGAGGCCCACAGATTGTGTATCAACACTGGTGTATGGTTTTGAGAGTTCGACATTGTTCCATTGATGTTCGCCTTCAAGCAGAACTGCTGCAGGCCCGGTGCCGCTATGCAACGAAATTGATGATTGTGTTATCTGAGAGTCAAGACTTGAAATAGAGATGGACGTCTCATTCGCCGCAACGTTGGTTGACTCTACGACCAGCATTCCTGTTCCAGAGGCACGAATGCCCATCACATCACCATGAATTTGTGAATTTGTTATGCTTGTAGTACCTGAACCATCAACGTCCATGCCTGTATGAGCGTTGTGAATGTAGAGATTATCGAATGAACAATCGCTTCGACATCGTAAATCAACCACTGTACGTTCTGAATTTTCTTGTGTAAAGTTCGCATCGAAGAGTGTTATGCTGTCCATTGTTCCCCAGAGAAGACGGTCGCCAGAAACGAGAGCATTTGAGACAGTCAGATCATCAGCTCCTGACCCATCTATCAGTAGCGCTACATCTTGGCCATAGATGCTCGTTACTGTGGTTACGGCTCCTGAATCAGAACCGATGCCAACGCTAACATTGTCGAGTCCTAATCCTGAAACAGCAGCAGAACCGGACACGATGTCAATCGCGACTCCCGTTTGAAAAAATGATACGTCATTCGCAACAAGCATACTTGTTGAGAGAATACCAGTCGCCGTATTGGTAAACAGCCCTGTATCGATGGCGAGGTCACCATGATTGACAACCGATTGGATATCGATTGTTGACATCGTTACGTTTTCTGCAGCGAGCGTTCCTGTGGATCCAATATTGAATCCAATGTAACTGGTACGAATCGTGATGGATTCATCAATCGTAACCTCTCCGTGAACATCCAGAGCGGTTTCTGCCCCTGAAATTGTGATGTTCGAAAGAGCAGCTATTGCGCCATTGGAAACAAGAATTCCACCCCAGAGTCCGGCACCGGTTGAACCTTGACTAGCCGGAGTTTTCGTGGTCATGAATTCTGAATCACTTGCTAGCAATATGCCATCGACTTGCAACCAATATGATTGGGCATCAACAACAGTTCCTGGTTCTAGAACAAGCGTTGAGGACGAGTCAACGGTTACGTTCCCTGTAAGAACCACGTTCCCGCTCCAAGTTGTACTTGTTGAAATGGTCGAATCTGTTGACNCCATCGGAGCGATGGCCATCCCAANCANCAGCACNATNAGAAGGACTGCACGTGACCGCATGCTGCATGCTATCGTTCAATCCATATCAATGCAAGGCATATCGGTCAGGTCAATTNAACAAACTCNTNAGGAGTGGGCCTGCCCAGATTTGAACTGGGGTCTGACGGCCCCCAGCCGCCAAGTATAGGCCAAGCTAACCCACAGGCCCGTGAATCTCCTCACTTGTGCTGAGCGCTGAACGGNACAATTTCTTCGATNAGATCGATGTGNCCAACGTACATACGTCGACAACAATATCGCTCGAGNCCANCGTCGTCNAGTGCTTGTTCGACGCTGGTNCCTTCAGCAAGNTTGTTGTTGAACTCATCCCACTTGTGAGCAATAACGGTACCACANCTAAAACAACGNATAGGAATNATCATACTTTTTTCACCTCATCGNTAGGACTTTTGTTTCTTTCNGCGAGCACCACGACCAAGTTGATGCTTCGGTTCTTTGCGACGTGGNTCGTTGACAAGGAGNCTNCGGTCNAATCGNAGGTACTCNTCCCGGAGTTCTTCNTCGATTCCTTCNGCACCACCGTTGTAGTGNACNAGCCCTCGAGCGATTGCGGTTCGAATTGCATCGGTTTGACCCATGATTCCACCACCNGTTGTTGTNAGGTTGATATCGACCTTGGACAANCGGTTCATNGCATCTGCAATAACAAGTGGTTCCATTGCTTTNCGTCGTGCAAGAGCAGGTTGNAGGATTTCGATTGGTTCGCTGTTNACGCGAACNCGTCCNTTTCCANCCTTGACAGACGCTCTTGCNATTGCNGTCTTTCGCTTTCCTGAACTTTCAACNGATTTCTTCTTTCGTGCCATCANTGTTCACCTCCNGACCATCGGTGCGCNGGTGCACCTANGCTTGCACTGATGTCGCCCANTCGGACNAAGCTCTCAGGCAANGNNTTGCGAATGTTGCTAGCATCACCTTCAACNTGACCTTCAGGAAGNTCGGAAGCAAGGTGNGNCGGGCAGCCGATTTCAACACGGAGNTTGCGAAGGGCNCGNCGACCACTGCTCTTTCGTTGGTANGGAAGCATACCNCGTACGGTTCGCTTGAGAATCATGTCAGGCATNCGNGGGAAGTAAGGNCCCTTTCTTGCGTGATTCANAGCGTACTTATCGTGATAATTCNTTAGAACAGAACGTGAACTTCCTGAGACAATNGCTCGTTCNGCGTTGATGATGACAACTTTGTCGTCACGATCTGCACGAGTNGACTTGAGAAGCATGTCTGCAACNGTGGATGCGAGTCGTCCNAGAACGAGNCCATCTGCNTCAAAAACGTAAGTNGTTGCTTCATCCAAGAATAATCACCCCGTTCCCGTTTGGATTTTCGTTCATNAANTCNCCGTAGGTNAGNATACGTCCNCCTGCGGCTTCAATCTTGGCTCGTGCACTGGAACTAACACTGTAGGCGGCGATGGTGCGGTTCCCTGTGACTTCACCNGATCCNAGCAGTTTTCCTGGTACGAGTATTGTCGCACCCTCTGGAGCGTAACGTGTTACGCGGCTTAGGTTNGGTTGGGCCCAGTTCTTGCGGCTCTTTGAGAGGCGCTTNGCAACATCTCGCCATAGTGCAGCNCCGGTGTCACGAGACTGGGCTTTCAGTTGGTCGATTAGACCGACCAAATCAGCATTTGTCTTTCGTGTTGGCTTGCTCATATGACTCCCTCGATGCTTTGAGGCAGTCTGGCGACCAGCCAACCCGTTATGAAGGCACCGACGCGNATGCAGCGTCTATTCGAACAGAATCTCGCCCTTTGCATCGAGCAATTCCACNGTNAGNCCGGCAGCTCGNCCTTGNATGATGATTTCGTCNTGCANNGTGTCNGAAAAGTCNTCAAGNGCNCCAAGGGCNGTNATNCCTGCAACATCGGTCAATTGATCGATGAGATGNTTGAGNACNCAAGANACNCCATAGGCTTGTCCTGCGCGGAATGCGTGGTCTACGCCTCCAACTTCAGGATCTTCAGCNTTCATCCTCAACATGACCTGCTGCGANTAGGCGACNAGAGCGCCATAGAGCGCTTCGATNACTTGNGCAGCCTCNAGATCGCCGAGCAACATCTGTGTTTGTGCGAGAGCTGAACGTACGGCATTGCCGTAAATCTTGTGCGCTTCAATCGTATTGTTTGTTTCCGCTTGCATNGCTTGGTCGATGAGTAACTTCCAGTCTTCCATGACCATGCGAGAGCGCATCCTGCCCTTGAAGGTTGGCTCGTGCCAACNTTCNTTGCANNCNTTCAANAATCANANCTTGAAATCGGTACCTTCGCCNTCAACAATTCCCGCCTGTCGAANNGACCCGTCAGCAGCAACAAATTCNCCGGCTTTGGTTTGCTTNTCGTACAANCCAGTCGCTTCGNAGCGCTTGATTTGGCCTTCTTCACCCAATGCGTTTGTGATTGACGNNGTNATTGCACCNAGTGTTGATATTGCTTGATCACGNTGCATAACGCCGATGTTGTGGTCGGAGTACCGAGCTTCTTCNAAGATGGTCAAGAACGCATCAAGTTGTTGCGGTGGAACCATGTTNAANGCTGCACGNACNGCTGCTTCAAATTCACGGGTCGTTTCNTAGACCTTCTTCATGAACCCGTACTTTCTGAAGTGACGNACGAGGTTCTTGTAACAGTCAAAGATAATCTTGATGTATTCATTGCTCGCTTCNAGTTGCATCATTGTGTCNGTGAGGATTCCTCGNAGCGACTGAACTTGTCTTCGGCTCATAACACGGCGATAATACAGTGCNCCTGCGACCAATAACGCCATCAAAACAATACTGAANGCCATNGCATTTTCNGGGCTGAAGAAACCTTTAGCCTCAACTTCGGTGGCAGCTNTGTAATCCACTGCAAACGAAATGTTGTTCTGTGATGCCTGGAAGTTCTGGCTTCCAGCNTAGACAGCAATTACCTGCCATTCACCAGTACACACAATACCATCACAGGTGCGGCCATCAAATGGCCATTCAAATCGTGCAATTCCTTGTTCGTTCGTGTCTGTTATNTTCGTGGCCGCTGNCATGGTNACCCATGCACCGGTTTCGTTTCNGTANTGNCGGATAAACTGTATCTCCTCGTTTTCAATNGCGATGTCCAGNCGGTCACGCAAGAGNGCAACTTCACCTATGATGACGGTTCCTTCAGGAACACCTGAATCGCCTCCGTAGTACCAGTTTGTNTCGACCTGNAGGTCGACACGTGAACGAACAAGTACTTCCATTTCAACTTCNGAACCATTCAGAACATTCTCGACATCCTTATCGCAACCACCAGGCACATTGAGATCTGGTTCAAATGCGACCTTGAGTGTTCGGAANCCTTCCTTCTTACCACCTGTAAGTTCGACACCACGAAGTGAAGGGTTTTGCAGGGGATCGCCACTAAACCACTCAGCAGTTCCATCNAGATCGTTGGTTCGGATTGTGGCAATTGGGCGTGTGTTGGCTTCTGGGTCAAGATANATNTTGAGGCACTTACCTCCAGCGGCTTGNCCATTGCTTTGCGTCAANAGGGCGTCAATGTGGAAGGANTCTTTCAAGTAGAGTACNGGATANGGAANNCCTTCGATGTTGTANCTATCGACGCTGGACTTGAACGGCCCAACTTCAGAGATGAACAGNGACGAATTTGAGAANACATCAAATTCAGTCTGCACCGTCTTNTTGTCATAACGGAATGCNTCGTTGTTNTCGTAAGANGAATACGAAACGGTTACTTTGGTCTTTCCAGCCAAAACGTCAGANAGCGGNCACGTAATGGAGTAATTTCCNTTTTCNTCCGTGACNGCAGCGTTGCAGTTTACTGGGCCACTTTGACCGTTTACCATCTCGTAACTTACACGAATTGTTCGTGCTGGGAGAACCTCNCCAAGCTCGTCGGTNAGTTGNCCTGTNACAACCATNGGCTTCGGTACAACAAGTCCAGTGACTGGATCGACTTCGCTTGTGTAAACGACTTGGTCGTCGACGGNCAGTGAGGTGCGTCCAATCAAAGAGAAACCGTTTGCGTTGTATGTCATCACAGTTCGATAGTGATTGTTTCCNGGNACGTTGGCGCAGGGGTCCCANTGGCCTTGTANNCCGAGATANCTNGCATCAATTGGTGCGCAGCCNTCGTTTGGNAGGGATTCCTCAAACCGCAACACNACGTTCACAGGTCCAAATCCATCGGGCAAGAATGAATCAGGNTCNGCNCGTANTTTGGTTGGTGAAAGTGGNCTTATGTCCGCCTTCAAACAACCNACTGCTTCGAGTCGCTCNAGATCTCCGTTTTGATTGATGTCACGGTCTGCAAATCCATCGTCGTTGCCATCGTAGTAGCAGAGATGAGAATTGTCTGGTTGNGTTTCGGGCANGGATATGACTCCTGCAGAAGGAGCGAGTGTTGCNATNACTTGTCGNTGTTGCACATTATCNAAGTCNGTNCCTTCGAAGATNACATCAACTAAACCTCCGTTTGGCGAGGTTTCTCCATCGAGATCTCGCCCGCCNGTGTCGTANTCGAGCGTCTTGTTATCGTCTTTCACCTGAGCTGTNAAGTCCCAAAGATCACCTGATTGACGTCGGTTTCCATCGGTTGAAATCACTGATAGGTAGGTTCGNGAAACGACCCANACNTCTTGAACNGCATTGCTTGGTTTNAGAAGAGGAGTTCCTTCNTANTCAAANGTAAGNGAGAACAANCCCAAGTCGTCGTCTGCAGTNATGTTGAANGGCATTTCNAAGAANCCGTTTGTATCGGTATAACTTGTTTCGGTTCGTCCGTCAAANGACCACGTGTANTTNACNGGNGCTTCTCGGACCGGTTGCAACGAATTNTCNACGAGNCGCGCTTGAATCGANGTGTTCGTATTTCGGTAAAGCCGAGCAATGGACGTTANTTCAAAGGAAGTCGTTCCGACNACNGTNACGTTGATGTANGCNCCAGTTGTTGCCAATGCAGATGAATTTCCGGTGAANTAGTAACCTGAATTTGTAAAATCAACNCGCATACCGTACGTTCCTGATGAATATTGACTCTCCCAAGTAAAGTTGTAATCGTANTCNGCTTGTACACCNCCTTTGGTTATGCATTCCGTTTCNTCGTCAATGCTTTGCATCGGNATTCTGTTTCCTTGTGNGTCCATACANTCTGGCTTTTGCGTAAACTGNGTCTCNCCACCACTGCTNAAGATTCCATTNCGATCTTTATCCANCTGTACTGCAACAGGCTCGATGGTCCATGGNATAAGCGTTCGATTGGTNACAGAACCNGNTAGTTCGAGTGATGTTCCCGTGTCCATTTCCGGAACAATCTCACAGCGAACTGGACTGTCNGGATCGGTNGGATCGATTTGACCACAAGGNGGTAGATCGCCNTCTCCGCCGTTTACGAGTTTGATGAACCAGTGNGTTGCATTGACATCAACGAAATCAACGATGTTCAGCGCTTCGCCTGTNAGNGATGCTGTGTTACCATCCCAAAGCATGCTGTATGCTTTGTANGCTGANAGTTCNTTGTANTTCAATCCTGCAGCAGCCANCGCAGGGCCGTGNTANACATAGCGCCAGTTTCCAAANGTTCCGTCCCCGTTGTTGATGGTTGAGTCAAAGAACGTGATTGGATTGACGCCCTCAAAGGTCATNGTTCCATCAATGTTCATGCGATGCATGACACGCATTGAACGTGCATTGTCATCCTCATCACCATGCAAGAATGGGAACGGATATTCCNTTGCGAGTTCAGGCTGTACTCGTCCGATGTAACTGTAATCCCCTTTCGGTAGACTTGTNTTGACTCGAACGTACTTCGTNGACAATCCCTGAGCATCTTGNACCACNTCGTGCATCTTCGTGTTGTTNTTCCAGATGATTTCTTCAAGNCCNCCTTGNGCAACACCTGGTCCGTTATCCATTGTNGAATTGAANTGTACCTGCTTCCANACNCCGTTCGCNCCNCCTGTTTGNTCAAANGAGACCGAGGTTANTCCNAAGGAGTTGGCCCTGTATCCGTTGCCATCNAAGTTNGTGAAATTCGTTGGATGGGTAAGGTTNCCNAACAGGCCGCCGTAGAAGGAGAANGTGANNGGAGCATANGGAATNGGGTTNGAGTAAATTCCNCGCTCNTANTCAGCTGCGTAATAGGAATAAAATTCNAACCAAAGTTGTTGCTCATCGCTTCGGAANTAGTCCCAATTGTTGCTGCTCGGATCGATTGTCATNTTCGCTTCNACGCCTACGAGATAGTCGGACGATGTTGCGCCATTNAANGCAAACATTTCNGTTACAACTGCGTANACCTTGTACGTGGTGTTATCGCCAACAATGATGTCCTCTGGGTAAAGGAATTGCCCNACGGAGAACTTACCGTCTTGACCGGACAANATGTTGGTGGTTTCTACAGCGGTAGTCCCGTTGCTTGCCCANTCAATNTGGATTTGAACAGGAAGNCCACTTGCGTTTTCACGAATGCCTGAAATAGGATTNATCCATTCNACNAGCCCACTAAANATCGCNGGNCTGCGAGCATCAAGCCAGAGNTTTTCCGGAATATCCAATGTGATAAACGTCAACGCCTTATCGTCTTCATCAAGCACACAATCATTGTCATGGTCCCANTCTGACGACTGAGCNCCCTGATANCATGGGTCAGCGGTNAAGCCCTCCTCNAGATGGTCGTGATCCAAATCATCCCGTGTATCGTTATCGTCNTCTGTATCGTTAACGTCTGGGCCCGTTGTAGGGTCGTTTGGATTGGTGAGTCCCTCTCCGTTTCCATANTCATCGTGNTCCCATGGNTTNGTGGANTTTCGATTGAATCGTTCAGGCCANAGCATGACTTCGTCNTCATCATGCATACCATCTTCGTCATCGTCGACATCNATATCGTCTCTGTCNCCATCGTTGTCGTGATCGAATGCTTGTGTCANTGAGATNGCAAGTTCCACNGTATTCGANATACCGTCNCCGTCCCAATCATCATCGGCCCAGTTNACNATNCCATCGTTGTCGTGGTCCCATGTAGACTGCTCTTCTCCCCANAAACATCCGGCGAGTTTTTCTTGCTCTCCATCNGGGATTCCNTTGTTNTCATCGTCAGGGTCTTCGCCATCTGGGACACCNTCGTTGTCGTTATCGACGTCGTAGACNTTNGGCTCTNGTAGACCGAGTGTCATNTGACCGCGNTCCCAAACCGCTTGNTAGAANCCATCGTCATCTGCGTCNGCATCGTTTCCNTCATCGTCGTTGTCAACGCAGTTTGTTCCAGAGAAGAAGTTCCCATTGTTNTGACCCGTGTCATCATCGAGATCNTCATTNGTATCTATCTCAAAATAATCCCACAAGCCGTCGTTGTCGTCGTCAACATCGAACCAATCNAATACTGCATCGTAGTCATCATCCAAGTCGATNGTATTGTTGAAAAAGTCTCCATCNATATCGCCATCCANATCGTTCTTNAGAAGNTCTGCTCCCAANTCATCGGGGAAGTCGGCTTCNGGGCCGTTNTCGGAGTTCCATTGCCAAATGCCTGTNNNCAANCCNNACCATGTTACGAATGCNTCACGATTGTCCTGCATTTGAGTAAATGAAATNGCTGANTCAACNACACCGTCTCCACCGAAATCGTAGTGCCAACATCCTCCTTGAGCTCCAGAAGTNCACGACCAGTTTCCTGATTGNCCGCCCGCAGTCGTTCCTTGATCAANAAACGCNTCTGGACGGGTTGAATAAGGNGAGCCAAACTGTGNGTTTACTCCATTCAGTGGCATCTGATATGCCAAGGCGTAGCTGTAACCACANACGAATCCNCTGGCAATGTTTCCTGCGGTCCATCCGCAGGTTGTNAGATTGAACGAGCCACCCATCTTGATGTCATTNACGTCCATNATNCCNTCNTTTCCTTCGTCTTGATCCCACCAGTCTGGTANGCCNTCAGCATCTTGATCGATGTCCAATCCGTTGATGAGTGAGTCGCCATCGCTGTCGATGTCCCACTCATTNCCACCGTTGNACGAGGACCACCGTGCGAACAAGAACCAGTAAAATTCAGGAACGTTTCCTGGTGTTGGTGGGTTTGTTGTACCATCGTATCCGTTGTAATCGAGCATCATCTCAGAAAATGGGTTGTGCCAAAAGACCATGTTCCANTGGTCNGATANATTGTTCGNATANGTCTGACCATCTTGNCTNCCGTCGAGCAATCCAAGGTCTCCNACTGGGTAANATGGNGTTTGGAATGCATCGTTGAGGTCNGGATCAACNGCACCGCAATTTCCGTCGTCNGGGTCGAAGAGATCNGAGAGCCCGTCGTTGTCGTCATCCCAATCGATGTCGTTTTCAAGCCCATCACCATCNATNTCAGAGTCNACAGCATTCGGACCATCATCGCGATACAATGCGCCNTTGATTGCNTGAAGATCNCCATCGTTGTCCAAATCACAATCCCAATCGATATCGAGAATATCGATGATGCCNTCGTTGTCATCATCGATGTCTTCCCAGTTTANNACACCGTCNCCNTCCCAATCATTGAATTGGGAGAAGGATGCTCGGCGNGTNTGNCANCGTGGGTCTGGACTAACCGGGTTTGGNTTCGCAGCNGTTGGGCAATTCCATGAAATNACNTCCGATGCTTTGTCAAGTGGGAAGCTNTCGTTTTCATTGTCAATGTTGTCGTTATCNGTATCATATTCGAAGTTTGTNGCATCGCCACTNACCAANACNTTTCCAAGGTTGTCTGGNCTNGTCGTTCCTCCGAGATCTGGGTCCAACCAGTCGTAGATTCCNTTGTAGTTNTGNTCAAAAGGTCGGAGNCGNTCATCNTCCANNTCTTGATCNTAATCNATTTCGCAATCCAAGCCACCTTTGTTGTCTGTGTCTCCACCNGGNGTNTGGTAAGGTGANTTGTTTGCNCCNGTGTANTCGCCTAATCCNTCACCGTTGTTNTCGACGTTGACGCATGTGTCNGGNATACCATCGTTGTCNTCGTCTGGNTCNAACATGTCAAGGATTCCNTCNTTGTCATCGTCGGTATCTGCNGAATCAGGNGTTCCGTCATTGTCGTTGTCNGGATCGAGGAAGTTGGGGATACCNTCTCCGTCAAGNTCGCCATCGACNATNTCNGTGAATGCNGCGACACCTTCTGGNCCCGGATANGCNGCAGGGTTTCCTATCCAACCGCTTGCCGGTGCTCCAGGAGCATTTACTCTGTTNAGTTCGGCTGTNACGTAGTTAACGCCACCTGAGTANTCTCGATAATCAATGAANTCCCATGNNACCGGCGAATTGAAGAGATTGCCTGCAGCAGTNTTGCTGGTTGTGATTGTTGCATCGTACGGGTGAGAGTCGTCTACGTCGGCCACNTTGTCGTTGTCATCGTCNGGNTCGAAATAGTCCATCAATCCATCAGAATCATAGTCGCATGGCCACGTAAATTGATCGATNCGGCCNTCGTTATCNTCNTCTTCGTCGAANCGCCCTGCNCCAGATCCNTCGTTGTCTTCGTCAGTGACGCCATCGTTGTCGTGATCNAAGGGGTTTTGATCTGCGAGNTAAAATGCGCCAACTGCAACATTNGCCCACGGGTGAATTGTCGTTGAAATGACGAAGCGATCGGTCGATACATTGCGAGGATCGAATCCTTGTGCTTCGAGAGCATCGTAATCGATTGGGCCCTCGAGGATACCGTCGTTGTCGTCATCGTTGTCGTCGATGTCGAGGATCCCGTCGTTATCATGGTCGAATGGGTCCGTACCGTAGCATCCGTCAAAACGCTCGATGAGGTCATAAATTCCGTCGTTGTCATCATCAAGATCGTAGAGGTCACTGATTCCATCGTTGTCGTGGTCGTTTCGGTTTGATTCCTCGACGAGGAAGTTGTTGGATGCCATAACCGCTTCAACAGCTGCTCGATCACTAATGACGCCTGATGAAACACCGATGTCTGCCCACATGATGTCACGGAGAGCAGGGTGGACGTCATCGGCGTGGAAAACTGTTGATCCTTCGTATTGACCTTGTCCTGCTTGATCCATTGATTGGAGAGCAGGGCTACTTTGCATAGAACGGTATTCAACGTCGATTGTTTGTTCTTGTTCATCCCATTCGGATGGAACCATCATTGCGAGTGTTGTGCTCATAACCATCAAAAACACGAGAAGAAGTGATTTGAAGGTGTTTGGTCGACGATTGTTTTTGTTTCGATTTTCCAGCATTTGCTTCCCTCTAAACAGTTTGCTGACCAGGGAACTGTATATGAAAACAATGGGTGATTGAGGTCCTAGAGTATCACCCGGATGAGAAGGATATCAAAAGAAAAGGAACCCCAGGGGAGCGGACTCCCCTGAGGCCCGGCCATCCGTTCAATCAGAACGGAGTTGCGACTTGATTCTCAATCAAACCTGACTCAGTTTTCAAAGGAATCGAGGATTCCATCGTCGTCATCGTCGTCATCGAATTGATTTTCGATTCCGTCGTTGTCGGAGTCAAATTGACCTGTGAGATCGTTACCATCGTTGATTTCGAACCAGTCGCTTAGACCGTCGTTGTCGTCATCGGTGTCACTGAGATCCCAAATTCCGTCGTTGTCATGATCATAGCGATAGTTGCCGAAGTCTCCATCTGCTTCATCGACATCAAGAATGTTGTCGTTGTCGTCATCAGGGTCTTCCCCATCATCCATGCCATCGTTGTCGTGGTCACGGGAGAGGTCTTCGCCGTTCTCGCCTTCATCGTTCCAGTTGTCAATGCCGTCGTTGTCGATGTCAAAATCGATTGCATCACTGATGCCATCGTTGTCGTGATCGTAAATGTTCGTGTTTGGATCATTGTCGTTCACTTCCTCATCGTCGTCGATTCCGTCGCCATCGTCATCGCTGTCTTCCGCATCGTCGATACCGTCGTTGTCGTGGTCCTCTGGGCTTGCATCAAGATCGTCAGGAATTCCGTCGTTGTCGTCATCGTTGTCGAGGTTATCTGGGATACCATCGCCGTCGTTGTCGGTTTCGCCGTTTTGTTCCTGGTTGTCCAGCTGTTGACCTTGTTGTTGGTCGGTTTGCTGGCCCTGTTGACCTTGCTGACCGTTTTGAGTCTGGCCTTGCTGCTGTTGGTTCTGACCGTTTTGGTTGTCACCGTTCTGGTTTCCAGCTTGCTGATCGCCTTGTTGGCCACCTTGCTCTCCACCTTGTTGCTGCTGACCCTGTCCATTGTCTTGCTGCTGGCCTTGTTGACCTTGCTGGCCTTGTTGACCTTGCTGGCCTTGTTGACCTTGCTGGCCTTGTTGGCCTTGCTGGCCCTGTTGACCTTGCTGGCCCTGTTGACCTTGCTGGCCTTGTTGACCTTGCTGGCCTTGTTGACCTTGCTGCTGACCCTGTCCTTGACCCTGTCCTTGACCTTGTCCCTGACCTTGTCCTTGACCCTGTCCTTGACCTTGTCCCTGACCTTGTCCTTGA
>NZVG01000040.1 GCA_002698145.1 Methanobacteriota archaeon | reverse complement strand
GGGGCCAATTCTATCTTGTTGATTCTGACGGCGCATACAATCTCGACGGTTCGTACACAGCTTTCGGAAAAGCCTACCGTGGTGAAATCGATGGCATGAGCACCAGCGGTGTTGAAGTCATCGATGCCATATCAGAAGTCGGCTGTGGCCCCTCTCAAACCGTATGTACGGACAGCAACAAGCTCTCTACGTTCCCAGTGACTGTGGAATCGGTTGATCTCATCGTAGGTCNAGATGAANCAGACCNATGGTACAAGTTCTGGTAGGTAACGCTCAGAGAACAGAATAGCACGGTTGATTAGGGGGGCGCGAGTCCGCTTAACCATGAGCGAATTGGACCCGTTTTTGGCGAAGCGAGAACTCGAGGTNGGAGGNGCGTATTATGCGCTTTCTGCACTTGATGATGCTGGAATTTCCACCAAGCANCTTCCTTATTCAATNCGAGTGTTGTTGGAGGGTGCACTACGCAACTGCGATGGGTTCCTGATTCGAGAAGAGGATGTCAAAGCCATTGCTGGATGGCAAGCCGATGGCGAACGTGGTGAAATTCCATTTCGTCCGTCGCGAGTTATTCTTCAAGANTTTACAGGNGTTCCAGCNGTTGTTGACTTGGCTGCACTNCGTGANGCTATGGTCCAGATGGGNGGAGACCCAGAAAAAGTCAATCCCCAAGTTCCAGTNGATCTTGTNATNGATCATTCTGTGCAAGTCGATATTTCTGGAGCAAACCCTGATGCATTGAAACTNAACCTTGACATTGANTATCATCGCAANATGGAGCGCTACACGTTCCTNAAGTGGGGGCAACAATCCCTCGCCAATTTCCAGGCGGTTCCGCCATCTCGAGGAATNGTCCATCAGGTCAATCTTGAATTCTTNGCCAGTGTTGCTCGCACAGAGAACAATATNTGGCTCGCTGATACCCTCGTTGGAACCGATTCTCACACCACAATGGTCAACGGTCTTGGTGTTCTTGGNTGGGGNGTTGGTGGAATCGAAGCAGAAGCCGTNATGCTCGGNCAACCGATTTACATGCTCTCTCCAGACGTTGTAGGCGTACGATTGACCGGTTCGCTCAACGATGGAGTTACTGCNACAGACATGACGCTGNGNATCGTCGANATGCTNNGAGAGCANGGTGTNGTCGGAAAATTTGTTGAATTCTTTGGTCAAGGGATGGCNGCATTGTCNCTTGCTGACCGTGCAACAATTGCTAACATGGCGCCAGAGTANGGNGCAACCTGTGGATTCTTTCCNGTTGATGAGCGNACCATTGAGTACCTCCGGTTGACGGGNCGCGANGAAGAGGCTCTTGCAGGCGTTGAGGCGTTTTCCAAGGCGCAAGGACTCTGGTACAANGCAAGCGATGCAGAAAAAACCTACACAGATGTTNTGGAGNTGGATTTNGGCACAATTCTTCCTGCNCTTGCAGGTCCAAAGCGACCNCAGGATCGTGTCGATTTGAAAGACATGAAATCTCATTTTGTGGAGTCGCTNACCAATGAGNTGGGTTTCGAGGGTCATGGACTGGATGAATCCGAACTCAACAACGGAGCCATTGTTGAACGNGANGGAGAAATTTACGACTTGAATCATGGTGACGTTGTGATTGCAGCNATNACTTCNTGTACGAACACCTCNAANCCAGACGTCATGCTTGCTGCNGGACTCCTTGCTCGCAANGCACGNNCGCNTGGNCTTGAAGTCAAGCCTTGGGTTCGAACGTCCCTTGCTCCNGGAAGCAGAGTGGTGACTGAATACTACGAAGCAACCGGACTCCAGGACGATTTGAACGCACTCGGCTTCAATGTCGTTGGGTATGGATGCACGACATGCATTGGAAATTCGGGGCCACTGCCCGAGGAAGTCGATGCTGCAATNGATGAAGCAAANCTTGTTGTCGGAAGCGTNCTNTCCGGNAACCGAAATTTCGAAGGACGAGTTCANGGAAAAGTCAAGGCATCGTACCTNGCATCACCNCCNCTTGTTGTTGCATATGCGCTCGCAGGNACCCTCGAAATCGACCTTACAACCGAACCGATNGGACATGCAGCCGANGGCTCNCCNGTCATGCTNTCAGATNTNTGGCCNTCAACNGCTGAAATCGAGGAGGCACGTTCCGCCATNACGCCAGANATGTTNACNCAACGTTATGCNGATGCNATGAATGAGCCACGTTGGGATTCCATTCCNTCNGAACCNAGNCCACTCTATCCNTGGCAAGAAGAATCNACNTACATACGCCTTCCAACCTTCTTNCAANATCTCTCGCCAGAGGCTGACCCAATNCAGGGCATTCACGATGCGAAAGTGCTGTTGAAACTTGGCGATTCGATTACAACNGATCATATCTCTCCTGCAGGATCNTTCCCNNCNAGCGGCCCGGCAGGGAANTGGCTNNTTGAACGCAACGTCGAAAAAGGNGATTTCAACTCATTNGGAAGCCGACGAGGNAACCACGAAATTATGATGCGTGGNACNTTTGCNAACGTTCGAATTCGCAATCANCTTGCNCCCGGNACNGAGGGNGGATANGCNNTCGACCANTCCACNGGTGANATNACCNCTGTTTACGAGGCTGCAATGANCAACNNTGGNCCGATGGTCGTCCTNGCAGGATCNCAATACGGAACNGGNTCTTCACGAGATTGGGCNGCCAAGGGCACTTACTTGCTTGGGGTAAAAGCAGTTCTTGCNACNTCGTTTGAGCGNATTCANAGGTCGAANTTGGTTGGNATGGGTGTNCTACCGCTGACNTTCAAGGAAGGAGAATCGCATGAATCACTCGNACTNGANGGGACNGANTCGTTCACAATNCCNGTAACAAACGATGTTCAACCTCTNCAAGATTTGACCGTNACAGCNTCNCANCCAAACGGNNCGAGCAAAACATTCACNGTTTCAGTNCGGCTTGATACNCCTGTNGAGGTCGAATATTATCGAAACGGAGGAATTCTCCATACNGTCTTGCGTCAACTCGCAACATCCACAGANTCGATATCTTGAAATGGAATCNAATGGAGTTGNNGNNGTGGCATCTGGAGACGTTCGCTTCACGTTTCGCTCTGATGAAACAGATGTCAATGTNATAATNGAAGGNAAAAAAGGNTGGGTCGAAGGTATCGTTGATGAACTNGGTCTGTCCGACGTAGGNCTCACAATGCCAATAGGCGTACAANNNCGCTCCNAAGAGCCCGATGCAATATCCGAAGANNGNGATGANGAAGACACACTCAAAGCTCCAACCGATATGGGGCCTGAGCCNGATCCAAGCAGAATNCCGGTTGTAAAACGNCCAATTGGNGCATTGAATGTTGAAATCGAAATTGAAAAAATTGGTCTNGAGCCACCNNGCCAAAACGACGNCTTTGAGTTGATGGATGCGTTNTCTGAACTTGACGAACCNCGGCCGATTCANGGAGAGATGAGNGTTGATCCNATGGCNGAGGCTTGGNTGAAGGAACTNATGCGCCTTATTGTCCGNGAAGGGGGGCGNACCGCNCTNGCAACCGAGATGATTGAAGAGGTGGCGAGCNCNAAACTTGGCGGNCGAACTGGANNCGANTTNAGCGTGTGGCTTGAATCGCTGTTTGCTGCAGGAAAATTGGTTAAAATTCACGGCGGAGATNCGACGGGTTGGGGTCCTTCNCCGCGCTGGCTNGGATAAGTNACAANTGGGCCGCAATATCGCACATTCGCATCCCGTTTGGCGAAGCGTAGCATCAAAGGGGTTATAGTGGAAGTATGAGTGGCTTAGATGAGTGATATTGATGCAAACAAAGACAAACCAAATCGGGGCAAAACTTCGAAGCGTATTCCTTGTACTCATAATGGTCTTATCGACAACTGCCGCATTTGCAACCAATGCNAGTGCTTCTGCCGCACGAAACTACACCACAAANCGAGATCCGATTGACATCGGTATTGCGGATTTCAATTGCGANGGCCACAACGATATGGCNATNGCNACCGATGGTACNCACACCATCACNATTNTGTTGAANGACGGNACAGGNGATTTCACTGAGCGNTACGATGTTTGGGTNTCAAAGAACACCTCCCGAAACGCAGANTGGGACGAGTTCTCCAACGTACAATTCCTCGAAGTTGGTGANTTCAANGGTGACAGCGCNCCTGATATCGCNATNTTCCAGCGAAANAATCCATTCAAGACAGACGACAATGGCGCACCAGCAGGTGAGCCAGGCAACCTCACCATTCTCGAAAACGACGGATGCAACTCTGACTCATTTACCATTGGCCAGCGATTCACTCACTTCTGGGCATGGGATCTTGTNGTTGGNGATNTCAACCAAGACGGNAACGANGATGTTCTNATNCTCGACCTCCTCAACGACATCTCNAANCAGCGTGTTGTGACCTACATGGGNCCNATTGGNGCAAGNACTGCNCCAATGGTAACAGCGCTGGGAACGGCAAACACNAATTCCTANCGGAGTCTTGAAGTTGGCGANTGGGGCGAAGGACAGCAAGGTCTNGGAAGCCANTGCTACGATNAGGACATTTGGCTCCTGCGANNCGAAGGNACGGATTANGCAACCGGCCAAACCACAAACCCTGGGAACGACGACAACGTAACCGTTATNGAATTCAATTGTCANACAAACCTCTTCCCTGCAACCTACACCTTCTCNACATCACNGCAAGCAGGTTCACACGTCGTCAACATGGCGAACACATTCGGTGAATTTGACATCGGCGACATCGACGATGACGGAACAATCGANACCATNGCNATGACNCAAGGGAACCTNGAGAACATTACGTTCTCGACATCATCCGCTGTTGGAACATGGTCCACACCCGCACTTGCTTACTTCGGTCCNTACATCTCCTANGACCTTACAATTGCNGACATAAACGGAGACGGAGAGCCAGATTTCGTCAATCCAACNGTTGCNTATCANCAAAACACNTCCGACTCTGCTGGTGGTTCAACATCTTCCTTCTGGCTNAACTTCCCNACATCNGTACAGGTTACACTTTCTGATGGNTCAGGTGGGCACGTAACNCCTCTGTCCTACGAGGCAGGNCGCCGACCGAACATCGCAGTCGTAGGCCAACTTGCTGGTGCATCGACCTCTGCTCCTGACATTGTTGTTGGACACACTTCCTACAACTTTGGAAACTGGGTTGACAANCTTGGNTGGGATGGTCAATACGATTATGTTACGGTTGTCGAAATGGACAGCAAAGACATCGCCGTNACGGGCATTGATATNAANCCAGTCGANCGATTCTTTGGCATNGTTGGAGANGGNACTCGTGACATCAACGTCACCATCACCAACACNGGAATGGATACACTTACACAATCCGCAACCCTTGANGTCGAACTCAANGTTGTTGACGAGACGAACTCATCCAATGCTACGGTNTTCACNCATGANTTCGATAATCCAGCAGACNCCACCGGTTGCGGTGGAGGCTGCACATGGTCCTTTGANGAGTACATCGACCAATCCTCAAGTTGGATTTTGGAAACCAANCACTCTGTNGGAGCAACCGANGGNAACAANGCTGCAAACTTNTCAGCGAATTANCAAAACCCAACNGATTTCATGTGGGCTGGNGANTACAAGACCAACAGCAGCGGCGATTTGTGGTCCGGTTATGGACGACATTGGGACGANGCNNTGACACTCAANGACGTGGACTTNANNGGCTCCGACCGTGCNTTCCTCAGCGTTGAGTTGTTCCGGCACCTCGGCTACGGAGCGCTTGGNTCTGTTGANGCAACGACTGGACAATGGCTCATTGGCGATCTNTGGGANGACGTNGCTATGATNGAAGTCGGTTCAGAAGAGACAGGCTGGTCGACCATCACATGCCCGACCTCNGCTCAAGTTGCGGGNGAGTGTCTNTCTGGNTCCTCGGTTTGGGGCGGCTACGACAANGACCGCGCNTACAAAATCAACGGATACGGTGGCGTCGCTGANGGACGNTACTACTACGGTGTTTTCAGNTCAGGCACCTACTACGGNTGGAGCAATTTCACACAAGATGGCGTAGGCGANTTNGACCTGTCCCCGTGGGCAGGTGAGACCGTCGACGTCCGATTCCGCCTNCGTTCAGGCTTTGAAGGCTCNATTGCAGACGACAACGAGTCNCTNTGGAGCGGACGNGACGGNTACGCAATNGACAACATCACAATCTACAAGCANAACACTGCTTACTANCCGAACCCACAAACACTCCAAAGCAACCTGAACCTTGTCAACCTCGGTCCTGGTGAAGAAGAGACAGCATCGATTTCNGCGANNCTNCTCAACGATACCATCTATCGANTTTCAGCNACNNTGAGCAANCATGCATGGGACGAACAGACCGTNAATGACGAGATCATCGGTTACATCCAACCGTTCAANCTGTATGACCCNGCTGTCNAAGGAATCGATTACTTCAATCCTGGTGGCCTCTATGCAGAAGGAATGTTCGACATCGACGTNACCACGAACAACTGGGGGAACACAATGGTCGACTTCGACGTNAAGGCGACTGTCTTTTCAGCCACCCCTTCGGACATTCTNTGCAGCGCTCCCGCNGTNATNTGTAAGGAATCCTTTGANGGCGGNGCAGACGGATACGTCTACAGTGACGANGGAAANCCNCAGGGTGCTATCTACAACGAAGCAACGTGCAACGACCTCATCTTCAACAACAANGCCTACTGGTTCGGCCACCCATGCGACACAGCAACGCAAGGATACGGCGACNTGTGGGAAAACGANACCCTCACAATTCCAAGTGTCGANTTGACAAGCATGTCTGGCGACTTCGTTTCGCTGAACTTTGANTACTATGCNGACACNTTNTACGGAATCGATGTGGATGGAACCTCGATCGTTGACGTCAANGANTACGCTTCAATCAATGTTGACTTCACGAANGGTACCGACTCCTATTCCTCNGTAATCCTTGGACAATGGAACGATTACGACGAGGATGGAACGTGCCAAAACGATGACAACAACGANGGCTTCACCAANGCAAGNGAATCNATCAACCAAGCTGAAATTTCCTTNATTGGNGATGCGGCAAGCACCGATGGNTCCGNTGGCAACTACAACGTCTTCTTCAACACCGATGATTTGGTTNTNACTCGAAGCATTGACCTGACGCACCTNTACGTTCTCAACAACACTGCAGCAGACAGTCTCCAGTGGTTCCGTGAATGTATNTCCCTCGCCGGTTCAACCGTTGANATCAACTTTGAATTCCAAAGCGACGGTGATGGGCGNAACGGAATCAACGATGGATTCAAAGGAGTGGCATTTAACAACATAACACTNCAAGAATTCACGTTCTACGAAGATGCATCNTANACGGTCTCTCGTACCAACGTNGANGCAGAGGATGTCGCAACNACAACAATTGCAAACCACGAGTTCTTCGCAGGCGTTTACATGATNCGTGCTGANACCGTCTTTGACAACACAACAGCTGGCGTACCTTGGTNCAACGATGTNGAAGTAAGCAACTCNAACAACATNGAGCAAGTCATCTTNAANGTTGAATCCGTTGACATCACNCTNGGCAANCCAAGCACGCTTGCTTGNCTTGACGATGGTGTCTACGANTGTGTTCTNCCNATCGATGGCAGCCTCACNCACAACTGGGACATTCGAGCAACAAACGGTGTCTTGGCAGGTGANTACATGTTCTACATGACNGTCNTTGATGAGACNNATGGAGCACAAGTTNACCAAGCAACATCNTCNACAACCACGACAACGCTTGCATCNAACGAGCGAATCGATTTGACCTTCCCTGCTTACAACGGCTGGATCGATGGACACGNGTACAACATNAGTTTCCACGCTGANCTTGCGAATGGAAACCCAAGCGGAAACGTGCGATACTTCCANGCAANCTTCGCCGANCAAATNGACGTNGCTATNCTCAGTGANTCAACCGCNCGTACATCGACNATCAAGGAAGATCTCCANNTGCTTGGCATGAGTTACACTCAATTCGCCATCAACGATTGGACCACTTACCTTGACTCNGGTTGGATGACNCACTACGACAAGATTCTCCTGCCGTGGCAAGAGGACATCGCNGCNAANGACGTCGAGAGNGGTGGACGAGGTTACTATCAGAAGCTCGGNTCNACTGCCAANCGNCAGACGCTNGAATCNTTCATGTCTGCNGGTGGNACTGTACAAGCGCACCTTGGCCCACAAGGTAGTCAAATCTACGGCCTTGATGTTGGACTGAACGGCCGATTGCCATTCGGAATGGATGTGCAAAGCCGCAANACACCAGATACCAAGATCCTGTACACAGACCTCGACATCGCTGATCCATTCCACCCGATTATGGGCGATGTTTCCACCACTGCCTTCCAAGGCTTTGAGGGAGACGGAACGGTTGCAACAGCGGTTCTGAACACAAACTCAGTGAGCACGCAAAACGTTCCNGGTGTCTGTAATGGATACATGGAAGACGGTGGCTTCTTCCAGAGCCTNCTGCGAACAAGCGCAAACAGCAAGGACGTCATCATGGGTACGTGCAGTTACTACCAAGGNGGTATGATTGTATCGACCATCGATGTTGCNACCTATTCATCTCGAGCGGACAGCACAACCTTCCCGNTCCTCGGAAACATGCTTGAATACACTGTCACACCNTACCCTGAAGGATTTGGGGCAATGGGACAGGATCTCGGTCTGACCGTCAANGGCGACACGCCAGGAATCGACCCTTCAACCGGTGGATACGCAACGCACTACATGAAGAGCGATGCAACCGTGAACTTCGGTTACACTTCAGNAACCTCTGCNCCACTTACAGCGGACTGGATCCTNGACGGNCCAACCGANTGGGCGGGTGCNACCATGGCAAGTGGAACCGATCACATCTCAGAAGCATCACCTTCGGCGACCTTNTGCAAGACGGACTTGTCTTCTGCAACTGGNTGTCTNCANGGAGCACAATGGACGGTGACNCTCTTGCTCCACGACGATGCAGGACACGCNCGAATCATCTCCGTTCTCGTTGANACCAACGATGTTCTCGCTGATGCATACGCNCCTGAAGCCAACATGAGCATCGACATGCGNGATGAATACATGGANAACGTNGAGTACATCGGCACCAAGACTGTATCGAATACAGAATGGGATGTCAATCGAGTGATTCTCACCGAAGCAGGNGAACTTGTTCTTCACTTCGATGCNAGCGAATCCTACGATGCAGACGCCATCGACGGAAGCAACGGCATTGTTACCTACGAGTGGAAGGTCTTCTTTGANGCNCCGTACGGTGACACATCGTTCAACCTNGAGGGCCACACCTTTGAGGAATCTGCTGCAAGCAACGGACTTTTCTCATACAAGTTCCAAAACGTGACTGTTGATGATTCTGGCACAGCAGAGTCNCAAATCCGTATGGAACTCCGTGTATACGACGCATCTGGAAAATTCTCAGACAAGTACCGAATGTACTTCGTTGTCGTACCGGAAGGATACGGNGACGAGATACCGGTTGTACAGTACAACGACTTNGAGAACACATCTGTTGGAGTAACCGAATCNACCTACACAATTACTGGTACNATTCTTTCAGGTTCAGAAACNGGTGAAGTATACGTCGAGGCAGCGTTCTCTCGCGANGACTTCTCCGCATCAGCCATTGAGAAGTACAACCTCATNACNGACAACAAGTTTGACCGATCTGATGCACTCGCTGACTCGGATACGTTTGAATTGACGTTGAACATTGATGAGTACTACAGCAACACNAGCGAAGTTGTTGAGATTTGGGTTCGTGTCTATGAAGGNGACGACGAGCGTTGGTCCGATGACCTCACGAAGATGGTCCTCATCAACCTCAAGCAATGTCGAGGNGTCCTCGCAAACGAGAGCGCTCTTGCCGCAGGCGGAGAATTNGTTTGGAATGCAACAACATCTGAGTGCGANTGGATTGGTGAATGGACCTACGACNNGGAAACNGGATGGTCTGAACCATCNAGCGACAANCANGCTGGTGAAGAATCTGAGGACAGCAACTTGATGCTCATCATTGGAATCATCGCCTCTGTCNTGGTTCTCTTGCTGGTTTCAGNGTTCTTCCTNCGTGGNGGAGGCGGCGACAAGGTCGACAACCTCAGTGCTGCTGCTGCTGGTTATGGNCAACAAATGGACATGACNGAACAGTATGTGCAGCAGTTGATCGCNCAAGGATANCCNGAAGAAACNGCTCGAGCCTATGCGGCGCAATACGTTGGACAAGCCGCAGCTGCTGAGCCGGCTGCAGCGGCACCTGCAGCGAGCAATGACCTGTACACGCAGTACTACAANCAGTACTACCAGCAATTTGTTTCGCAAGGTTACGATGAGGCAACGGCTGGACAGTANGCTCAACAGTACGCTGCGCAAGCGTTGCAACAGCAACAATAGGNNACTNCAGACCCNATGGGCCTGAAGATGCATTGAAGAACCCCNAAGGCTCGCAAAGAGCATGGAAGGTTTGGATACTGGCGACGGGTATGCNGTTCGAGATATNGGACTCGCTGAAGAAGGATCACGCAGAGTTGATTGGGCTCGCTCGAGAATGCCTGTNCTTGCAGCACTCAAGGAAGAGGCCGAACGTANCAAGCCACTGGCTGGAATGCGTGTGGCGGGCTGTCTTCACGTNACCAAAGAGACAGCGGTCCTNATCGAAACAATTGCGGCTGCAGGTGCTGAACTTTCCTGGTCGGGTTGCAACCCACTNTCNACACANGATGATGTTGCTGCCTGGCTCGCTCAACAGGGNTANTCTGTTTATGCNTGGCATGGACAAAGCGTTGATGATTTCTATTGGTGCATTGACAAGACGCTTGAGTTCAAACCAAGCCTTACNCTCGATGANGGNGCNGATTTAATCGTNCGNGTNCACGGTGAGAAGTCCGAATANGCNGGAGGTGTNCTTGGNGGNACTGAAGAGACCACAACCGGNGTTCACCGACTNCGAGCGATGGCTGCTGCAGGAGACCTGAAGTATCCTGTAATTGCAGTNAACGATGCTGTAACAAAGTGGGATTTTGACAATGTCTACGGAACNGGTCAATCCACTCTCGATGGAATCCTTCGAGCAACTTCCGTTCTCATTGCTGGAAAGACCATGGTNGTAGCTGGNTATGGACACTGCGGAAAGGGNGTNGCCATGCGGGCACANGGGCTNGGAGCCAACGTTATCGTNACGGAAGTCGANCCGCTCGCAGCACTNCGAGCAGTTATGGATGGATACCGTGTCATGACCATGGATCAGGCCGCACCNTTGGGTGANATCTTTTGTACTGCAACAGGTATGAAAGACATCATCCTTGAGCACCACTTCGCCAAGATGAAAGACGGNGCNATNGTNTCNAACACAGGNCATTATGATTGCGAGATTGACGTACAAGCTCTCGAAGAAATCTCCACATCAGTTCGAACAATTCGTAAAGACAACGAGGAATTTACCCTTGCAAATGGAAACAAAATACATCTTCTAGCACGAGGACGTCTTGTCAATCTGGCTGCTGCTGAAGGTCATCCTTCTGAAGTAATGGACATGTCCTTTGCAAATCAATTCCTCTCGCTCTGCCGTCTTGCTAAAGAAGCAAAAGACATGGACAACCTTGTGTACGACATTACGCTTGAACAAGACCAAAATCTTGCGACGACGAAACTTGAGACGATCGGTGTGTCAATCGATACGTTAACGGATGAGCAAATCAACTACAAGGACGATTATACTGCTGGGACCTGAATACGTCATTCTTCTTCGAAGGACGTCAGTTCCTCATCTTCGTCTTCTTCCTCAACGTCGAAGAAGCTTGAAGCGTGCGAGGAGAAATCTGGCAATTTCGGCTTCCAGTCTCCCTTTACAGTCTCTTTAGCGTCAACAATTTTCAGCATTCGTTCTTGGAAAGCTGGAGGTCTCCGACTCAGAATAAACATGAACAGTTTCGATAGACGAATTTCTTCTGGAATCACCACATAGCCTGTGGCGGTCTCAAAGTCCATTGCACGTAAGAGATTGAACGCTGGACGGTTAAATCGCTGGAACCAACGACGTGAAATACGCATCCCTAAAATCACCGTCGTAAGGATAACCAAAGAGGTCAAACAGAATCCTCCAAATCCTGCTCCGAAGATTTGTGGTGCTAAGATGACTTCAAGCATCAAAATTGGTGTGGTAAGGAGAAGGAAAATTTTCGATTCACTAATCGGTGGCTTGGTCATTCGCATTTTGATGGCTTCCCAGCCGTTGTGGTGCTTTTCCCAAGGTTTGAAGTGTTCAGAAGAGGGTTGCTCGCTTGCAAGTTTACACATTTGATGCAATCGAGCAACGCGTGTGTATTGGGTTGTTGCGAGATCCATATTCTCATCAATAATTGATTGAAGCCTTTCACTTGCTTCACCATAGAGTCCCATGTCTGCGAGTATCGCCGCTTGTTCGACGATTGGCGTTACTTCCTCTGGAGCATGATGTCTGGCATCTTGCCACCATTGCAACGCGTCCATGTAGAGGCCAAGTTCATCGGAAAGGAGACGTCCTCCGCGGACCCACATTGCGAGATCATCAGGTTGTAATGCAACTACTTTCTTGGCAGCTGACAAAGAGGAAGCTGCCTGTTTCAATGTTGGTTGTTTCCTCAATCCCGGTAGGCTTGCATCTGAAACAACTCTCCAGGCGTCAGCGTGTTCTGGGTCGAGTTTAATGGCTTTGCGGGCATGAAGCAAAGCTTCCTCTCTGTCATCGGCTTCAAGTGCTTCCAATGCATCAAGATAGTGTGATTCTGCTGTCACGTTTTCACCTCAATCGTCTCGATTTCTGCCCTGATATCTCCGAGGTCGTATTGGTTGCGGCCCTCGATTGTGTGCATGTCCGGGGCGCTTTCCGCGGGCTTTTCGATAGCGTTCCTCTGGACGTTTTTTGTCATCATCTCGGTTTTGGCGGTCACGCCCTGAATCACGTCCACGCCCTGAATCTCGACGATCATCACGCCGACCTCTGCTTCCACCAGAATCACGTCCGCTATCACGTCCACGTCCTGAATCACGTCGATTATCTCGTCCGCCTCTGTCTCCACCGAAACTGCGTCGACCGTCCCGTCCGCCTCGGCGATCTCCATCACGGCCACTGCGGTTTCGACCAGAGGATTCACCCCTTGAGTGACCACGGCTGCCAGTGTGCCCGGGTTTGGGCTTACCGCATTGGTTGCACTCGGTTCGGAAAGAGAAGTTTATGTTGCTGCAGGACGGGCATTCCCAGTCGTTTCGTCCATGATTTTCTTGGCGTGGGCGCTCTCGACGATTGTTGGAACGGTTGTCATCCCTGAACGATGATTTGTATTCTTTGACATTGCCTTCCTTCGACTTACCACAGCTGTTGCATTCCGTCCTCCAGGCAAAGTTGACATTATCGCACGAAGCACAAACCCAATCGCTTTTCTTGGAATCGTTTCCTCTACGATTGTCTCTTCGATCGAACGAGCGCTGTCCCCCTCGTTGCGGGCGTTCATCGCGATGTTGGCGCTTGGGACGCTCCTCTCGTTCTTTCTTTGCACGTACGATGACGGTTGAGCCAAGGAATGACGCATTGTCTTGGTTACGGTCAAGGTGTGCAACATGTGCAAGAGGCGCATCAGTTGATCCAAGGACTGCATCAATTTTTCCAATGTAATGTCCATCTTCTTCTCGGACAATAATTGAACCAAGAGCGGGTGATGAGCCGTTGAATGTGACAAGTAAGCCACCCTCATGACTGGAACGGTCAATGGTACCTCGGAACATGTCCCTCAACCCTTCCTGTTTACCAACCATGTTTGAGTCTGTTGGTCAGTTTCGGCGTGATGAAACCCATCCTGCAGCGACGAGCCCTGCAATGAGTGTTGCAAACACACCTGGTGCGGGCAGGATGCTTCCGCTGTCTTCTTCCGTATCGGAAGTGGACGAACCACCCGTCGTATCGCTACCGCCTGCGTTTGGATCATCGACTTCGATGGTAATGCTGGTTGTTGCGCCTGATGCATCGGTTGCTACGATGACAACGGAGTAAGGCGATTCAACGTTGCTCTGAATGCAGTTTGCGATAGAAACTTGAATTTCCCAAGCGAGGTTATCACGATCGAAGTTGGATGTTTGACCATTGCAAATGCTCAACATCATACTCACGTCTTGCCCATCAGGATCAATCACGTTTCCATTGAGCGTGAATTTCAAACCATCAAGTTCCCACTCAGCTTCCTCGCCCATGAGATTCGTATCGATGGTGATGGACGGAGGTTTGTTCAATTTCTCGATTCCTAAGTCGAGCATGAAGTTGTAATCGAGCATTCCATTCGCTGATGCAGTACCCGCAATCATTACACTTCCCGGTGAAAGACCGGACATGGATAACTCCATCATCACCCCGTTCGTATCAGCCACAGCAGTTGCGCTTGAACCCATTTTCGCCATTTGCAGGGCATGTGCGTCCACAGTGAGGCTTGCGACCATTCCAGTCGAGACCGGTGTGAATTCGATTGTATCACCGCTTGGAGAAAGCGTAGCGCTCGCGTCCATGACTTTTCCAAAGGTGTAGTTTCTGTGTTCGACAGTTTCCGCACCGTATGCGTCAACACCAGCACACTGGCCGACGGCGGATGCTCCGTTCGCCATAACGTACAGGCCAGCGTTTTCATCCATTCGAACATCCCACCCTGCATCGGTAAATTCGCATTGCAAACTCCAGCCGCTTTCGTCGATAACCCACATTCCCGCTTCCTCGGTTGCAAGCATTTCTCCATTTGTTGTTCCAACCGGTATGATGGTACCCTCTGCTGGCGCAGTTGTGCTCCAGACCGGGTCATCATTGGTGAACGGAGCCATCGTTGTGAAATCGACAAACAGGTTTCGAATCATTGGATAGGAGCCGATTGGATAGTCCACGTCGGCAATGATTCGCAATCGCCCATCGGGGAGGAATTCACTGGTGGGTGCGACGAGGTTTTCGTTCAAAACACCGTCATCAAAGAATCCCATTTCAGCAATACGCAACCCTTGCTGCACAGGGAAGGTCATGACCAATTGAGCATCGGTAATGTTGGTGATGTTCATTGCGAGCGTAAAGTTTGAGCTTCCTTGATTGGGTAGTTGATCAAAACGCACGTTGTTGTTTTGGTTTTCAGCAATGAGCAGGTGGATTTCGAGATCATCTGTGACAGTTACTGGAACTTCTTTGCAGCCTGCATCCGAAAGTGGGCTGCTGCAGGATCGCTCTTGTTCGTGACCTGTTGGGACAAGGTTAACTTCGTCAAGTGCAATACCATCCTCAACGAATTCAAGGTCGTTCCAGTCAACGTTGCCTCTGTGGGATGGACCTTCCCTGATTCCAAGGCGCGTCTCCATGTCTGCGATGCATCTTGGGCCTATGGAACGCACGGCTTCTCGCTCGTCGGTTGAAATCCAATCGTCGTCACCTCCTGGTACACCTTCGAATAGACCGTCCAAGTTGTCGCGCACGATGGCGGATTTGCTTCCGTTCACCCATGCTCGAGCATCCATGACGCCCGTTGCCCAATCATCGTTCACATCGAGGGTAAAGAGAGCAAAATCGTATTCAAAGAGGTCTTCAAACGTATATCCACTGCAATCGACATCGAGGCTACCCTGGCGCCCTGACGTGGTTTGAACCGGTTCATTTTCGTCCAAAGTGGACATTTCAATCGATGGGCTCACAAGCGCTAACAGCAGCATGATGAGGACGGGTATCATGCTATGACGACAACCACTCTGTTCATCAATGCTTGGTTACAAACAGTCACGGAACGAGTCGATTGAGCCTTCGCTGGAACAAATATAGCGGCACAATGGTCCAAAGAATCGTAGCGGAGTAGGCGCCAAATGCAGACACGCCTCGCTCCACACCGTCCAAGCGCGTTTCAAGGAGATGGTGATACACCCCATTCGGTGAAAGAAGGTCGATACGCCCTTCAAAAATGAGGTACCCTTGATCCTGTGTATCACCAACGGCAACCCCATTAAGCGCAGCGAGCAGAGTCGTGAAAAGAACCCAAAGCAGGGTAAAGAGGAACCAAAGTCCAATCGAAAAGGCAATGGCGGAACCTTGCTCCCTTGCGATGCTCGATGCTAAGAGAGCGAACACGGTGTACCACAAGAGAACAAGCATTGCGGCGACGATGTAGACAACAGCATCTCCGAGTGGAATCCACATATCGCTCCGATAGCCGACAAGGAACATCGATGCAACAAGAAGAGCAGTGACAGGTAAGGCAATGCTGCTCCAATGCCCAAAGATGAGCACAATACCTTGCCTCCAGCGAGGCATAGGTTGGGACAATCGCACCTCAAGAACGCCGCTTGTCCGATCACGGCTAATTCCATCGTGTGCGATGATAACAGCAGCCATCGTACCAGCGAACACAATCCCAATGCTGGCCAAAAACATGGTTTCAGTTGCAGTTTCAGGTAGTTGATCAGCGGGCAAT
>NZVG01000039.1 GCA_002698145.1 Methanobacteriota archaeon | reverse complement strand
CTTTTCCCAATGACCCAACTGAAACTGTAGACTCCGACCTCGATGGTGTCGGTGACAATGCAGATGCGTTCCCGAACGATGAAAATGAGTGGGCGGATACCGATAATGACGGTGTTGGCGACAACGCTGATGCCTTCGACGATGATAACACGCAAACCACTGACAGCGACGGAGATGGCTACGGTGACAACGCCTCAGGCAACAATGCAGACGCATTCCCAGATGACGCCAATGAATGGGCGGATTCAGACGGAGATGGTGTTGGCGACAATGCAGATGCTTTTCCCAATGACCCAACTGAAACTGTAGACTCCGACCTCGATGGTGTCGGTGACAATGCAGATGCGTTCCCGAACGATGCGTCGGAAACAGCAGATTCGGACGGTGACAGTGTTGGGGACAATGCGGATGCTTTCCCCAATGATGCGACGGAAACGATGGATTCGGACAGCGACGGAGTTGGTGACAATGCAGATGCGTTCCCGAACGATGCATCAGAGACTGCAGACTCTGACCTTGATGGCGTTGGTGACAATGCTGACGCATTCCCGAACGATGCTTCTGAGACGATGGATTCGGATGGGGACAATGTTGGCGACAACGCTGACGCATTCCCGAACGATCCTGCCGAAACGATGGACAGTGACGGCGATATGGTAGGAGACAATGCCGACGTCTTCCCGAATGATGCCACGGAATCCAGCGATTTTGATGCCGATATGATTGGTGACAATGCCGATACCGACGACGACAATGACGGCCTGTTGGATACAGAGGAAGCTTTGCTCGGCACCGACCCATACGATGCTGACACAGACGATGATGATGTCAACGACTTCGAGGATGCAATGCCTCTGGATGCGTCTGAAACGATGGACACTGATGGTGATGGTGTTGGCGATAATGCTGATGCAGATGATGATGCAGATGGCCTCTACGATCTTGATGAGTCATCAATGGGAACCGATCGCTTGGATCCTGATTCGGATGATGATGGTGTTCTCGACGGTGAGGACGTCTTTCCACTGGACGCGACGGAATCCAGCGACTCAGACAACGATGGGGTCGGAGATAATTCCGACGCCTTCCCAAACAACCCACTCGAGAGTGTGGACTCCGATGGCGATGGTGTTGGAGACAAGACAGATGCATTTCCAGATGATGCAAGCGAAACCATGGACAGTGATGGAGATGGCGTAGGTGACAACGAACAGAGGGCTCAGGAAGAAAAAGACGCTGCAAGAATGCAATTGATCATTGTCATCGGTGTTCTCGTCGTTCTTGCTGGTGTTGGTGGCGTGCTCTTCATGCGACGCAGAGGATCCAATCAAGACCTTCAGAAGGAAACGGCACCCTTACCTGAAATTGGAAATGCTGATGTGGCGCAACCCTTGTATCCGACACAAGATGCTCAGTCATCTCAACAAATCGCCGCAGCCCCTACCGTTGAGAACCAATGGACCGATGAGAACGGACACACGTGGCGAAGAATGAGTGATGGTTCGACATTGTGGTGGAATGGAAACGATTGGCAAAATGTTTAGGAGTCCCCTAAGAAAATCTAAATCAGTCTGTTCGAAGGCGAGACCATGCCCATCATCCAACTGAGCAATCTGAGTCGTCATTACGGTGAAGGTGAAACGCTTGTCAAAGCCCTTGATGACATCTCTGTCTCCATTGAGGAAGGTGAAATTGTTGCGCTTCTTGGACCGTCGGGTTCTGGAAAAACAACACTCCTCAACACCATCGCAGCGCTTGACATCCCTACAAACGGCACGTACGAATTCAGTGGCGATGCTGTACCGCTCGGTCACATCGAAAACATGACCACATTTCGACGTGAAAACGTGGGTTATATTTTCCAATTTTTCAATCTTCTAGCAGACTTAACTGCGCTCGAAAACGTCCTCCTCGTTCAAGACCTTGCGGGAACCCGAGACAAAAAGAAAGCCCTCGGTTTGCTGGACGCTGTTGGACTCAACGGCTTGGAAAATCGATTCCCCTCGCAGATGTCCGGGGGCCAACGTCAACGGGTTGCCATCGCTCGAGCTCTTGCAAAGAGTCCGAGGATTATCCTCGGTGATGAGTTAACAGGAAACCTTGATTCCGAAACCTCAACAATGGTCATGGAAGCACTCATCAAAACATGTCGGAAAGAGAAGATGACAACCATTTTCGTCACCCATGACCAATCCCTTACACGATTCGCTACCCGCATTATACACCTTGACAGTGGCAAAATCGTTGAAGATGAATCTGGTGGCCTAAAGAGCATTGCAATGACTGCAAAGCACACGGCCGAATCCGTCGTCGATAACACAGTCGACGGTGTCAAAAAGATTGGAAGCAAAATCAAAGACATGGCTCAATCGATGCTGGAGTGAAGGGTTTGAACACACTACTTTTACGTCGTTTATCGCGTAGTTTAATGCGCACAAAACTTCGTATTTTGACTGTGATTCTTCTCATTACAATCTCTGTATACGCTGGAATTGTATTCTCCGAGCATTCACGAAATGCAGATCGTGTCTACGACGATTTCTATGCTGAAACCAACTTCGCAGATTTGATGGCAACCAGTTACCAAGTTGAGCACAAGGACAATCTCACAAGTGCTTGTTCTTCAATCCAACACGATGGGTGTGAGTCGAGTCTCGTGTTGACAGGACAATCGAAAACAGATGTCGATTGGATTGCATCAAAATTCTACGGGATTGAACAGGGTCAAGTCAACACACTGTGGGCTGTTGAAGGTTCTGTAACACCCTCTGCAGGGGAGATTGTTGTCGATGCTCATTTTGCACTAAACGATGAGATAAACATGGAGCTAGGCGATTCAATCGACATCATCGTTGGGGAAGGCGGTGTTCGGACCTTCACAGTCATCGGTTTTGCAAACAGCCCATTGGAATTGTTCTACGCAAACCCAGATTCGATTCTACCACAAGAATCAAGCTATGTCATCGCATACATGGATGCAGAGGTTCTCGCAGAAACGTCCGGTAACGATGCTCTGTCACGAAACACCCTCAACATCGATTTACCCGGAACACCTGAATTTGACTTAAGCAATACTGAAGAAATTGAAGGGCTCGAACTCCAGCAAACCAAGGACACACTCGAACAAGCCATGAATGAATCCGAGGTCGACGGTTACGTCCTCGATCGTGGCCAACTCAGTGCTGAATTGCTTCGACTTGACAAAGACTCACTATCAAAATCCATTCCATTTATCCTCGGTATACTTCTGTTCATTAGTGGTCTTGTCATCGCCGTATCACTCGATCGGTTAATTCGAACCCAATCGCGAGAGATTGCCGTATTGCGCACAATCGGAGCGTCAACAGGGGATGTCATGCTGGGTTACCTCTTGGTGCCAATTGCTCTCGGACTACCTGGTGTTTTACTTGGTATCCTACTGGGAATTTCCTCGTATGGCTCGAGCGCATTTACAGCATACTACTTCTCATTCCTCGGCATTCCTGTCGTAAGCACGCACCATTACACTGACATCATTGCTACCATTTCCCTTTCTGCACTTTTCATTACATTCCTGTTTGGTATACGGCCGGCTTGGAGGGCTGCTCGATTGCAACCGCTTGACATTCTTGGACAAGGCTCTGAGAAAAGACCGAATCGCATCCTCACCAAAATTACATCATCGCTACCACCGGGCATCGGGCTAGGGTTGCGGTCAACCTTCAGGAAACCCGCCCGATTGCTTGCAACATTGCTTGCATTGTCTCTCGCCATGGTTATTCTTGGAGGCAACATGATGTTCATGTCAGGGTTCACTGACGCTTTCTCTGAAGCAACCGATGACCAAGAGAATTGGGAATATCAGATAAGTGCATTTCCTTCAGGTCTTGAAAACATCACATCCTGGGCTGAAGACAACACCTCCGCATTTGAGCTAACGTTGATAGCCCAAGCAAGCATTGCTGGTACAACCAAAGCGATTGATCTCAAAGGAAACGATGTACTCTCTGAACAAGACGATGCATTGCACAGATTGAACCTCTTGGAAGGAAATCTTCCTGACTCTGGTCAATCCCCAGTACAAGGCATCCTCGATGAAGGCTCATCAGAGCTCGAAGGTTATGCTATCGGAGATGTCATTACAATCGATTTTGAAGGAGAACAACACGATATTGAAATTGTCGGAATCGCCCGGGAACTAAGTCGTTCAATCTACATGCATCGAATTGATGTTCAACCCATTGTCGGCAAAGAAGCAAACGGGGCCTTGCTCGTCACAACACCAGGCGCAGACATTGAAGACATCCGTTTTTCGACGATTTCAATCGTTGAGAAAGAGACAATGGTTGCAACCTTTGAGGAACTCATCGATCAACAAAAGGCCATAATGCAGTCCATCTATGTCTTGGGAGCGTTAATGGCAATTGCCATTCTCTTTAACACGCTTCTCATCAATCTCAGTGAACGCGATGCTGAATTGGCTACGCTTCGTGTTCTTGGGGCAAGTCGCACTCGGCTCGCGATCATCCTTACCGTAGAACACATGTTCATCGGCCTTGTTGGTGGCTTTGCTGGTGCATTGGCAAGCGTTGGTTTCTACCAAGGGATTGCAAGCGTATCCTCCACCTGGGTCTTCCATATTCCCGTGGTCATCAATTACGCAGTCTTTTCACAGATCATTGGCTTTGTTCTGTTTGCTGCTCTGCTGACAACACCGGTTGGTATCTATCGAATCGGACGAATGAACCTGTTGGAAGTTGTTGCTCGGCATGAGCGATGAACACGTTTTCGTCTCCTAAATCGTTCTTGTTTGGAGGTCGATTAATTGTTGAAAAGTCGATATGATATTTTTATTCAGTTTATTTGAAAATCAGAATTAAATACTCTACGTCATTGGTCGGGTCATGAAGCAAAGCAAGAGCGAAGGGAAATGCCCAGTCATGCACGGTGGCGGAATGACACATTCAACCTCAGATATGCGTTCAAACCAAGATTGGTGGCCAAAAAACCTCAACCTGAACATCCTCCATCAGCACGACCAGAAATCGAATCCAATGGGGCCAGATTTCGATTATGCTGAAGCATTCAAAGGTCTCGATTATGAAGGCCTCAAGAAGGATCTCCACGCCTTGATGACCGACAGTCAAGATTGGTGGCCTGCGGATTATGGCCACTATGGTCCATTCTTTATCCGAATGACATGGCACGCCGCCGGAACCTACCGAACAGGCGATGGCCGTGGCGGTGGTGGAACCGGAGCACAACGATTTGCACCCCTCAACAGCTGGCCAGACAACGGCAACCTCGACAAAGCTCGACGTTTGCTGTGGCCAATCAAGCAGAAGTATGGAAACGCAATCAGTTGGGCGGACTTGCTGATTCTAACCGGACAAATCGCTATTGAATCCATGGGCGGACCAGTTCTCGGCTTTGGCGGTGGACGCCCTGACATCTGGCACCCTGAAGACGACATCTACTGGGGTAGCGAAGATGAATGGCTCGGAGACAATCGATACGGTGATACACGCCAAGACCTCGAGAACCCACTCGCTGCAGTGCAAATGGGTCTCATCTACGTCAACCCACAAGGACCCAACGCAAACCCAGACCCACTTCTTAGCGCTCAGGACATTCGAGAAACGTTCAGCCGCATGGCCATGAACGACGAAGAAACCGTTGCCCTGACTGCAGGTGGTCACACCTTCGGTAAAGCACACGGTGCAGGCCCAGAAGATCACAAAGGACCCGAGCCTGAAGGCGCTCCAATGGAAGAGCAAGGGCTCGGCTGGATTAGTGACTTTGGCTCAGGCCTTGGCCGAGACGCCATCACAAGCGGTATCGAGGGTGCTTGGACCGCTGATCCAATCACTTGGGACAACGGTTACTTTGACATGCTCTTCAAGTACGAAGATACGTGGACGCTAACAAAGAGTCCTGCAGGTGCACACCAGTGGACACCATCCAACCAAGAAGAGGCTGACATGGCTCCAGACGCTGAGGACTCATCGATCAAGGTTCCAACAATGATGACAACCGCAGACATGGCAATGATTCGTGACCCTGAATACCGGAAAATCTCAAAGTATTTCCACGAGAATCCTGAAGTCTTCGCAGACGCTTTCTCGCGTGCTTGGTTCAAACTGCTCCATCGAGACATGGGGCCAAAGTCACGCTATCTCGGACCTGATGTCCCTGATGAAGAATTCATTTGGCAGGACCCAGTACACCCAGGGTCTACCTCATACGATGTTGCCGCTCTCAAGAGTGACATCATGTCCTGTGGACTCTCCATTACTGAAATGGTCGAGACAGCCTGGGCAAGTGCATCCACCTACCGTGATTCAGACAAGCGTGGAGGCGCCAACGGCGCACGTATTCGTTTGGCACCTCAGAAGGACTGGGAAGGCAACAAGCCTGCACAACTTGCAAAGGTCCTCTCGACTCTTGAGCCACTCGCAGCCGCTCATGGTGCAAGCATTGCTGACACCATCGTTCTTGCCGGAAACGTCGGAATCGAAATGGCATCGGGGGTTGAAGTACCCTTCACACCCGGCCGTGGCGACGCAACCGAGGAGCAAACCGATGCAGCATCCTTCTCCTACTTTGAACCGGTTTCGTGTGGTTTCCGCAACTATCTGAAGCAGAACTACGCAGTTATGCCCGAAGAGATGATGCTCGACAAAGCACAACTCCTCGGTTTAACCGCACCAGAGATGACCGTTCTCGTTGGTGGAATGCGCTCACTTGGCGTTAGTTCCGATGAACGCGGATTGTGGGGAAGCGACAGCAAACTCGACAGTTCCTGGTTCTCTACTCTGTTGGACATGAACGTCGCTTGGACTGCCACAGGAAGCAACAGTTACGTTGCTCGTGACCGTCAATCCGGCGCAGATGTTCGTACAGCAACTCGTTACGATCTCGTCTTTGGAAGCAACTCACAACTTCGAGCAATCGCTGAGGTCTATGCACAAAACGGTAACCACGACAAGTTCGTGGGAGACTTCATTGCTGCATGGAACAAGGTCATGAACGCTGATCGTTTTGACGTTTGATGCGATTTAACACAAGACAAACCTTTTGCATAGAGCAAGGGAAACTGTGATGACGCTGCTAGGATACTCGATGGTGTCGCCCTTCAAATGGAGGATTCGCTAGCGCTCGGTTCGTTTGTGAAGCGACTGAGGAAATCCCACATGATTTGTCCCGTATCGTAGAGCCCTTGGTTCCCTGGAACATAATACGGCCACGCGGTCGGCTCGCCCCAGTCGTTGACGTAGAGATTATGATTTCCTTGATGAACAGTGATAAGATGAACTTCCGCTCCGCCATCACAGTTTCCGAAGCCTGTTGTTGTCATCAAAGGCCCTGGGATGTTGATGTCCGGTATTGATCCTTCACAGCCGTTGTATTCTGCCCAACGCATTAGATTCTGAACAGCTCCAGTGGTAAGAGAATCAGTGTCTTCTTGCATCTCAGGATTGTATATTGTGCTTCTTCCAGAGCTAGCATAAAGTGCATGTTCATCAAGCACGCCATGCATTTCTAAAATTGGAGTTGCGATATAATCAGGTTGCTCGTCATACAACAAATAGAACGAGGTACAAGCAACAGCTGCTATTTGATGACTCCAATCCATTGCAAGTCTCTGGGCCATTCCACAACCGTTTGACCAACCAGACGCATAGACTCTGGTTTCATCAATCGGCAACTCGGCTATGGCCAAGTCAATCAGTGCAGATAAAAATCCTGAATCATCGATGTCAAACACTGCTGCATCTGCACAACATGTACCTTGATTCCAAGACGGGGCTCCACCACCCATTTGGGGGTCACCGTCGCGATGAATTCCTTGAGGATAGAGTATTATTGCGCCCACATTGTCAGCTAACTCTGTTAGCCCAGTGTGATTTTTCTGAATGTGCATCGTTGACCCGTATCCATGTATATCCAAGAGAAGCGGAGCCCCATCCTCTTCTGAGATGGTTGATGGTATGTAACTGACCCAGCACCTTTGGTCCCCTTCGTGTTCCAAACATTGTTCGCTTTCGTTCCAGGGATGTGTGAATTCGGTGATCAATTCAATCTCTTCAACCAGAATAGGTTCCTGATTTTGAGGATTTATACAACCAGAAAACGTGAGTGACAGAAGAACTGCTACACAAAGCAACTTCTGGTTCTTCATTGACTNCNCCAACNNAACATTCGACATAAAACTAGTCCATATAGACGCAACGAAAACGGTTGAGCTTAATCACCANTTCCGGACCACTGCTTGCTCGTATACACAAACTGATTCTTCGATTTACCAATGCCANNGGAGCGTGTCTTGGCCTCCATCACACCTGCTAAGTTTGCTTAGAATGAAATATAAGATTGATGACATTACATCGAGTCATGTCGGATGTCGGTGATTTATCAGATTATTACTGGCGTTTGTTAACCAACATTGACATGGGAAATGCACAACCATTTGGTTTCTGGACATTGGTATCTTTGTTCTGTATACTCAGTGGTTTGGCCCTCATGTATCTCACTGTGCTCATTTATCGCGCAAACCCATCCAGCGCAAAAAATCGATTCATTGCACTGATGCTTTTCGCTGAATCGGTACGATGCTTAACAGGATCATTTTTCTACATCTATCCCTTTAATCTTGAACAAGTTCGATTCTTGTATTTTATTCGGTTGATTTTCTACACCTCTGGTGTGATGTTGATTCTTCTTTACCTCACTGCACCGTTGTTGTACATCAAAAACAAATTTGCTGAACGAGTTATGCGCTTTTTCGAAACAAAGGCAATTCTGCTCATGCCAGTACTGGGTTTTGTCATCTTTGCTGTTGCGTCTTTTGCTATGGGAGGATTCCCCTACGGCGGTATCGCTCCTAGCATTTGGATTTATTGCGCAGAGGCGGGTCCAGGTATTGGGGGTACAACGTCAGGCGGTACCGTTCCCTTTGATCCGGTCTGTCCAGAGTCCTATTCGGAACTATATCCGATGATGTGGACGATTACGTTGATTTCTCCTTTAGCGCAAATCATCTTCATTCTACCGTTGGTTGCAGCATTCACGACTGCTGTGATAATAACCCGCACAACGAAAGAAATTTTCAAGACCGGTTCTGAATCAGAACGAAATGAAATTCGCGCAGTTCGCCTTGGCTTTATTGGTAAAACCGTTTTCCAGTTCTTTTCGTTGATGTGTTTGATAATCTTCCTCGTCCTTTCCCCGGTCACAGGCCCGGAATTGAGTTGGTTCAATCCTGAGTTATTTGATGTCGACAAGTTTGTCAACCAAGGCAAGGTTCCAACATGGGCCGTTCTCACTGGATTTACTACTCCTTTTATTGTTGGGAGCATGGTTCTTGCAGGGTTGTTTGAGGGTATTGTATTCACCTACGCAGTCATGAAACATGAGGTGCTTGGAATTGACGAGCGATTGCGAAAGACGTTCTCAGGAGCACTTTTCGCAGGTCTTGGAACGATTGCTTTTTTGATTGCAACCGAATTAATGGAAAGTGTTGCAGGCATGGGATGGATCGGAGGCGTTTTGATAGGAATGACCATTCTTTTCCTCCGGAAACCTATTTTCGCCACATTCTCAAAAATTTCCTTTTCGATTATGCCTGAATCGCATACCAAATCAGAGCAGACGTATCTCGAGGTCTTTGCTATTGCAATGGAAGATGGTATCATCACTCAAGAAGAGCGAAAAATGCTCCAAATACAAGCACGAACATTGGGATTAAATGAAAGCCGAATTGCTCATTTGGAGTCAAACTATGAAACAAACGACGGATAAAAGTAATTCCAACATAACCTAATAGCTACCAAATCAATACAAAAACAAATCAGTCCCGGTTGGGTTATTCTTCATTGTCCGTTTCAACACTGTGGCCCCTTTGCAGGCGCCATGACATGTATGTGAGCAACGCAAGAATTCCTGTCCATACACCAATCGCNTTCAGTTCTGCTGGAGAATCTGTCAATTGGTCATCACATCTCATTGGCTCGATNTAACAAGGATCAGTCAAGTAACCATACAGANATGTTAGGTAGAAGACCAAAAGAAGAACGAAGGAGAGCAGGTTCACGGCAAAAATTGCAAACATTCCCTTCCGCTGATTTCGGAAAAAGGCGGTTGTTCCTCCAAGAAGATATGTGGTGGCAATGAAAATCAGAACAATCAAAAAAAGATTGATGTAAACATACCAACCCATCACAAAGATGGAGAATATGGGAATCGAGAGAATGATGAAGAAGAGAGCACCGACTCTAAATCTCAAACCAACATTCGATTCTTGCACAGTACGAAATAACTGCAGCAATTTACTATTCTTACTACAAGTGTTGTACTTTTTGCAGCCTTTTGAGTGCACATCGTTCGATCAAAACACGGCTTTTATTGTTGATTTTTCAAGAAATAATGCAATTGCAGGTTTTCAGGAATGACTACGTTCAATGTATAGTATCATTCGTTGTGTACAGACGATATCGTCTGCTCTATCGCATAGAAGTAACTTGACTGTTCAGAAACCCGCACCGATGTCGTAGCTTGGTGCGACTGAAATTGGAAAATGGCAATTAATTGCTTCTCCAAAGATTGCAAGGACAACGATCAGCATAATGATATGAAAAAGCGCCTGCAGATAGACTTCTCCAGTACTCATTTCTTTTATGAAAATCGAAACGAGTAAAATTAAGCCATTGATTGCAACACTAAGAAAACTTATCCAATACAAGAATACTCCTANCGAGACCAGCGCACCGCCCTCCTCGCATTCATCGGGCGTAGAGTTGTCAGCAANTTCAATCAAGGCACCTCCAACAAAAGCCATGAAGATGAGAAGAAGACAAAATCGCTTGTGCACCTTGTTGCTCTTAGACACCAGTGGTGGNATCTCCCATTCGTCCATACATCCCATCTAGGCATTGTGATTAATAATGGGTTTGCCGACTTCTCAGCATCGAACAGGCATCCAACATAGGTTTACATGGTACAACGAGTGGGTATTGAATGAGCAAATCTCAGGGAGGNCGNGCATAATGAAAATCAAATTCACTTTAGCACTCGTTTTACTAATGCTATCGAACAGCCTAGCAGGGTGTTTGTCATCCGCAGAGAGCGAACTTGAACAGTTTCCATCTTTTCGTTTGGTCGATGAACAAGGAAACAACCAAAATGAGTCAATGTATGAAAATGCATCCTTTGTTGCCTATTTCTCCGCCTCGTGGTGTTCGCACTGTAAACCTGTTTTAGGCTCACTCAACGATACGGTTCCTGAGGGTCAATTGATTGTGTTTAACATAGAAGCGAGAGAGCAATACAGCGATATGAATGAGTGGAAAGAAAGGATGGAATCCGAATTGGAAAGGGAATTGCCACATCCATTCGTTCACGCTCCACCCTTGGCCCAATCCTTGGAAGTATCCAAGATTCCAACCGTGTTCTTTGTCAACAGTGACGGGATGATCGAATACAGCCCATCAGGATTAACCGACAAAGAAATATTGGAAGATTATTGGAATTCCATTTCTTGATTACAAAGAAAATCGTTCGTGCATCCATTCATGAAGCCGCCCCTNCCTGCACAAAGGNGGCCAAGTCCATCAGTGAAGAATGTTATTTTCNACTCTCTTTATTAACCNAAGGTNCAATGGNTGTTTAATGGAGGTGGAATAGATATGGATTGGAAAAAATTAGGCTTNGGAGCAAGTCTTGTCTCGATTTTGGGAAGCATTGCAGTTTACTTTGCTTATGATGAAAACTTGGGAATTTTTGTTGGCCTCTGGGCTTCAGCATTAATTCTCCTTAGCGATCGCATGGCAGAAATACAAGCTGAATGAGTAAGAAAAGAATACTTTCGGTAACTCATCCTGCTGAAAACTTCAGCGCACTCAATCTTGAGAGGGCGANTACATTGGTTTCAACCAACACGTTCGATGACACGCACGTGGTCACCACGCATGTTCAATGTCATTGGAATAGGTTGCTCGTAGAGCTCCATACTCACCTCTTCCTTCGTTTCAGAAACGCTGGTAACTCGAGCCTTCTCGCCCTTGAACGCACCGGATACAATTTCAACAATGCAACCGACCTCGATACCTGAAGTAACGGCCTTCGGCTCGAGATAGGGGAGGATGTCCATTAGTGGCGCTTCTCCTGGAAGCACCTGCTTTGCGTTCTTCAATGGAGTTTGGGAAATTCCACGGCGTGCGGTTGGGTCTCGACCACCAGAACGACCGATCAACTTCTCGACGTGGTGAAGCGCACTCGACTCGACGAAAACGTAACCACGCATGTTGTTCGGGTGGAGAACCGAGAAGATTTCACCTTGCAGAGCTGTGAGTGAACCACTGCCGTGCAGGCGAGCATACATCTCATCTGCTACACGNAGCTCAGAGCCAATCGCAGTCTTAACGATGTAAAGGAATGAGCCAACAGAACCATACATCTCTCGGAACAATTTGTCTGCTCCATCCATGTCCATGTTCGAGAAAAGACAGTTCTTGTCTTGCAATGTGCCCGGATCGACCCATTCGTATCCGACGTATCGGCCGGCTGGAGTGACTTCTTCGGAACTGGTGGCAACAAGAATTGGCATNACGTCAACGAGGTTTCGTCCCATGTCAATCCCACGTTCAGGTCCAGTTCCGAGATACTCAAGTGTGTCGAGTGGGAGACCTGTTGCTTCGGAAACTCGTGCAAGGACTTCTTCAGGCGTGTCGCCGACACCCCAGACACCGTCCCAAAGACCCGGGAAATCGTTGTCATCTTTGCTTCTGCTCAGGAGCAGGAGTTTCTCTTCAAATCGTACAAACGCGATAAATGCTTCAGTCATAGTCCCACCGCCGTTTCCTCAGATTCCGAATACATCGTGAATCAGCCAAGGAATGAAATTGTCCATAACGACAAGGAGAATAAAGCCAATTGCCCCAAGAACGAAAAGGCCGATGCCGCAAACGATGCTTGTTTGCCTAAACTCCTGAGGAGTGGGCTTTCGAGCCATTCGGATGATTCGTGCCCATGAGCCGCGAGAAATCTTGCGGAATTGAGCCTCAATCCAGTCTTGGCGGTCTTGAACAACATCCTCAAATGAGCGGGATTCGCTTTTCTCGTCAGACATGGTACAACCTCGTGCTTTCCTAGCGACCCTACCCCCTATTATAACCACTTCCATCCAGAACAGAGTCAAATTTTGGTCGAAAACTCGGCAAGAGTTGATGAGGGGTGAATGAATCCATTGTGTGTATGGCTTCACCAGACCCGTATGCAACACTGGGAGTTTCTCGCGATGCATCGGATGCTGAAATCAAGCGTGCGTTTCGCAAACTCGCAAGAAAATATCATCCGGATCGCAATCCAGATGACAATGCTGCTGAAGCCAAATTCAAGGAAGTCCAAGCCGCTTACGAGACCATCGGCGATGCATCCAAACGTCAAGAATACGACCAAAAAAGACGAATGGAGAATATGTTTGGCGGCGGTGGCCGCTCACCCTTTGGAGGTGGTATGGGGGGCGGATTCGAGGATATGCTTGGACAGATGTTCGGAGGTCAACAACAGAACCCGTTCCAACAACGTCGAAGACAACCGCAATCGCAGCCCAAAGGCACCGACGTTCACGTTTCAGTTGACATCGATCTCCAAACTGCGGAAAATGGAGGAGAGATTCAATTCCAAGCCCAACGCTTGAAGGTCGGTGCGAACAATGTCGCATCCAAGGTGAATCAGAATTTTCGAATTAAGCTCAAACCTGGAGAACTCCACGGAACTGTGAAACGTCTCAAACAGCAAGGAAATGAGCACCCTCAAGGTGTTCCCGGAGATCTTCACGTCACGATTCGCATTGACGCTGGTGAGGGACGACGATGGGAAAATGGAATCCTCATCCAAGAAATTGCAATACCTTTCTCGACCATGATGCTTGGAGGGAAAGTCAAAATTGAGCTNCCCAACGGTAAGTCAGGCTTGTTGAAAGTTGCTGAAAACAGCCAGCCTGGTGACAGAAGGCGAATGTCTGGAGCAGGTTACAAAGAAGGTGACCTCGATCTTGAATTTATTTTGACTGAACTCGATACGCTTACTTCAGAACAGAAATCCGCAATTGAAGGATTGCGAGATGTTGGATTGTGAGCACATGGGTCGACCAAAACGAACCTCCGCGAAACGAGGGCCTGATAGCGAGCGTNTGTGGCGACGCNTGACGTCTTTGTTTACCTCCCGTGATGATTGGAGTAAAACCTGGACCTCAGAGGAAATGGTTGACTATCTCATCAAACATGAGGCGCGCCCTCCAAGCCGGGAAGACGCCAAAGCATACCGTAAACGTCTCTTGGAAGAGGTTCAGGAGATTGTCCGCAAAACGCGTAAACATGGAAATCACTTCAAATGGGAAGCAAGCAATACAGTGTCTGCACGAACTCGAGAATCGATTGTTGAAATTGAGCAAGCAGTCGCTGATTGGTCTGCTCGATTGTCCCGTCTTGAGAAACAACCCCTCGAATCTTCAGAAGAATGGGGTGAAATTNTCGATGCATGGAGTGCGATGCTTGTTCAATCCCCGCTTTCAGATACCCTTCAAATTCACCCAGAAATTGGTCGAACATGGAAAAAATTCGATCTCCAACTTGAACTTAAGCGTCTTGCTGCGAGAAAATCAGGCTTGCGATTCCCTGAGTTCGAGCCAGCATTGGCGATGATGTTGGTGAACGCAGGCCAGTGGTCGATTCTCGATCTTCTGAGGCAGCGTTTGGACTGGAGAAGAAAAAACAACGATAATCCATTTCCAGCAACCTACAATGCCAGCCTCGAACAGTGGGCTGAACAGCTACCAGACGTTGATGCACCAAGCGCACTGGCAGAAGGCAGGACCGACTTGCAACATCTTCATTTTGTGACCATCGACCCTCCCGATGCGAAGGACTTTGACGATGCAGTCTGCCTAGAAATGCATGAACATGGGCGCACATTNTGGGTTGCTATCGCAGATGTAGCCCACTATGTTGCCAAGGATTCTTCTTTGGACATGTCNGCGCAAGCACGAGCAACATCGGTTTATTTGCCACATGCNGTTCTTCCAATGCTTCCGTTTCGACTCGCTGATGATCTATGCTCCCTACGGGCAGACGTCCCTCGGCTTGCAATGGTTATCGAAATGAGACTCGACGATGACAACAATGTCGTCTCATCCAAGGCACATGAAGCAGTGATTCTCGTCAAAGAAAATCTTGCNTACGAAGAGACATTGGAAGACACACGCTGGGAAGGAATGTTCGAACTCGCTGATTCGTGGCAAGAGNATGAACTCCGATTNAACATTCAGAATGGAGAACAGCGACCACGAATCCACGGAGAAAATGCGCTATCGATTGAGGTCAAATGGCCGAATAAGGCGACGAAAATGATCGAGACGTTCATGGTCAAAACCAACAACATCGTTGGAGATATGCTCGGTAAATCGGGTGCAATCCTTCCATGGCGTTGCCATCCTATGCCGGATTCAACCGATGTTCAAAATCTGAACAAACAACTCGAAGCGCTCGAGATTTCAATACAACTCCCGGAGCCTCGTTTGAAATCAAAAGGGCAAGATGATACGGATGAATTGGCCGGTTTGTTGGGAGCGTGGGCTGGTCAAGACATCGATCTGAGCGGACTCTCTTCCAACGAAAACAAAAACGAAATTGATGACTATCTCGCCAACGTATCAGCCCAAGATGCTCGCGACGAAATGTTGGATGGTTTGCGTCAAGCGCAAGAGCAGGCAAGTGCGCTACGCTCATCGCTCCGACGCGTTGTTGACCAAGGTCTGTTCCAGTTGATGAATCGAGCACGTTATGATGCAGTGAACATCGGTCATTTCGGTCTGAACCTGGATGCTTACGCCCACTTTACTAGTCCAATTCGCAGATACCCTGATCTCATCGTTCATCGGCAACTCAAGGCAATGTTGCATGAGAAAGACTGGGTTTACAATGAAGAAGAAATGGTCTCATTGAGCGAGCATTGTTCACAACAAGGTCGAATGGCACAATTGCTTGAATGGGAACTGGTAGCGATGACCTTGAATTGTCATCTCATGCAATCTGAGAACCAGAATTGGAATGCTCGCGTTGTTGGTCTGAAGATGCCGTGGATTTTCCTTGACCTCAACGATGATGGATCGATGCATGGTCGTATGCACCTTAAACAGCTTTCAGCAAAGAAAAATCTCTTCATAGATGATTTTGGTTTGAAAGTGATGGGAGAAGGAAGAGATGGATACAGTGAATCGGTTGTTCTTGAACTGGGCCAATTGTTTCCATGCAGAATCCGGGGGTTGGACCTGTGGTCAGGTCGTCTTGACCTCGCTCCGGTTTGACATCAACCTTTTTAGAAACGGCATAGAGCAGAGGTCGAGTCATATGACGTTTGAGTCCACCTACCGCATCGAGGGCATGACATGTGCCGCTTGCGTTGCGTCGGTGGATTCGATCATCAGTAAGGTTGGCGATGTGGAGCACGTTCGTGTTAATCTTGCGTTGGAAAAAGCCGTGGTTCGATGGAAGNTCGGAGCTGTTGAAAATCATCTTGCAGTAGAAGAAGCAGTGAANCGNGGAGGATTCTTTGCAAGCTCAATGCCAACCCCCCAACAAATTNGANNAGAACGCATCTCTGCNGTTCGCCAACANGGNTGGAAAGCAGGCCTCGCCCTTGCCTTNGCGATTCCGACGTTGATTGTCAGCATGTTCATTTCAGACCTCGGTAGCAGCAANGGGATGAATTCAAATTGGTTGATCGCTTTTNTGCTCTCGCTTCCGGTTTACCTCTATNTNGGTCAACAATTCCACGTGGGCGCTTGGAAGGCCCTTCGTGGCGGACGTGCAAACATGGANGTNCTNATTCATNTGGGTACAACAACAGCCTTTGCTTGGTCNNCGTTGGTTGTCTTCGAGCCTATGCTANCGTTTCTTCCATCAATTTTTGCAACNACGCGTCATGTTTACTTTGANGGATCTGCTCTCATNATTGCATTCGTCTTGCTGGGAAATTATCTCGAAGGAAAGGCCAAATTNCAAGCGACCGATGCCGTTTTTTCCTTNATGGANCTCCANCCAAAAACTGCCAATGTTTTGGATGACAATGAAAACACAACCAAAACACCCGTTGAGGAAATTGAACCAGATACATTGATTTTGGTCAAAACAGGTCAAACCATTCCCCTTGACGGNANCGTCGTNAATGGTTCNGCCCTTGTTGACATGTCGATGATGACGGGTGAAACGTANCCNGTACGAGCNAGAATTGGAGACGAGGTTATCGGAGGAACAATCCTTGTCGATGCCCCTTTGACAATTTCAACCACNCAACCGTATCACCAAACCGTCCTTTCAAACGTTATACAANTGGTCGATGAGGCCCAGATGGGGAAAGCGCCGATTCAGCGTTATGTTGATCGAATNGCTGCCGTCTTTGTGCCGATTGTAATTGTTTGCGCACTCACCGCAGTGGCCTATTGGAGTCTCTTTTCGAGNGGGTTTGACTCTCGTTCCGGTNGCGATATTGCNGTNCTTGCATTGGTATCGACNTTGGTCATNGCNTGCCCCTGCGCCCTTGGTTTAGCAACNCCGACAGCGCTCATGGTTGGCACAGGTATTGGTGCTCGCTANGGATTGCTGATCAAGGGCATCGAAGCATTNGAGCAATCCCATGCAACGACCACACTCGTTGTCGACAANACGGGNACACTNACNACTGGNANGCCAAAGGTATCCCACATNGAATTCATCAATGGAGAGGTGCGTGAAATTCTCAGTCTTGCTGCTTCGCTTGAGCATGGCAGCACACATCCGCTCGCCGATGCTATCACNACNGCNTGGTCGAACGTAACCAACAAGCGACCCGATGTAACCGAAATTGAAAACGTTGGAGGCATGGGGATTATGGGTACACTTGATGGTGAAAACGTCGCCATCGGAAACGAGCCTTTGATGAGAAAATTCGATGTCGACCTTACGGAACACCAAGTCAAAATTCAGCAGGCTGCAGCAAAAGGAGTTACCATTTCTTTTGTCTCCAAAGGGCAGAATTTGCTCGGTTGGATTGAGGTAAGCGACCGATTGCGTTCAACCACAAAGGGTGCAATTCAACATGCAAAGCGCAACAAATTGGAGGTTATCATGCTCACAGGTGACCGGATTGAGGCTGCGGAAAGCATAGCGAAAGAATGCGGAATTGATTCGGTTGTGGCAAATGTTCGGCCTGACGAGAAAGCGGCGTACATAACATCCCTGAAGGAGGATGGAAAGCATGTTGCAATGGTCGGTGATGGAATCAACGATGCCGCAGCCTTGGCATTGGCTGATGTTGGTATTGCGATGGGCGCTGGGAGCGATATTGCTCTTGATTCCGCAGACATTGTTCTTCTGCGAGACGATTTGATGGATGCGATGAGTGCGCTCGAACTTGGTCGCATGACGGTCAAAAAAATCAGAACCAATCTCGGATGGGCTTTCGTCTACAACATCATCGGCATTCCACTGGCGATGGGTTTGCTCCTGCCTTGGACGGGTTGGCTTCTACCACCGGCGTTTGCCGCTGCGGCGATGTCACTTTCCTCGGTTAGTGTTGTGATGAACTCGCTGACATTGCGATGGTGGAGCCCTAGCCAGATTGAAGGTTAAAGTAGGTCCATGTCTTGGAAACTACATGCCTCAGGTTGAACATACACTCAAAATAACCGGGATGACATGTGATTGTTGTTCTGGTCGTGTCCAAAGAGTCCTTGAGTCGACAGATGGTGTTATTCAAGCAGATATCTCTTGGCAAAATCATTCAGCGACTGTGGTGTCAACATCCGATCTATCCACTGAGCAAATCATGGCCATCGTCGCTTCGACTGGGTTTGATGTTTCAGCCTAATCTTCAAAACCAAGTTTGACAGCCCTCTGTTTGCGCGGGGGTCGCCCAGCTTGGTCAACGGCGGTGGGTTTAGGTCCCATTCCTTATTGGTTCGCAGGTTCGAATCCTGCCCCCCGCACCACGCTTTTTCTAAAATTGCAAAGCCAAACATTTGATGTTTCTTGTCTTAATCTAGACATTGCTTTGTCCACTGAAATCTATACCTGTCGAACTCGGGATATCTCTGGATTTTTATTTTTGTTAATTTTTACCTGTTTAAATACAAAAGTGATTTTTTTGACCTTTGAAATATTAGACAACAATTCCTTACAACTCGATGTTGCTGATTTATTGTGGCCACCTGAAAAAACTGACTACCTTGTTG
>NZVG01000038.1 GCA_002698145.1 Methanobacteriota archaeon | reverse complement strand
CTCAGGCAGTTGCGCCAATTCCGGACTCGAGTTGACGAGCCGTCAATGGCTTGTTCGCAATCCACTCGAGTTTGAAGTACTCCTTGAGAGCTTCTTCATCCTCGGCGGTTGGTAGAACAGAGCGGATGTAAGCGTTCCAGTCATCGTCACTACCTTCGAACTTCTCACCTTCGACGGTGTAGCGCATTCCCTTGCAGTCACCGATGTCTCGGTTGAAGTTCTCGTGAGCGACGTAGAATGGTGTTGCACCTTCTTCTTGGTAGCCGTTGAGTTTGTTGACTTCTCGAACGATCTCGTCGTGGTAGTGACCACGGGCTTCTTGGTTGAGTACTTCCTTGTCGACGTCGATTTCAGCATCTTGCTTCTTTCGCTCGTCCCAGCGTCCCTTGATTCCCCAAACGTATGCCCAGTGAGCGGAAGAGGAGGAGTCAACACCGAACAGATCGTGTGCAGTGGAGACCCACTTGTTCATGTAGCGCTGGAGCATGTCTTGTGGAATGACTCCGGCTTTGATGATTCGACGTAGGCCGTTAGATCCAGTTCCCAAGTGGAAGGACTCTTCCTTGAGCATTGGGCCCATGCTTGCAGCGAGGGGCTTGAATGCACTCGTTGAGAGCATTCCAAGTTGGAACTTTCCGTCTCGGTCGACAAACATGGTGTAGTTGAAGAAATCCAACCAGTGTGGCATTGGTCGATTGAAGGCACCGAGCAATCGGTCGCCATCTTGTGCGTTTCGCTCGAGAAGCTTCTGTGCCTCACGTCGTCCTTGCTGACCGAAGTAGGTCATGAGNAGGTAAGCCATNTGCCANCCGTGGCGTTGTTCNTCAGCCATGATACGAGCAGCNGCNTAGCGGTCGTANTCGGTTGGNGCGGTTGCGAGAAGGTGGCGTTGTTGTTCAACGGATGCGAANTCTGTGTCGCCNTGAACGGTGATCATGGTGACGAGAGCGTCACGCATGCTTTGATGAGGGACTTGAAGTGAACGTTCCCACTTCTTTCGTCCGGCGTAATCTCCGAATTCGATTAGGTCACCAGCACGGTCCCAGTCAAATTGAATCGAGAGGTCAAAATCACCGAGCCATTCTCGGTCAAATCCAACGCGATCTTGCCAATCGCTAAAGTTTGCTATCCAGTCGTCCCATGTCTTCGGTAGGTTGTCCATGNCTNGCACACGAGTGGGTCTACCTTGAATACATTGCGAACATGTTCGNACGAACATGTACGCTTACGGAGATTTTCGCCGAATTTCNTCGGCCATATCGTTCATGATTCGGCTTTCAATGCGTTGAAGCATGGCGGAAAGCGTGGATTTTGCCATGTCCATGGCTGCTGCTAATTTGCTTAACGAAGTCCTTCGTGGAACATCGTAGTAGCCTTCTCTTAGTGCTGCNTCAAAAATTTGGCGNTGCCGAGATGTAAGCAGNGTAGCGCCAATGTTNCGTGTTGATGTCAACCGATACGGNATGCTTTCCTTTGTCATTTCNGAAAGCAGTTGTCGTGCTTGCTCAGGTGTGCAAACAAAGGTCCAGTCAACCCATCCATCATGGACTTCAAACGGAGATCGGGGGACAACGCCAACCACGCGTAGAGGTCGAATGAATCCACCTCCACCGCTTGCGATGTCGACNGCAAAGCGTTGATTTCCAAGTGAGCGAACTTCATCAATTCCTGGATGAGCCTCGAGCGCAAACTCAACATCATCGCTTGCTGAGAGCGTCGCTGTNCCTCTTCCTTTTCCGAGGGGCATGGTTTCTTCAATTCGCAAAACGAGGGACGGGAGTGAACGTGAAACGTCACCCGACCAGTGNCCCTCAGGGAGGCGAACTTGGATACGGACGTGTTGAGACATGCAATCACAGTGGTCTTCGTGTTGAGATTCGTTCAACGGTTTTTGCTTGAACATCAATGATTTCGCTGTGGGCAATGGAATAATCTTTGCCGAGTTCTGCCGCAGGCAAATATCCATCACAGACACCAGAGGCTGCAAAGATAGCATCCTCTGAACGGCAGAGATCGTGTGCTTTCCACAATCGAGTGAGGTCATCGTCAATCATTTCGCCGGCTCGGGCTTCTTCTTCNGGTGAACGGAAAACGAGCGTTCCTTCAAAAACGCCTCCTAGTCCACGGATNGCTGCTGCGGATATCACACCTTCAGGNGCAGCACCAATGCCCATGAGCAGGTCGAATGGGCCATCATCCTTTGCCGCCCAAATAGCACCNGATACATCACCATCTCCAAGCAATTCGAGCTGTGCACCCGAGCCACGGATTTCCTTGAACAAGTCAGCATGTCGGTCACGATCAAGCGCCACGACCCTCACATCGCTGATGGGTTTGTCCAAGACATGCGCCGTTTGTTCGAGATTGTAGGTCACCGTTCCTTCAAGGGAAACATGTCCTGCGAGTTGTGGCCCTGCTGCGATTTTGTTCATGTAACAGTCCGGAGCATGCAGAAGTGTGCCNCGAGGTGCTGCTGCCAGAACTGCAATTGAGTTGGGTTTGTCATCTGCACAGTTGTTGGTACACTCGAGTGGATCGACAGCGATGTCAATGCAAGGAACGCCCTCAACGCCAACAGCGCTTCCCAACTCTTCACCAATGAACAGCATTGGAGCCTCATCTCGTTCACCCTCTCCAATGGCGACACGACCATCGAATGGAACAGCATCAAAGGTGCGACGCATGGCTTCGACTGCGGCNTCGTCGGCGGCATTCTTGTCGCCTTTGCCACGCCATGCAGCNCTNGCAATAGCAGCTTGGTCGACNGCNTCCAGAAAGTGCTTGGTAAGGTCAGCCGTGCTGCTCATGTTCTCTCCAATCCGAGAGCGAACATATGCCTTTTCGCTTGGTTTGTTGCTTAGCGACGACGGTTTGGCCGTCCTGAGCGTCCCTTTCCACGCGANTTGTGCCGTCCACCTGGGCCTTTCCGGCCACCGCCTTGTCGTCCTCCGCCGCCATGGCGACGTTGACTCGGATGGCGCCCCTCTGGCTGGAAGGTCCANTCATCGCTACGACGTGGACGAACATATCGCCGACCAACGCGTTCTTGATCCAAATCTCGCACAAGTTGGTCAATGAATTCCTCAGGAAGTTCAACCGCAGTTATTTTGTCGAGCATTTCGATGCGTCCAACCGATGCATCAGGCAAATTACCAACACGATAGACCATTCCAGTNATTGCTCCTCGATCGATGCCATCCATGGCNCCNAAGCCNAGGACCAAAGCGGCCTTCGGACCATTGTCGCTCTTGTTGACTTGAGGCGTGCTCGTTGCTTCTTGTTCGGAGGATGAGCCCAGTAGTTTCGACAGAGCTGCAACGGCGATTTTCTCTGCACTCATGCCCGACTCTCTCGCNGCATTGAAGGCATCAAAAGCGGTCTGCTGGGGCTCGATTTCATTGAATTCTTGCACCAGTTGTGCCCGTTGCATGTCATCGATGTCTTGTTGGGTTGGTACATCGATTTGCTCAAGACTGCCGGCTTTCTTTTCGATTCGTTTGATGTGACGAACGGCTCGGTTTCCAACCATGAGGACGCTTCTGCCCGTTCGTCCAGCTCGNCCTGTGCGNCCGACGCGATGGATGTATGTGTCATCNTCNGTNGGTAAATCATCCTGCAAAATCAAGTCGACGCGATCGACATCNATTCCTCGAGAAGCAACATCGGTTGCAACCAGTACATTGGTTCGCCCCTCACGGAAACGATTCATTACGCGCGTGCGCTCGGCCTGCGACATGCCTCCGTGAAGTGCTTCAGCTCCCTTTGGNCGGAGAATNTCAGCAACNGTCTCGACTCTGTTGCGTGTTTTGCAGAAGATGATTGCAGCGTTTGGTTGCCAAGCAAGGAGGAGTTTCTCGATGGCNTCGACGCGTTGGCGTAGGGTGCATATCATAACGAATTGTTTGACGAGGCTCGGAGGCCGTTCCGCTTTTCCTGACGCACGGATATGCTCGGGTTCATCAAGGATTTTATTCGCNAATTTCTGGACATGTTTTGGCATGGTCGCTGAGAACAGCAGGGTTTGGTGATCTGGATTCATTTGGTCAACGATGTAATCCAAATCCTCNGCAAATCCCATGCTTAACATTTCGTCGGCTTCGTCGAGTACGAGNACATCGTATTGATTGAGATCAACATTCCCTCGTTCCATGTGGTCGCAGATACGTCCAGGNGTTGCGACGAGTATTGCCTCAGGCCATTCATTGAGNTGTTGAATCTGCTTTTTCATCGACGCCCCACCAATCAACGCCGTTGCTATGTTGTCAAGGCCACTCAAGCGTTCGATCTCGTTGACAACTTGGAGTGCAAGTTCTCGAGTTGGACAAATGATGACACCTGCTTTGTGCGTCTGAAGAATCGGCAGTACGAATGCTGCTGTCTTTCCCGTACCTGTACGCGCTGTTGCAAGGACGTCCNTGCCGGCAATTGCTGGTGGAATTGCCAACGCTTGTACAGGCGTTGCAAATTCATAGCCAAGGGCATCCAATCGGTCGAGAAGGTGAGTCTCGAGCTCGAGGCTTTCAAAAGTGGTCGATTCGGACATCTCGGACACCGCTAGGCGTGCCCAGCAGTTGTTCCTGCTGGCATCGATGGTTTAAGTGCGTCCTNTCCCGCANGCCAAANACATCGGTTTGCNTGTTNACATCATCCTTTTCGTTTCTCNAGNATTTTCAGGTCGGTTATCGNAGCATCAGGATATTGACCATGCTCGTCCTTTTCNTAGGACTTGACCATATCAAGGACGCAAAGCAGGCCTGCACTCACACCGGTTAATGCTTCCATTTCGATACCGGTTTTGTAATGAGCAGAAACATGAACAGTACAACGAAGAGAGGTTCCTTCCCACGCCCAGTCAACTTTGCAACCCTCGAGAGGTATTGGATGACAGTGAGGAATAATGCGAGGAGTTTCTTTCACGGCTTGTATGGCTGCAATGGTCGACGCCTCAAGCACATCTCCTTTCTTCACGTTTTTCTCGACGATGGCTTGCTTGGTTTCTTGCTGAAGATGGAGCANTCCGGTTGCCGTGGCTTTTCGTTCAACCACGGGCTTTGAGCCAATCTCAACAATCCCTTGTATCTCTTTCTTCATGTTCAACCCAACCCTGCTTTCCATGTGGACCCTTCGGAGGTCACTTCACGTTTCCACAGTGGAGCCTGTTTTTTCAGTTCATCGATGAGCCATTCACACGCCATGAAGGCCTCCTTTCGATGAGGGCTTGCAACGTGGATGCTCACGATCGATTCCTGTGGTTCGACCCGACCTATTCGATGTGCCATTGCGACGGAAAGTGTCCCGAATGAATCGCAAGCCTGATTCGCAAGGTCTCTCAGGACAGGTCCAAGTTTCTCTTGCCAGGCATCGAACTCAAGAGCGTAGACCTCCGCATTGCCTTCGGTTCCNCGAGTCATTCCAAGAAATGAGACGATGGCGCCACACCCCTTTGTCTCGAGTTGTTTCCGTAGGGCATCGTGGTCGAGGGCGTCAATTGCTTCTTCGATGATGATGTGCCGCCCCATGATGATGCGAGGGGAGCGCATGATTCAAGCGTAACGGCTCTATGGCCAAGCATGGCCGATAGTGCTGGTGCGACCGAACCCATTCACATCATGGGTGCAGGGTTGTCTGGCCTTGCAGCTGCAACGATACTTGCAAAGGCCGGAAAGGAAGTTCATGTACACGATGTTCGTGCAGATTCAGGTGCGAGGTTTGACGGTGATTTTCAAGCCTTGGAAAACTGGTCAATGGACGCTGATTTCTTTCAGCAATTGGAGCAATGGGGCTTTGATGCATCGCAGTTTCGAGCAACAGAATTCCAAGTTGTCGACTTGATTCATCCGGATGATGTCATCACGCAACCAAAAAGCGACCGAGTTGCCTACCGAATTGTAGAACGGGGTACAGCAGAGCACACCATCGATCAGGGTATGAAGCGTCAAGCCATGGAAGCTGGTGCGAAGATACATTACAAATCCCGTGTAAAAGAAGAGGATTGCACAATTATTGCATGCGGTCCGAAAGGTACCTCTGCGGTTGCGTANGGTGAAATTTTCAAAACGTCCCACCCGAATCATATCGCGTTTCAGATGAACGACAAATTGGCGCCAGGAGCCTATTCCTANCTCATAATTGTTGAAGGAGTGGGNCTCATTTGTACNTGCTTGTGGCGAAAACAGTCCAAGAGCGAGCGGTTTCTCAATGAAACCATCGCTTGGTACGAAAAGCATTACCCGGAGCTTGATCGAACGCCAATCAAACGTGTCGGAGGAAAAGGCGACTTCACCATTAACCAGCGTTACAAACAGGACGGCCGATACTACGTTGGAGAATCCGGTGGACTTCAAGATTTCATGTGGGGTTTTGGCATGCGAATGGCTGTATGGTCAGGTGTTCTCGCAGCGCAAGACATACTCGGAGAGTGCGATTATGAAACGGAAGTTCGCAAACAGTTGCTACCCTATGTACGNACGAGCGTTGCGAACCGCTGGCTCATGAANCGCGTTGGTGATGGNATGTTNAAGCGGATGTGCCGCCGCTGGATGAAGGATCAGGAGAAGCGTGGTGACGGCCTNGTATGGATTGGAAAANTGTTTCGACCTGCTTGGTACAANACATTGCTGTACCATCTTGTTACACCGTTTATGCTTGAAAAGGATTCGAAGGCTATGGGGCGGGGTGTTCGCCGTATGCCGTTTCGAAAGGCCAAGCGAAGAGATGTATGGCAGCAATCACCTGAGGCGGAAAAGATCGGTCAGCAATGGGATGATGTACGCAGAGGTGGTGGAAAAATCTCTTTCGCAAATGATTCCGATGAACCAACCATTTCCAGCGAGTAGACGCGACGATTCGTTCATAATGCGAATCGCTTTCGGTAGAGTATGAGCGACCTCAATTTCGAAGCCATGCCCAACAAACTCGTGAACTACGCTACACTCGATGGCATTGCAGTCATCGAATTGGCCAGTGATGCTGCTGGTGCAGCACTCACCGAAGCCAACGATCGTTCACCAAACACGTACACACACGAAATGATGAGTGATCTTGATGATGCGATTATCAAGGCCCGCTTCGATGACGATGTCTCGTGCATCGTGTTGACGGGTAACGGATCTTCCTTCTTCTCAGCTGGAGCTTCAATTCAAATGCTGAACAGCGTATCGCCCGGCTTCAAGTACAATTTCTGTCTGCACGCAAATGAAACATTGTCTCGCCTCGAGCAGACATCAAAACTCGTGGTTTGTGCAATAAACGGTCACGCCGTTGGTGGTGGTCTTGAGATTGCAATGGCTGCTGACATCCGAATCGCTNGAAAGAACTCTGGAAAAGTCGGTCTNCCTGAAATCAATCTTGGTGTACTTGCCGGAACAGGTGGAACTGCCCGATTGACCCGGTTGATTGGTAAGGCGAAGGCACTCGAGATGATGGTCACNGGTGAATTGATGTCCTTTGAAGATGCACATGCTCACAACCTCATCAACCACATTTGGGAAGGCGATGCTTCTGATTTCCGTCAAGACATTCTCGATTGGTGCAGCCAATTCACACTACCAAACAAGGCGACAAAGGCCGTTGGAAACATCAAGCGTTCTTGCCAGACGGGACCAGAAATTCCGTTTGAATACCACCTTGCACTCGAGCGAGAGTTGCAAGCTTCACTCTTCAACTCGAACGATGCGAAAGAAGGAATCGCTGCATACGTGGAAAAGCGTGTTGCGAACTTTACCGGTGAATGAGCGTGAATGGGATGTCTGATTACCACATTCCTGCAGACGTACCTGACGACCTCGCTGATACTTATTTGGAAAACCTCATGGCTGCTACCTGCGGTACAGGCTCGATGAATTTGTTTGCGTGCGATCAAAAAATTGAACATTTGAATGAAGACTTCTATGACGGAGGAAATTCCATTCCTCTCTCGTCAAACGACCCAGGTCACCTCTTTGAAATCGGAGCGATTGCTCACCGAGAAGGGACTGTCGGTGTTCTTGCAGCCCAAGGCGGACTCATTTCTCTCTACGGTAGAGACCATCCAGACGTTCCATACCTTGTGAAACTTAATTCAAAATCGCATTTGGTAAAAACCAAGCAACGAGATCCGGTCAGCCTTGCAATGTGGGACATGGANGATGTGATGTCACTGGTTTCCAACGGTCTCAACGTCGTTGGAATCGGCTATACCGTCTACATCGGCAGTGAATACGAGCATGAGATGATGACAGANGCCGCTCACTTCATTCGACAAGCCCATGAAGAGGGNATGATNGCNGTTGTTTGGATGTATCCTCGAGGAAAAGCGGTCGAAGATGAGAAAGATCCTCAGTTGATTGCAGGGGCTGCCGGGGTTGCTGCCTGCATCGGTGCAGATTTTGCCAAAGTGAATTATCCACGTGCATGGGATGGAATGACCCAACCAGAATCGCTCAAAATTGCTGTCGAAGCAGCGGGTCGTTGTGGAATTATTTGCTCGGGTGGAGGATCCCTTCCAGCGCATGATTTCTTGCAACGTCTATGGAATCAAATCAACATCAGTGGTTGCAAAGGTGCAGCCACTGGACGCAACATTCATCAAAAGTCAACCGATGAAGCCGTGCGAATGACTGCTGCATGTCACGCTATCATCTCTCAAGGTGCAAGTGTTGACGAGGCGATGGATATTTTCCAAGGAAATTGAGTCATTCTACTATTNCCCTCATTTGAGGAGGAGCTGTTTCGCACAGTGTGAACAAGCCTTTATTGGCGAAAGTTCGTTTTTCCANCCATGAAGAACGTAGGAGGCATGGAGAGAAGTGTTCGTGCCTTGTTCGGCTCGAGCTTGGTCCTCCTCGACTTTTTCGCAACGATCCAACTTGAGTTTATCTTCCTCATCGTTGGATTGTGGGGTGTCTTGACCTCAGCGTTTGGCTATTGTCCGTTTAATTGGCTCATGGGAAGGAACACATGTTCCATCAGATACGACAGCGCTCCCGTTGAGGAAATTGTTACAGAACCGTTCTAGTTCTTCTTCATGTCATCGCCCATGGTGATGTTACCCTGTTGGTCAATGATGATTGGAGTGCCTTCTTTCCATCCTGGGCAGTTGTCTTGAACCCAGATTCGGGTCGCCCATTCGCAGATGTCGTATCCACCAGAGAGAATACCAGATCGCTTGATGTAACCGACCTTGACGATGTCTTTGTCCTTGGAAAGAACATTACCGAGTTGTTGGCTTGTTGTACCATGACGCATGGTGCTGTTGATGTGTTCTAGGATCTCCGCAGTATTGCGTGGTCGATCGCCTAGGAATTTCTTGATTTTTTCTCGTATGCGTACAGTTTTCATGTTCTTGTCCTCCTCTGATTTTCGCTTACCGCTCGATTGCGATGTCGCTGTACTCAAGGAGCGAGGCCACTCATATAACCGTTCCTCCAACAAATGACGAGTTGGTTACCATTAATGACGAAAAGTAGTGTAATTTTTACACGTGTGGATTGCTGATGTAAGTGAAATCTCACAATTCCACAGGAAACTCGTAACTATTTGTAACTAAATATGCTGTTTATAGGTAACAAATAAAAAGGAGCCCCTTTTCAGTACAACAAAAGTGACTCATCATGCCAACGAAAACCATTCGCAGTCGTTATCAGCGACGTATACTTGATTGGCTTCTCGATGGGGGTGGAACGGTTTCGCAAGCATCCAGCGTTTTGGGCATAGCCATGCCTCATGCTTCACTTGCNATGCGCCAATTGAGAGAGTTGGGTGAGGTACAAAGAGATGAAAACGCGTCAATACGCGGAGCAATCCATCGATTAACGCCTTCTGGAGCAGAGCACTTGCTTCAAGATCTCATCGAGCGAGTCAAAAAACACGGGACCTCAATACCCACTGGAACAAATGCTGTGGTTCTATCAAATGATAATTCAAGCGTTGTTCTCGGTGTTCTGGTAAAGCCGCCTTCAAAATTAATTTCACTTCCCAGAAGAGCGGAATTGATGGAGGAAAACAGCGGTTCTGCTTCCAGTGGAAAAGCAGGGGGGCTATGGGCTGTTCAACGAGGTGCGTCAATCCAATGGATTTCCCTCTCAACATTTGAACCTACTTCGGCCCCTTCGATGCCAGTCGAGGGTACGCTGACCGCATTTACCAATCAAACAGAAACAATAGGCATTCTCAGACTTCGTTTGCTAAATCAATCCGATATGTGGGGTGTNGCGAACGGTACCTGGATTCGATTGAAGACACAGGAGGTCGAGGGTCCATCTCAATTGAACATCGGCGAACACACNATNGGGCAAGTCGTTGGTACGCCCTTTACAGTCAAGCCTGAACACGGTTTGTACGCACACCTACCATCCTCNGTTGACCGNACGCTTTTGGTATCTGCATTGGGAAATCGGGCTCAATTGATGACTGAGTCGTTGTCGTTTTCCAATCATCGCTCTCTTCCAATTGACATCCTTGGCCCTTGGATGAAAAAGCGACATCCACGATTGTCTCCAACGAAACGGAAAACTCGTTTGCGTTCGTTGACCCGTTGGCTGATCTCAGGCCGTGGGAAACAACCCAACCTCAAGTTGCGGAGAGATTTGCTTGCAGATTTTGGTGAGCGGACGTGGAGTGAGCATTCGAATGCAATCGACGTTGTTTTGTTGGAGGGCATCTCACAACACGGTGCGACATGCATAGTTGAATGGATGCTAGAATCGACCAGCTTTGACATGGTGGTTGAATGGCTCTGGGCGGAATTGGAAGACCCAGCCTTGATGGAACGGCTCCTTGCCTCGGGAAGGTGCCGAGCGCTTATCACATCTCGCGGTGAGGCAATCGAATTTTCAAGCAAAACAGCAACGATTGTCTCAACGGATGAACTCGCCACAATTTCGTACCGCCCTCAGGAATCCTATGCCTTCACAGTACGACTAAAACGCGCGATTTCGCGCTCCGAGCCTGAGGCTACTAGGGAGCAAATACCAGCCAACGCGGAAGAACTTCGTCAATGGTTTGAATCAGGGGGTTTGGATGAAACCGTTTTGTCCAGTCAGGAGGCTGAATTGATTGAAGCCCGACATCAAATTCGCCAAGCAATGCGAATGTATCCCCAAGGTGATTCAGACTTTTCCAATTTGGTTGAGAGAGAAAACCCTCTTGCTGCGTGGATTGCAAGCCCCGAATCTGAACGACCTGCACGTTGGAAGCGAATAGCCGATGTTCTCCCTGATGGCTGGGTCGACCTCATTTCTGTTGAGGCATTGGATGCTGTTTCACTGGTCAAGGCAATGACGCAGACGGATACAATGTGGAAACAGAAGGCTGCAAGACACATCATGCATGTCTTTGATTCCAATTCCTCATTGCTGGTGGACTTGGTTCCTCTTCTTGAAACCGAGGCGTACAAAACAGTCGCTGCTCATGTTCTTTTGCTTTTGAAGAAAAGGCATGGTCATGAATTGAGATCCATTTTACCGTTGGCAGCAACGGTTTGGTTGGATGCCCCATATGACGAAGAACAGGTTTTGAGNGCATTGTTTGATCGAACTGCGCCNCTCACTGAGGATGAAACCGCCCTTCTGCAACGTTTCCTCAAAGGAGCGCGTGTTCATCCGCGAGGTTCGATTTTGCGAACATGGGCCGAAATGCTCGACATCCTTGATGAGAGGGCTCCAATTCAGTTGGATCTCATGCGCACGTGCATTAACGTTCTTCCGGAACAGTGGTGGTCGACCTGGGCCTTGGATTGGCTGGATGCCCAACTTTCTACTGCTGCAGGACGAGAGTGGTTGGCACACCACCCGAAAACCTGGCCCGCCTTAATTTTCAGACCAAAAGGAGAATCATTGGGTTTGCCTGGTCACGCCCGACAGCATGCTGGTTATGTTGAACGAACAAATTTGAAACTGAATCTCCTAATGGTCCCTGATGGTTCGGGTACTGCAGCTCTCATGGATGTTCATGACATGATTCAGCGCATGGAGCAAAACGGACCGGTCCACAAAGGCCGTCTGCATCCATTGGTCGGTTGGTTGACCTGCGATGTTGAGACATGGCCTGATTTTTCGATGGAACAGCTTCTCGATGGCCACGATGAAATTTCAAAACTCTTGATTGGAAGAGCGATGTTGCAACGAATGCATTGAACGCCGATGAATTGAAATGGTATATGGCGGACGGGAGTTTGCCGTACGTGCAACATCAGCCTGAGCTACTGTGAAATTGCAATGAAGTCTGATACCAATGATACGGTCCGCTATCGAAGACTGGGAGGACCCTTCGGGGAGTGAATTCCGGTGCAAAAGCGGAAACCCGGGCTGGACTATGGGTCCTCGATCGACTTCGGGATGAAATCGAGACAACCGACCGGCTCTACAGTACGCCCTGATACCGAGGGTCAGGCCTTCGAGGAAACGATGAACAAGGCCGTTAGGTATCAGGGCACAGCTTTTCTCATATTTTTCATCGTTTGAAGCGATGTCATCAAAGGCTTCATGCTTCAGCAAGTCATCATGGAAGCGAACCGTTCTTTCCGTCGATGTCTCATCGGTGGAACGTTTGATCGATTCCACGCAGGGCATCAATTGTTGATTCAAACTGCACTACGGCAAGCAGATTTTATCGAAGTTCACGTTACAAATGACGAGATGGCTCAGTCAAAAGACCACTGGATTCAACCTCTTGATGATCGAATGGACGCACTGCTTTCTTGGTTGGGTGATGCAGCACTCCACAGATATGAAGTCCATGTTTTGAACGATGTACACGGTCCTGCTCCGAGCCATCGAACAGCCGACAGCATTGTTGCGACCATTGAAACGATACCAAGGTGCCACCAAATCAACGAACGCCGTTATGAAAATGGCCTCCCTCCCTTATCAATTCTAGAGGCCCCTCACCTCAACGACGAACTCGGAGGTATTTTGTCATCAAGCCGAATTCGACGTGGCCTCATCGATCAAGATGGTCACCCGTGGATTCCGCCATCATACGAAGGAAAGATTCTGCGAATGCCCGAAGTCTTGGATGACGAATTCAAGACGCCAATGGGGGAATTGTTTGAAGGGCCCGAGGACGCCCCAGAGGTTGCTCTCAGCGCAATGTTGGAAGCACTACCACCAAATCATGGGGCACTTATCGCAGTTGGAGATGTAACCGTCAAGGGATTAATGGACATGGGAATCCTTCCGGATGTTGCGTTTATTGATGGCCAAACCAAGCGCGAAGCGTTGGACGTATCTTTGCAAGTTCAATCCGAACAATTTGCACTGAGCAGGAGTTTGGTCAATCCTCCTAGCCAGTTAACTCCTGCTCTATTGGATTCCGTTCGTTGGTCTTTGGAACAAGATGAGCCGGTTCTTATCGAGGTTGATGGAGAAGAGGATCTCGCACCCATGTTTGTCCTTGCTGCGGCTCCACTCGGTACGATTGTCGTCTATGGACAACCCCGCCAAGGCGTGGTTATGCGCATCTTGGATTTGGAAGCAAAGCATCGTGCGAGGAATCTACTTGTTCACTTTGAGGCAGAAGGATGAATGAAAAGCCACTTGTCACGGTAACCGTTTGTGCACGAAACGGAGCGCATTGGGTCGAGGACTGTCTGGATGCGATACACGCCCAAACGCATCGGCCTCTGGAAATCATTGCTGTAAACGATGGTTCGACTGATTCCACGGGAGCCTTGATGGATCAATGGAAGCAATCAAACGCAGAGTCAGATGTTCGAATTTCGATTATTCAACAGGATGCTCTAGGGTTAGCTGCAGGTCGGATGNTTGCACTTCAGGAAGCTCAGGGTGNTTGGGTTGCAATCACTGATATCGATGTACGCCCCGAACGNGACTGGATTGAACAGTTGCTTGTTGCGAACGTCCCTGTTGGTGATGAGACCATTGTTGCCGTTACGGGAAGAACGATTTTTCAAACCCATACCGACATCGTGAGTCGCTTCCGTGCAATTGAAATTGCNTCGAAATATCGAAGTCGNCCNAGACGAACCTCGTTGGCCAATGGNCCATGTTCGATGTTTCNTCGCCAAGCCCTCATCGANGTTGGAGGTTTTGATCCAGACTGGTANCATGCAGAAGATATGGAGGTNAGNCTTCGACTNNTAAANGCAGGNGGGAGNATCGTTTACGCTCCTGATGCACTCGTTTCNCACGTACCTGAAGTNGGNGTTCGCCGTTTNTTGCACAAGCGACGACGTGATGCTCGTGCACANGTNCGGATCGTTCGGCATTACCCTTCANACCAACGTNTAGGACCAGGNTTTGANTTTATNGGAAGTGCTGGGATNGCGCTATCGATTTTNCCAATNGCATTGTTGATGCTCTTGAGTTTACTCCCGTTGCTTCTGAAACTTCCAACNGATNAATCACTGCAAGATCTATGGCAAACTCAGTTGGCTTTGGGTGGATTAATGCTNGGTGTGTTGATCGAGGTGATGTTGTGGCGAGGTCCANTNGGNGTTATCACTCGAAGTATGAGGAAAGACGGTGGAAAANGGGGTTTTGTTCTTGCAATATCCGTCCGNGTCCTNGTTCTAAGGTGGTCAATTGCACTGTGGCAAGGCCTNGNGCTTGGCTGCTTCGATGCNCTTNTTGCTCGGAACGGTCACAGACGGTTGTTTGGCTGATCACATTACAGTCTCATCACCGGGTGGTGCTCGACTTGCTGCGTTNAGNGCAAAACCGAATGCTACGAGTGTGATTGANACNGAGTAAACACCAACATCGATCCATCCAGTGTACATGACNCCGTAAGCGATGTAGAATCCGAATCCTAGAANGAGGCACCAAGCNCCAACAGCACGCATCAATCCTCCTTTTGAACCGACCAATGCAGGCCATGTNTCGTTGAGAACGAGGGAGCGNGCAAATCCNGCNAGGCCATNCTCNGTTTGGTCGTTGAGTGAACGCAGCCCNAGACCGAGAAGAGCAAGACATGCAGCAATGAAAACACCGTCACCTATCACAAAGAAAGGAGCATCGTCCTTGTTGCCGAATGCATCAGCAAGTGCTTCGAAGGTGAGAAGTCCACCCCAGGAGACGCGGTAAGTCGGGTGGATTTGTCCCATCATGTTGAGCACAGCGAGCACAAGACCCCATGCACCAACAGCAACATACCACTTTGAGAGGGTCGCTGACGGGTTGAGGAAGATGTCTGCCAATCCACCNGACTGGGTGGTTTCTTCGCTGCTCATGGACTTGCCGACCTCCATTTGCCATATAAGAACAACGAATCANAGCGGGCGTTGTTGTCGGTAGCGATTGTTGAAGACAATTCGCATGTTTTCATCAGCGCTAATCATGATTTCTTGGGTCTCAACGTTGCTTGGTATACAGGAATTGATTTCCTTCGAACGACCGTATCGTCCGCGGCTCCGTGTTCGAGCAGTAATCAACCCAAGCATGTCCAAATTTGCAATAATACCAGAAATCCTTCGNTGGGTGAGCGATGGGAGGTTGAGATAGGANCATGCTTGATCGTAGACATCGTACAGTTGCCCTGTTTGAATNTTTTTTAANCCGTTACGTTCGTTGATAAGAACCGCAGCAAGGACAAGTTTTTGTTGNGTTGGAAGGTCTGAGATGACCGGTTCGATNTGATCTGCTTCAATTTGATGTTGAGCCATTCGAACGTGGTGTTGCTCGACTTTCTTATCTCCGAGTTGTTCAGCTTTTTCAGTCGAAACACGAAGCAGATCGAGTGCACATCGAGCATCGCCATGTTCTTGCGCTGCAAAGGCAGAACAGAGNGCAATTACGCCTTCTGAAACNACTTCGGGTNCGATGGATTCATCTGCTCGTTGNCGAAGAATATCCTTGAGTTGTTCAGCATCATAGGGCGAAAAGAGGATGTCTTGTTGNCCAAGCCTNGAGCGAACACGNGGGTCAAGGAATTCTGTAAATTTGAGGTCATTGGANATGCCGATGACACAGGCCCGAGCCTCGTTGAGGAAGGAATTCAGATTTGTGAGATTGTANAGGAGGTCATCGCCNGCTTTTCGNACAAGATGATCGATTTCGTCNAGAACGATGACNTAAACACCTTTNCTTGAATCCATTCGTCGGACGAGTTCCTTGAANACCCGGTCNGTTGGCCAACCTGTGAAGGGAATTTCATCGATTTCATGGTCTTCAAGNAGGCTGTTTCCGATGTGTGAGAGAACTCTGTATTGNGTGTCGATTTGTCGACAATTNACGATGACCGGTGTAATNTCTCTACGCATTTGTTCGCCCTTTTNTTNNAGNAGATTGGTNACNTGGAGNGTCACNGCTGTTTTTCCAGCCCCTGTCACGCCGTAGAGAATCATGTTGGANGGNATCTGCCCGTTGAGNGCTTCGACAAGNTTGAATGCAATCCTTTCGATTTCTTTCTCTCTGTGAGGCATGACAANAGGCCGNTNACTGTGGTGAAGNATNTCCTTNTTTGTAAACAAACTTTGCTTGGAGAGCAATTTATCGAAGATGTTTTTCTTCATTTNTTGACCTCCATTATATACCCATAGTTGAGGGGGGCTTACCTCANCCATCGGGANAANTTGCNTGAGTCCGAGTCCCCCTCATAAGGATGTCCGTTGAAAATAATTGAAGCCCTTTNTTCNTNNAGNAAAGAGGATTTTATTTCAGTGGACTGATTTCAGGAAATTTCCTTATTANCNAACAAAAAATATCTTAATTTTCAACATAAATCCATGCCGTATTCTGGAAAATCCAAGTGTCCCCGTCNTCNAGGTGATGAACATTTTTCGGGTGGTCTGGGAGCGATTTTGTCAAGANGGGGTCAAGTTGNGAATTTTGNGAGTCNATGAAAGTGTGCGTGATGAGGAGCGTGACATCGGNCTGGCGTTCTGCGAGCGCTTGGATATCATCNGGTTTGTGATGATGATCGGANGGAACCCATTGCGGGAACCCCATCTCAACCACAGCAAGTTGTGANCGNTGTATGGCATTTTCAAGATTNTCACANGGACCTGAGTCGCCTGAATGAACAAANGAGCATCCATCTGTGTGTTGGAAACGATAGCCGAATGGGTCNACNGCATCNACGTGATGCACACGAAATCGTTCCCAGNCCCAACCATCGATNGTCCCAGAATCGGTCTCAACAAACCGAACGTTATCCAANGCATCATCGAGACTTCCNGGGAATGCAAGNGAGCATAATTGANGNAGGCGTTCNCGAACACCAACCGAGCCNACAATNGTAAGCGGCCGNTNACCNTCTCGGTCTGAAATNTACTTNTTTTCNAGCAAAAGAAAAGGCAAGCCAAAAACGTGGTCNCCATGAAGNTGGGTAACAAAGATNGTNTCGATGTCTGCAGGTGANATCCCCGCNCGTCGTAAACNCAACAGTGCNGTNGGNGGTGCATCGATGATGTGTTTCCCATCGAAAATGAGGAAAGANTGATGACGAAGATGNGGTAAGAANGCATTACCTGTACCGAGCATTCTCACCTCGTGGGTCATAGGCTCTCCTCAACAATCCACTCTTTCAACCCTGTGTTGCAAGTCTATGGGNGTAAGAGAATGATGATAAGTNGGNCACAATTGGNAAAAAACGTCGCAAGCGCTGAGGTGAAACAATGAGTAANTGGTCTGCAAAAAACCCCTACAATTCNAAAATTACGGAATCGTACGTTCTCAACGGAGAAGGTTCGAGAAAAGAAACTCGTCACATCGTCTTCGCTCTTGGAGATTCAGGNCTGGATTACAAAGTCGGCGACGCCCTCGGNGTGTTGCCGGAGAACCCACCCCACATCGTTGAAGAACTTCTTGAAGTTCAAGGATGGGATCGAGAACAAACNGTTGAATCNCACAAGGGNGAAAAGGACCTTTATTCTGCTCTGAAGAAGGATTATGAAGTACACATGGCAAACAAGAAATTCGTTCAATCTNTNACCGACAAAATCGTCTCATCAGGAATGNCCATCTCAATGAACATCGTAAAGCGTAGTCGCGACAACATGGNTTGGTCGAGCACAGCTGAGGGTGATTTACCACCAGGANTGAATNCAAGCTTGCCTTCAGANGACCCTGCTTCAAANGTCAAAGCGATCGTTGCAGATGCAAAANCCATNGAAGATTACCTATGGACTCGTGATTACGTCGACATCATGCGTGAATTCAACGTAAAGTACACNCCAGAAGAATTTCTTGAACTNGCAGATCGACTNAAGCCNCGTCTNTATTCAATTGCTTCATCTCACGATGCTCACCCTGGNTTTGTNGAACTAACCGTTGGAATCGTTCGTTTCAATTACCACGACCGNCAACGAGGAGGNCTGTGNACGCAGTACATGGCTGATGAGGTTGTTGTGAACGAAACCGATGTCGGAGTTTTCATGTCNCCAACAAAATCGTTCATCCTNCCNGANGATGAAAACACGGACATCATCATGGTGGGCCCCGGAACAGGTATTGCTCCATTTAGAGCCTTCATGGAACAAAGGGTTCACGATAAGTCACCGGGTCGAAATTGGTTATTCTTTGGTGATCAATCTGAAAAAACTGAATACTACTACAAAGACGAAATCGAAGGCTGGCTCGACAGTGGAAATCTGTACCGATTTACTACGGCTTGGTCAAGAGATCAAGAACAGAAAATTTACGTCCAACATCGACTTAAAGAACACGGTGCTGAGGTATGGGAATGGTTTGAAAACGGTGCTTACTTCTACATTTGTGGTGACAAGCAATACATGGCAAAGGACGTCCATCGAGCTTTGATTGAAATCGCAATGGAACACGGTGGAATGTCAGAAGCAGATGCTACACACTTCATTGAGAAGACCATGATGAAGGAACAAAAGCGTTACTTGCGTGACGTTTACTGATTATCCTCATCAACTTGGAAGGCCCAAACCGATTGCTGTTGTCCATCGATTTCGATCTTTTCAACGCAAACTACGAAAGGAGATTTCCGAAGGGCCCTTGAGATAATGTGGGCTTGAACCGGTATCCCCTGTCTTTTCATAGCGTGGATGATTTCTCTTGTGGTTTTTGGACCGTTCTCTCTCAGGAAACCAACAATCCAATCGGCCTGCTCACGTTGCAAACGACGTTCGTCCGTCCATCGCTTGCGCATGATTGTGCAAACTCAAACACCTGTTTAAACACCTGTACCCGGAGGGGATGGACATGCCTGAAGGCCCTGAAATCCACCGGGCTGCGAACAACATCCGAAATGCCATTGAAGGACAAATCATCACGCACGTCGAATGTCCGTATGCTACGATTCGAGGCCAAGAGCATCGTTTTCTCGGCAAAGAAGTCATACGAGTGAAAGCACGTTCAAAAGCCATGTTAATCCACATTGGTGACGATGTTCTCTACAGCCATAATCAACTCTACGGCCGCTGGACTGTACGTAAGGTTTCGAGCAAAGAACGGAAAACCAATCGTTCGTTGAGAATCAAACTGCAAACGGAGACTCACATTGCATGTTTATGGTCTGCTACAGACATTGAATTGCTCGAACCATGGGAAATCGAACAGCATCCATACATTGCTCGCTTAGGCCCAGATGTTGCTGACGAAGATGTTGAATTATCGTCCGTGCTGGAACAAGTGAAAAACAAAAAATTCGGAGGTCGGCAATTGTGTCATCTCCTCCTCGATCAGTCCTTTTTGGCAGGTGTCGGCAATTACCTGAGAAGCGAGATATTGTTCCATGCTGGCCTTAACCCAACTCGAAAACTCAATTCTCTAACGTCAGAAGAACAACTCCAATTTGCAGAGTCGGCAATATCGACAACAAGGTTAGCGTATGACCAACGGGGCGTAACCGTTGACAAGGATTTGTACGATCTCTTACGAGAACAGGGAATGTCTCGCGGACAGGCTCGACATTACGTTTTCACACGAGATGGATTAAATTGTCATCAATGTCAAAGGCTTATTTCACACACGAGATTGAGCGGTAGGCGACTTGATTATTGTCAATCCTGCCAACCGCTTTCCTCATAGAGTGCCTCGCTGTGCAAAAGGGTATGGGTTTCAAGAAAGTCCTGATTGCGAATCGTGGCGAAATTGCGCTTCGTATCATGCGTACCTTACGAGACATGGGAATCGAAGCGGCAATCATTTACGGGAAAGAAGACCGATTATCGCTGCCGGTTCAACTTGCAGATGACGCAACATTCAGAGATGTGATCAACCCACTGGATGCGTATCTGGACATCGAAGCAGTAGTCCAAGCAGCGAAAGACATGGGCTGCGATGCAGTTCACCCTGGGTATGGTTTCCTTGCAGAAAATGCAGGGTTTGTTCAACGACTTGAAGAAGAAGGAATCACCTTTATTGGCCCCAGTGCTGATGTCATTACACTGCTTGGAGACAAAATCGAGGCTCGAGCAGCAATGGAGGCTGCTGGGTTACCGACCGCAAAAGGTTCATCAGAACCGATTTCTGAAGCATCGGTTGCATCTGCACTCGCAGACGAGATCGGTTACCCTGTCATCATCAAGGCAGCGGCCGGAGGCGGTGGAATTGGTATGCAAATCGTTGAACAGGAAAACGAGTTTGAGAGCGCACTGAAGCTTTGTCAGTCACGTGCGAAATCTGCTTTTGGGGACGCTCGTGTCTTTGTTGAGAAGTACATTCAAGGTGCTCAACACGTTGAATTCCAAGTCCTCGCAGATGGAACAAATGCAATTCATTTTGGTGAGCGATTCTGTTCCATTCAACGTCGACATCAGAAACTTGTTGAGGAAGGGCCTTGGCTAACGCCGGAAAAGCGGCATGAAATAGGAACGCTGGTTTGCAAAGGAGCAGAATCCGTTGGATACAAAGGGCTAGCAACCTTCGAATTCTTACGAGATGCAAACGGAGATTTCTACTTCCTTGAAGTCAATCCTCGCGTTCAAGTCGAGCATACAGTGACGGAACTCATTACGGGTCATAACTTGGTTGAATTGGGGATACGTGTCGCTCAAGGGGAAGCCCTACCTCTCAAGCAGGAGGAGATTACTTGGCGGGGTCACAGCATTCAATGCCGACTTAATGCAGAGGATCCTGCTGAGTTTATTCCAAGCCCGGGGCGTCTATGGGAGTGCCATTTCCCATCAGGATTTGGGGTACGAGTGGACACCCATGCTCACCCTGGATACGAGATGCCGGGATGCTTTGACTCGCTCTTAGCGAAACTCCTTGTTTGGGGCCATAACCGTGAGGATGCTATTCGACGCATGCGGACAGCGTTGGATGAAACTGTCATCACGGGTGTTGAACACTTGATTCCACTTCATCGAAGGATTATGGATGAGGAAGATTTCATGAACGGTGATATTACGATTCAGTACATCGACATGCATCAAGAACTCCTCGGATGATTGGTGAGAGTGACGATATGGACGTCCTCATCGTTGGAAGTATTGCTTACGATAGCATCACATCACCTCAAGGATCGGCTCACAATACGCTGGGTGGTTCTGCGACATATGCTGGCCTAGCAGCATCTTTTCATCAGCGGCGACTGAATCTAGAAAGAATTGGTCTTGTCGGTGTGGTCGGCACTGATTTCAGACACCAGGATTTTGCTACTTTCTCCAATGCAGGACTGGATACGACAGGTCTGGAAGTCGTTGAAGGATCGACCTTTCATTGGGTAGGATCTTATCATGGGAACATGGCCCAAGCCGAAACGCATGAGACACACCTGAACGTGTTTGAGACGTTTGAGCCAAAAGTACCTGACCACGGGACCACTTCGACAATCATATTTTGCGCAAATCTCCACCCTTCNGTTCAACTTTCCGTCCTTGATCAATCCACTCCCGCACGTGCATCAATTCTCGATTCCATGAATCTATGGATTAACATCGCTCGCGATGAATTGATTCAAGCAATGAAGCGCGTAGACATCGTCGTCATCAATGATGGAGAGGCGATGATGCTCGCCGNTACAGATAACCTCGTGCAGGCAGCAAANGATGTACAGTCAATGGCATCCATTCCAACGCTCATTGTCAAGAAAGGCGAACACGGTGTTCTTGCACTGCATGAAAATATGTTGATGGCCTTGCCCGCATACCCAACAAGTTCTGTTTTTGATCCAACCGGTTGTGGTGATACGTTTGCTGGTACGCTGGCAGCCTGCCTCGCTGCTGGAGAAGGNNTTATTGAAATGGATGAACTCCGTAATGCACTGATTCACGCAACCGTTTCTGCGAGTTTTACACTTGAGGGCTTTGGCATCGAGGGNCTCGAATCGATGACAGAAGAATCCTATGAAANTCGATTGTTCGATTATTGTTCAATCTCGGGGATGTCAACTGAGTCGTCGTAGCCCAAGTTGACTGGTTTGCACCGGTGTATTTTCCTGTGATTCCGTAAGAGAACTGAACGATGATGGAACATGGTTGTCCTCCTCAGCGATGTGTTCACCCATTATTTCGATGAGTTCATCATCAATCCCTTGCTCGCTTAATCCTTCGATTAAACCACGGACTTTGTTCCGCAATGAGGAAAATCTACGCAGGGGTTGCTCATCGGATTGCCGACGAGTGCTTGCAATCCTACGTTTCGGAGAGGTCCTAGGTTGTAGCCGCTTTCTTTCCCCTCTCGAATTTCGACGGATTGTCGTACCCAAACCCGATGCTTCAGCGCTGGCTCCGCTACGTTGAATCAATCCTTGTTCAACAAGAGAAAGAGCTTCTTGTTCATCCACCAACTCTGGATCGAACAACGGCAGGTCTGGGGAGGAAAAGGCATCTGGGGTTGAAGGGATGTGGGCTCCATCAGGGCCGACGAAACTTGGGAGAAGCCTCGTCGGAGTGGGTGTCAGTGAAAGCGAGCTGGGTTCTCTGACGACTCCACGTGCTTCCTGAATCATTTGTGATGAACTCATCGTCGGTTGATGCATTGGGACTGGGAGCGGTGTGTCACCCGAGAAGTGCGTGGCTGGCAGCTGACCAGGGCCCGGGTTTTGATGCATGTCCAATGGACTGACATGGCCCCTACGAGTCCCAGCGTTTGCAATTCCTCGCGCAATGATTCCGTGTTGCTGAGGCTCAGATTCATCAACAAGGACATGCTCTTGATTCATGGTGTCTTTTGCCCACCTTGGTAGAACCTCATCAATTTCAAATTCTTCATGCTCGAGCGCTTTCTCTCCGAGAAAATTTGTCAGACTTCTCGCCGGTGCTAGATCCTGAACTGGGGCAGGAATGGCTTGAGCAGCAACGTGGGCTGCGTGACGAGGAAATTCTGCGTCCTCATTTAGAAGATCTACACCAATCCGAGCTTCTTCGAGTGTCAAACCATCGTTCATACGTTGAATCATCGTTGACAATTTTAGAAGACGTGAATCAATTGCGTGCAGAACGTGGCAATCGCCAAGTTCTGTATCTAANGTGAGTGTTGGGCGTTTGGTAAGGACCCAACCCGAGATCATTGAGATTCCTATTCCAAGGCCCAACAGGCGTAAATTCGGTGGTGTAATTACTCGCCAAGCTGCGTAAAGAAAACAGAGGCCAATGAAACCAACCCAGCTTGGAATGAGTGTGGTGTTATGGTGCTGCATTCGAACAATTCTATCGTATCGAATATCGATGCAATTTCCATTTTTGAATTCAATTGAAAGTCTGTTCTCTCCTAGACTGGCTCTCGCTCGACCGGTTTCGCCAGCCACGCGCAGGCCGTGGAGAACCATTTTCTCCCCAGACTCCGCAAGGCGTTCGTTGCGCCCTCTTGTCTGCATCCCGTCTTACAGATTGAGTCACCCATTATCAATGCATCCCCTTTGGAGATGCCTCAGACAATCGTTCCGAGTTCACTCAAACTGCGCCGCATCATTCGATTTTGCGGAGGAGTGCACTCCCCATGATTCTCGGTTTTGAATCAAGTTGAGCGATGAGAACGGGAGGGGCATCATCGATGCGTTGCAAGAGTGGAGTTTCCCATCGAACTGAAAAGGCACCCTCTTGAACGGATTCAACTCGACCAACATTGAACTGTAAATCGATTGATGCGTGAACGACATCACCTACCTCAAGTTGTTTCTTTTGAAAGGGTGAAACGGTCATTGTCATCGATGAGACAATGTGTGCTTCCAGGGCAAGCGGGCGGAATGTGTTTGTTTTTTTATCTTCAATTTCGGGGTGAACGATTAAGCACGTACCAGAGAGACTCTCCTCTTTGGCATTTCGAAGAGCAATACCGACTCTGTCACCTGCTCCGGCGCGCTGAACATCATCGTCCATGACCTGCAAGGACTTCACCGAGCCTGTGCCTCCATGTGGCAACATTGCGACGTCATCATGAACCGAGACAACACCTGATTGTACGTAGCCAATGGCAACCAATCCGATGCCTTTGACGTTGAAATGCTGGTCGATAGGAACCACAAGCGGTTGTTCTTCAATCGATGCCAACAATTCAGCGACGTTGTCCATGATCATGAAAAATGCATTCCGGAGTTCAATTCCATCTGCTTGTTCAAATGTCCATCCCGAGAGGCCGGCTTGCTTAAACAAAGTACGAACCATTTCCTCGTCAATCCATTCACCTTGAGGGGGTGCAATGACAGCAACGCCGTGTTCGATTCCTGCACTCGAAAATGCAACCAAGGCTTCACCGAGGGTTGCATCGATCGCATTGACTTCGATCAAACCCGCTCGAGCTGCAGAAAGAGCATTCAGCAGCGGGCGCAGACGTTCTGGGTATTTTGCAGGACGAATTAACGAGAGAATACGTGCTTGACCATCGACGCTCTCTTTGTGAACGTAGGTATGTACGTCACGCTGATCGGTTGGCTTGGCAAGTTCTCTTGCAAGCTCATCGCTTCCAACCATTGCGATGTTCAGGACGGGCATGCATCCACCACCAAACCTTCTTTCATCAATCCTCTTGTTTGGATTTCCGCTTCGACAACATGTTGTTTCGAATGTCTAGAGCAATCGCCCATTCCTTTTGTTCATCCTCAGTGACTGGATCTAGTTGTGGGATTGGAATTGGCCGCATCATGGAATCGATGGCTACCATGAAGAAATAGCCTTCACAGATGACGCGTGTTTCCCAATCTGATTTTGTCATTGCACATGCGGTTACCTTCACGCCAGCGGTGTGTGTACTGGTGAAAACAACTCTGCCGGTTACCTCGATTAGGTCTCCTTGTCGAGCTGGGGCTTTGAACGTAAGCGTATCGATGGAAATGGTGACAAACTCACGGTGAGCGAACTTGGAGCATGCAATACCTGCAGCTTTGTCCATGACCGAAAGCAGTCGACCTCCAAATAATGTGTCGTAAGAATTTGTATCCTGTGGAAATACTTCTTCAATTAAGGTAACTGGTTCTGTCGAGAACGGTTTCATGTCTCTCGCACGCCTCCATATGATATGAACCCTTAGCGTTAGAATAGAGAATGGTCGTTGATTTATCTTGTTTTGAACATGAGCCGAGATGGACGCAGGAGCGACGAAGTTTTAGTCAAGTGTTGATACGGATATGTTAGGTGACACCATGCCAAATGAAAACCAACGGACAAAAATTGCGCTTTTCCTCGTGATGTTGATGATTCTAACTCCGCTTGCAAGTGGTGCAAGCATCGACAATTTCAGTTCAGGATCAGACGAAGTTGATGTTCTTCTCAACGACGCTTCAACATACTCAAACAACGTTGATGGTTCAATCGATTTGCCTGTGGGCGAATCGATTACCGGTGCGAGCATGGCGGTCAGTTCAGACCCGGCGGTTCATGGTGCGCACACACGAATCGATACCGAAACCATGCCAAGGGTATGGAATCCAAATTTCAACGGTCAAACAACCTCCTTCTCGGNGGTTGAAGAATTCCAATTTGAGGATGGTTCCACCTCAACTCCTGTTTCGCTCAAGGCGGAAGGAATCCTTACTGATTTCGAAGGTGACATGGCTGGATTCATGGATGGTACAACACCGCCTCTGCAGTCCGGTGCCCCATGGGAGCATGGCTCTCTGTTTGGTGGTGTGGTGGTGCCAAGCAACTGCGCTTCTGGCAGCGATTGCTGGGGTACGGGACTCTATGACAATGATTACACCGACGACAACAACGGCGCTGCATTCAAAGAAATGCTCCTTTCGCCAACACTCGACCTCACCTCTAGTTCGGCGGTGAAAGACCCGTCCGTGTACTTCGATTCCTTCCACCAATTGATGACACTAGCAACATCCGGAACAAACCCATTGTATCGATACGCAGATTGTGCCTACGTTGAGATGCGATACTCTCCAACTGCGTTCTTCGACCCAGCGGTCTCGCCCTGGGAACACATCGACATCGACATCCAAAACTCATCGGGTATATCCTTCGGTTCTGGGTACTATCAGGTGGGTAACCAAGGTGCTCAAAGCAAAATTGATGGACGTTGCGGCGGTGTTTCTTTCAACGATTACGCCCTCGCAGGAACTTCGATTTCAGCCTTCAATCAGGACGGATGGTCGAACATCAAAATCGATCTTTCTGATTTCGGCGGGAACTACATCGAACTCCGCTTTGTACTGGAATACAACGATGTTACTCCTGGAAACGGTTACAACATCTACAATGCAACATCGATGCCGGGCTGGTACATCGATAACTTCCGCTTTGGAAGCACTCTACCTCAATCAGGATGGATGGGCGTTCGCAACATTCTACCAAATGTCCAAGGTGGGGAAAACCACCCGAATGGCTATGGTCTTTTGACCGTCGAAGCTGAAACGACCGCAACAGCAGTGTTGTCAATCGATGTGTTGGATTCGCTCACGGGTCAGATTGTCACAGACAACAACGGAAACGCNATGTCGGGTCTAGTCGGACCAATTCATGAATTGTGGGACATCAATTCCTCTACATACTCAACAATCGATTTGAAATTTAATTTTGATTCGGGGCCTGATCAACTTTCAACACCGATTCTTCACGGTTTTTCCATCGGTAGCCGTATCGGGACAGGTTTCAACCAAAGCATGATTTCAGCGAACCCACCGGTTGACGGGGTTTGGGCAGCGCAAGGGCTTGGGGATTTGATGATGTACAATCCAATAATTCCTGACCACTCCTACAACCCTCCAATGGATCGTTCTCACTTCAGTTATCCAATATCATCGATTACCCCTGTCATTCAAGACGACTGTGCCGAAGCACCTGAGATCTCACTGGCCATGGATGGGTACGGCGCCACCCTTGAAAACAACGTCAAGTACACGCTCGGCGAAACAACTGGATTGCCAGACTCAACGTTTGGTTTCACAGCCGTCCTTTCCTATCAGAACCCCTGCAATGTTGGTGGAATGTGGTTTGATCTTGAATTTGCTCACCACGCAGAGCAAATCCAGATTGACGTTGCCGACGATGGTGATGTTGAGTATGCATTCACGGAACCAGCGTTCGACATGTTCGGACGTCAAACCAAATTCATCAGTTCAAAAGACGCCAACGACGTTCACTACGGGACGCACGCACGCACGCTCACACTCGGTTTGTCAGGTTCTGTCGATGGTGGTGAATTCATGCTTCCTGTCGGCGCAACGATTCAAACAGCTCAAGTCGGATTCGACAACAACCAGATCGTTTCGACCACAAACACCAACGAAGGGTTCACTTGGAAACTTATGTCGGGTTTGGAAGAGGTGAGTCTTGGAGAAATCGGTAACGTTACACGTGCCTCGAGTGAGATGTATCCAGAAGAAATGAACCTAACCTCAGCATTGAACACACTGATGCAAAGCACTCTGACCCCAACAGCACACATCGATGCAAACGGGAACGGCTGGAAGAAATTCCGATTCAGTATCGAAAGCCTCAATGCAACCAGTGGTTCGACCATTGATTTGGTAGGCCTCGACGTCGTGTACGATGTCACACAATACCTTTCGACCAATGCCAATTTCGCAAAGGAACTTGCTCAAGGTGTTGCCCTCTCCAGCGCAACAACAGGCTATGCGACCGTTCCGATTGGAGTTTACGCACAAAGCGGCGGTGGTGTTTCATTCTCCAGCCTGTCTGTATCCACTTCTCCCGGCTATGCCACAACAGCATCGCTTGTTGGCAATCCTGTCGGTCTCTATCCAAACGGAGAAATTTATGAAATCATCACAACACACACGGTTTCCTCATTGACCGGTTCGGCATTCCAAGAAGCCACACTCGTCTTTGAGTCTGCAACAGGGATGATTGAATTGTCGTACTCAGACTTGAATGGATTTATTGAAGTTGAGAACTCGAACAATTACATCACACTGCAATCTTCGTCTGTCGCAGACATTACAGAAGGCAAAGAAATCACGTGGCGCTTTACCGTTAACAACGTCTGGGAAGATACGCAAGAAGTCCGTATTTACGCCGGACAGACCGCAAACAATGGCGTGAACGGATTGCCCGACGCCATCGTTTTGGCACCGGTTGGCGGAAACGCAGTCGAGAACGATGCAGGAATTACCTCCTTTGAGGTTCTGAATGAAGAGGGGGTTAGCCAAGATCTCGATGCCGGAAACTCAAACCGCTACGTCCGCATGACCGGTAGCGTTCGACTCGAATCAATCGATGTAGCTCCAGATCCGCTGAGTTACTTCACAGTTGTAGAGGAGCGAAGCATCAACAGCTCCGGCGAAACGCCTGTCTTTGAGTGGACTGAAATTGCAAACCAAACAGGAACAATTGGAGGCGATTTCGATTGGACCATGGATTTGGGTCCAACCACTGCTGGTGAGCATTACTATCGATTCCGATTAACCGGTTACGAAGGCGGTGACACCGTTTGTCCAACATCGGTTTATCGCCCAGATGATGCATGCGCAATTCCATTCAACCTTACGATTGACCAATTCGCCCCTGAACTTGTCTCGGTCAAGGTACTGAATGGACAGGTTGATCCGAACTATGAATCGAATTGGCGAAGTCTGGTCGACGATACCTGGGTTATTCCGTCCAATAATCAATACATCAAGGTCGGTGTAACGGACTTCCAAGACCTACCAGCAACGATCAATCTCTACTATTGGGTCGAGTATCAACACGATCAAAACCTCGATGGAGTTGCTGATGAAAGTGAGTATGCCATGGTTTCATTGACGAGCGATGGAGCATATCCAACGGCGAATTACACAGGCAATTACAACGACTTGGCTAACCAAGAGCAAGACCCAGTAGGGCGTGTGAGCATGTTCCTCGAAGGCTTTGACCTCGCTGGAAACGCTATCGATGGTGGATCCTTCGGCATTTTCGAAGATGAGGTCACGTACGCTTCGATGCCTTCCAGATCACCAGAAATTCTCAAGTTCAACATTGAGAATTCTGCTGGACGACCATTGCTCAATTCAAACCATCCATCCTACGAGGGTGATTGGAATCAAACCATGTATGCAGGAAACGAATACCACCTCATTGTTGAGGCAGAAGATCGAAACGGTTGGAGGGACATCGATTACATCCAGGTGGATTTGACCAACGATCGTGATGACCTCACACTGTACTACTTCCCTCGTAACGAGACAGCGTGGACAGACAGTCCACACATCACCATTGTTCCTGAAGGTGAAAACTCCGATGGTCCACAGTTGCTGCGGATGGATGGTGATTATCTCGTCAATCCGTTTACGGATGAGTTCTATCTCGATTTACCAATCCGCATTAACTGGGGAATTGTTGGCTTGCAAAGCCTCGCCTCTCCTGTAATCTCAATCGCCGATTTGGACGGAAACGATAAGCGAAAGATTGTCGGTTCGACAACCGAGATTACCCAGTGGTACTACTCCGATGGAATTCGACTTGACATTCGAACCGATGAGGCGAATGATTTGATGATAACACCGTTCTTTAGCGACATCAGCCCACCGATTACTGCGGATGTTCGTGAGGGCTATGTCTACCCAGGAAACACGATCGCTTTCGAAGGCCAATACGCCTACATCGATGGTATCTTGGACAGCGTTTACATTCTTCCCGAGATGGAGTTGACGCTCGAAATCACACGGTTGGAGGCACAGCCAAGCACAGTTGGAGGCGTTCAATACTTCGCATACGGTGCTGGTGGTGCGGATGGAACCAAACAGGATGGACAACCAACGTATCATACCTTCAAGGGTGGTGCATTCAACATCAACATCACGGCTCCAACCTCGACGAACGAATACACTTACCAGTTCAAACTCGTCAACCTTCCTGAGGGGGCTCTTGATACAACGGAAGCCGCCTGTGCTACATCGACTTCCTACGGATGCGGTGATTTCGTAATCAAGGTTGACGCAAACGCACCTGCTGTTCGAGCAAACACATGGACAGCAAGGGATGAAGCTGGCACCGTTCTGGAAGAATCTGTTTCGACTTCCAACTTCAGATGCATCGACGTTACAATGCAAATCGACGAGAAGGAAGCCTTGTTCCAGGGCGATGTCTCCGTGGCATGGAAATTCTACATCGATCCAACAAACGACGTCACTTGGCCGTTCTATGGTCAAATTCACGGCATTGATCCACTTAGTGCACCGCTTTCATTGACACCGGTTGCTGGTGGATATGCGGCGAGCGCTGATTGTGTTGATCTTTGGCCTTCCGTCGACCAAGAACTTCCAACCCAGGAACAAATCAACAACATCGAAGTTGTGTTCTGGGTCGTAGGTGCTGATTCAGCAGGCTCTGCTGTTCTAGGTGGAGGTCCAACTGGAGACGGTTCGATTGCGCCGATTTATTCTGGTGAGGCTCGTTACAACTCGATGTACAACTTTATTTTCGAAGAAGCAAGTTATTCCGTCAAGGAAATCGATCTTTTGCCACGTTCGCCAGAAGTTGGTGACTCAATGACGTTGACCATTGAAGTCGTCAACACGGGTTCCAAAGCGGGAGAGGCAACGCTTCGTATCCAGTCGGTTGTTGACGGTGGGATCCCAGTAACAGAACAGACGATTACATCGAGTCTCATTCCAATCGATGGCGAAGTCGACGTCGAAGTTGTTTTGGAATCCTTCGTAACGCCAACCACTGGGATGTATTACCTCGTCTTTGATGATGTGACCGGCGAATTGCTCTACAATGGTTCCAGCAGTGGAGATAGTTTCAATGTCAAGATTGCGAGTGATAATGACGATTCTGGCACGCTGATGCTAATCATTGTCATCCTCATCGGTCTCATCCTCGTCTTGGTTCTCGTTGGTTTCGTCGTTGTGCGTCGCAGCAACAACGATGTTGATGAATATCTGTACGAAGATGAGGCTGAAGAAAAGGCCTACGCAACATTACCTGGTCAGCAAGAAACCTCTGCACCGCCAGCGAATGTGTCGCCTCAAATGGCAGAAGCAATGCAAAAATTCCCACAGTGGTCACAGGCTGAAATCCAAGGCTACTTCGACCAAGGCTGGGATGTCGCTTCCCTGCAAGACTGGCTTGATAACCAGTGATGGACGTGGCCACTTGAATGTGGAGTTGTCATGGGAAGACATTGTCTGGAGTGATCCAGATGGTGGGAGGATCGTCCTGCATGGAGTGCTTCCAACCACGGTTTATCCACAGGCATTGAGGCCTCGAATGGAATGGCATGCACTCGCCCTGCTTGAGGGTCCTGAGATTGAAGATGTTTGGGTACTTGAGGAAGAATCTGAAAAGGAATCACCAGGGATTAATCTTGCATCGGCTATCTTGGGTGGAGGGATTGATTCCGCTCTNATTGAAGATCTGACGCAACTCGATGAACTACAAACCGGACGATTCCCAGATCCTGAACCGCGACGTTTGCATCGTCTAGCACTCCGACACAATCGCCCTGTGTATTGCATAGAACCGGCACTCGACGACTCAGCATGGGAAGAGCAACGAACACTTGAGGCGAAAGCATCGACGCATTGGCGTAAATTGCTTTCCATGGTCCGCATCGGAAAGAAGTGGAGAAAGGCCGTGAAGGTTCGAATTTTTGATGCAGTGCCTCCTCCCAAGAACGTTGCAAAAGACATGGCGACTGCTGCGGTCCTAACAGCAGCGTGGTGGGATTTAACCGAATCACGAATCAACGCCTCTCTTTCAAATGCGAGAGACAAGCGATTTGCGCAGCGTCTACGCGGCGCCCTCGCAAAAGAGCGTGAAAAACACGGTGAGGCAGCGACTTTGTTGCTGCCAATGGTTCAGACGTGGCGCCCTGCAATTCTTGGAATGCTCAATTCCACTCCTGAACCAGAGGAGATTATTTCATCATCAGGGCCGTCGGGACAACAGGAGGAGGAATGATGAGCGGCAACATTGACGTTACAGTTGAGAATCAACTCGTTCGCTTCGTTGCTCCTGAACCAATCGACGGGAACGCTGTCGTTGAACATCTTGACGGACAGCGTGTTGGGAAAATGGTCATCAAAGCCTTGCGAAGGCCGAGAGCGACACTCGTCATCGATCCAGAGGGACGGATTACTGTCCATGGAACGCATCGTGTCGAGGCAGCTCGTGATGCTGCCAAGGAACTCTTGCTTCGACTCGGGAAAGACGATTCAGGTTTGAAAACAGAACTTGGCCCGATTATCGCCTCCTTTTACTTCAATACGCCAATCAAGGTTGAATCCATTGTTGGTCAATTGGGTGCTGGAGAGGGCCAATACGATGAACGTCTTGACTGTGGAATCATCAATGATGAGCGTCATGATCTCGTTCTTCACATTTGGGAAAACGGACGTTGTGTGGTCACCGACGGCCGGCATCCAAAGATGGTAGCAATGGCCGCAGTTTACTGGCAATCGAAGTTCAAAGACCTCGGAATTGCAAGTTTTTGAGGGTTCAGCATGGTTGATGCTCAACGGCTCTGGAAAGGACCGATTCTGGATAATCATTTCCACCTAAACAGAAAAGGTCGGTTTTTGGACGCGGCAAAGGATTTCAAGAATGTAGGTGGTACCCATCTTGTCCTTGTACACTGCCCAGATTTTGCATCTCCGCCTACGTCCATCAACGAACATCGAGCCACCTATCAAGACACCATTGCAATGGCTGAGAAAGTACGTTCCGAGCACGATCTCCATGTGCGTGTTGTTCTCGGACCTCACCCTGCAGCATTCGCACACCAGTTTATCCGATGGATGGAGCAAGACGGTGAAAAGGGTAGAGATCGGGCATGTGAGAATTACAGAGACAGCATCGATGCGGCCCTCGAATTTGTGAAAGAAGGTCAAGCTCATGCAATTGGCGAGGTCGGTCGGCCGCATTGGGAAGTTTCCGATGAGGTTTGGAATCTCTCCAACCTCCTCCTCGAAGAAACGATGACAATGGCTGCACGAGAAGGGATACCACTGCAGCTTCACGTCGAGGGTGAGTTGGAATCGACGTATCGTGACTTATCCGAAATGGCTGCCCGTGCGAACCTTCCAACGCACCGATTGATTCGTCATTACTCACCTCCTCAAATCAATGAATCAGTCACACGCGGCCTCACATCAAGTGTTCTTGTTGGTAAGGGCGCTCTCGAGCCATTGCTTGCAACGTACCAGAAAAATCAAACAGGTTTCATGCTGGAAACCGATTACATGGATGATCCACGACGCCCTGGTGCAGTCCTTGGTCCGAAAACCGTACCAAAACGTACTCAGCAATTGATGGAAGCAGGTATGGAAGAAGAAATGCTTTGGAAATGTCATGTTGATGTTCCGAATGCACTCTACGGTGATGCGTGAGAATAGTAAATCTCTTTCAAATTCATCCATCACATTCATCAAATCCTTCTGCATCGAAGGTTCATGGCAGGCAATGGTCGGACTCTGGTAGCGCTCTTTACGGCGTTCCTATTGCTGTCCCTATTACCGCTTCCTACCTCTGCGCAAGGCATAGTTGGGAGCATCTCATTGGAATGCAGCGAAGACCCAGACATCAATGTCAAACCAGGCGAATATCAAGACGAAGTTGTTGAATGCACCGTTACCAACGATGGAACATTGATTGCAGAGAGCATCGATATTACGGAAGAATGGGATGGCGTGTACGTAAACATGGCGATTTCTGAAGATTCCTTTACCCTTGAGGCAGGAGAATCTGCGGACTTCACAGTGACGTTTTCGTGCGATGAAAGAACGGACGCAGAAATTGAGTACGAATTCACAATCACAGCAACGGTTACNGCTTGGGGGCCCATTCCAGTAGAGGGAACACCGCTTTCATCCGTTGCAAACCACACGGGTGATGTCACCATCAAGGAGTACGGAATGGTCACCCTCGATATGCCAGATACCTCCTCAAGAAACATGCAAACGAGTGAGGAGATTTCAATCACCTTCCAAGTTGACAACGATGGAAACGCACCTGACACAATCGAAATTCGTATCACGAATGCCAATGAACTTGAACAACTGGGTTTTGTCCTCCAGAGCGGTGACTTCCTTCGTGCCTCTGACGTTCAATCTGGCGGTGTCTCAGATCAACTTGAATTTATCATTCGTGCACCAAGCGAAGCTCAATCCGAAATACGCAATATCATTGTAGTCGAGGCGAGCAGCACACTGGATAACTCAAAAGATGTTGTCGACTTCGACCTTATCGTTGAAGCGGAAGTAGATTCAGCTGGATTNGGNGCAGGNCTGTCAGANGTNAGCACAGACGACCTTGCNCTTTACGGAGCNATTGGTGGTGGAGTTCTNCTTNTNNTGTTCCTTNTNATCATCATCGGNCGTGTTTCAAANCGATCATCGAAGAAGAGGTCTGCAAAGGAAACACCCTCTGAGCCTGTGATTGAAATTGATGACGATGACGACCTCGACTTTGACCTTGATTTCGATGATGATGAGTTCCCTGCGGATGATCTTGATTCGATGCTGGATGATTTGTAACGCCGTCCGCTGATTTTGAAATCTCCCGGAAGCCCCTATTTTACAGCAAAAGAAGGGGAATACTCAAAGACGTACTGTGCCCGGTAACACCTACGAAATGAGGGGTGCGGATGCTAGGTCTACAGGGAAAAACCGCTGTCGTGTTTGGAGTTGCAAGCGAAGATTCGATTGCATGGGCCATTTGCCAACAACTAGCAGAAGCAGGCGCAGACCTGTTTCTGGGCTACCAAAAACGTTTCATGTCCCGAGTATTTCAACTCAAAGACAAGTTGTCAGCAATCAAGGGATTTTACCCACTCGACGTCGCGAAAGATGACACAACAAGGGAATTTTTTGATGAATTTACCAAAGAACATCCAGGGCGAACAATCGACGTTCTCGTGCATGCGATTGGTTTTGCACCGCGAAGCTGCTTTGACCGGCCAATTCTGTTTGTTGAGGATGCTGACATCAATACAGCGATGACCATTTCAGCAAATTCGTTGCAACGGTGCCTCAAATTTGCAATGCCCCACCTCAGTGAGGGTTCTTCGACAATTACGCTTACCTATGCGGCTTCGACGCGATTTGTCCCATCTTATGGCATCATGTCGATGGCCAAAGCTGCTTTGGAATGTTGGACCAGAGAACTCGCTTGTCATCTAGGTCCACATGGTCATCGGGTAAACAGCATCTCTCCCGGCCCAATCCGGACCATCGCCGCCCAAGGCATTCCAGGATTTGATCGAATTCTTGACCACGTTGAAGCCAATGCTCCACTTCGCCGGAACGTCAACCAGACGGATGTAGCAGGAGCGACGCTTTGGCTTGCAAGCCCTCTTTCAGCCGGAGTTACTGGTCAATGCATCCACGTTGATGCTGGCTATTCAATCACCATGGTGCCGCAGAGCATTATGGATGCATGAGGTGAACACATGACCATCACAACCGACGACGGGAAACCATGCGAAGGACTTGAGCAAGGTCCTTTCGAACCTATCGCTGTGATTGGTCTTGCTGCCATGATGCCCGATGCAGAGAATCTAGACTCCTTTTGGCAGAACATCATCGACTCACATGTAAGCATCAAAGAAATTCAAGAAGGACGTTGGCCTGGTCCTGTTGATCATTTTTGGACCGAAGGGAAACCAGGTGACATTGCACAAGGATACACATATGCAAAAATTGGTGCCTTTGTCGAAGGATATGAGTTCGATTGGCGTCGATGGCGACAGCCACCTGGTACAATTCCTCAAATCGACCCATGTCAGCTGTGGGCGGTCTCTGTTTCTGCGAAGGCCATTGAGCAGGCGGGGTACGGAGAAGGACAGAAAGCGTTCCCTCGAGAGCGCACAGGTGTCGTCTTTGCCAATGCACTCGGAGGCGAGAACCGAAACCTGTCAAACATTCGTGTTTGGTCCAACCACACTGCAAAACTTGCTGAGGATTATGGATTGCCTGCTTCATCAAGAGATGCATTTGTGGATGCCATCAACGAAAATTCGCCGAAGGTCGATGAGGACACAATGCCCGGTGAACTCGCCAATGTTGTCTCAGGACGCGTTGCGAACTTGTTGGACTTGCAAGGACCAAATCACGCCATGGATGCTGCGTGTGCATCTTCCATGGCAGCAGTGATGGATGCCTGCCGGCTTCTGCAAACACGACAAGCTGATGTCATGCTTGCAGGAGCAACCGATCGCACAATGGATCCCGCAACGTACGCAAAATTTAGCGCCATAGGCGCATTGTCATCGACCCATTCAACACCGTTTGACGCCCGAGCAAATGGATTCGTTATGGGAGAAGGCGCAGGTGTAATGGTTCTCAAACGTCTGAGGGATGCAATTGCTGACGATGACACGATCCATGCCGTTATTCGCGGTATCGGCGGTTCGAGCGACGGGCGAGGGAAAGGAATTACTGCTCCAAGTCAACGGGGCCAAATCCAAGCCATTGCCCGTGCCTACAATCAAGCAGGATACGCTGCATCCTCTGTCGAACTTGTGGAGGCACACGGAACGTCAACCAAGGTTGGGGATGCAACGGAACTTTCGACATTGACACGCTTATGGACCGATGTTGCTTCTGGAGACAACATTGCTGTTGGTTCGATTAAATCTCAAATCGGACACTTGAAGGCAGCAGCGGGAATTGCAGGAATCATCAAATCGGTCATGGCACTTCATCACCGAACAATTCCTCCTTCAGCAGGCTTCCAGACACCAAACCCCACAGTGGATTGGCAAAACATTCCGTTCTTTGTCCCGACCTCCCCATTGGAATGGCCTGAACCCGAGTCACACCCTCGACGTGCGGGAGTATCTGCCTTTGGATTCGGTGGTACAAATTTCCACATAGCCTTGGAAGGTTACAACCCTGAATATCACACAGTGATGGCTGAAGATTGGCAACAACGATGGAATGCATATTCTAAATCAGCATCACTCACGGCCCCATCCATCCTCGACGCTTCCGCAACTGCGTCACTGACCCACGACGAGTTGAAAGCCATTGAGGGAGGTGTGCTCCTTCTTTCCGGCGACTCCATTGATGCGCTCACTTCAGCACTCGATTCCGTTTCGTTTTCTGGATCAAATTTTGATGAAGACCCACGCGGATTACGGCTCTCAATGGCACTTCAGGAAGCGAGTACTTCTTTCGACCGGAATCATCCTTGCCGGATGGCCCTCGTTGCTACCTCTTGGGCAGATTTCGAAAAGCGGAAAACACTGGCTTTGAAATCCATTTCAGATCATGGAAAATGGGGATTCTTACAAGCTCAAGGTATTCTGATTAGTGACCAACCAGCGATGCCTGATGGAGCAAAAATCGCACACATGTATCCGGGTCAAGGATCTCAGTATGTTGGGATGACATTCGATTTACACCGACGATATGCGCCGGTTCAGGACGTATGGGACGCATCTGACTCGACGATGGTTGAAGTCCTTGATGGAGAAACGTTGTCTTCGTTTGTCCTCCGAGACGGTTTGAAGGATGATGAGCGTAAAGCTGCAGAGCATAAACTCAAGCAGACTGAGTACACACAACCCGCAATGCTTACTGCAGATTTAGCAATTGAACATGCGCTCAATGCCTACGGTCATCGACCGGACATGGTTGCAGGACATTCGCTCGGTGAATACGCAGCGCTGATGGCATCAGGCATTCTCAACATGGACGGTGCATTGCGAGCAGCGGCAGCCCGAGGAACCGAAATGGGTTCGGTCGAAATTGATGACAAAGGCCTCATGGCTAGCGTAACAGCTCCATATGATGCAGTTGAACGTATCCTCGATGCTGCAGAGGGTTACGTCATCGCAGCCAACAAAAATTCTCCAAAGATGACCGTCATTGCAGGGGCCACAGAAGCAGTCCAAAGTGTGATGAAAGAGTTTGAGAATGAAGGATTCAACTGTGTTCAACTTGCAACAAGCCATGCTTTCCACTCAAGCATCGTTGCTCCTGCAAATGAACCACTCCGACGATTTCTCTCATCTCTTGAAATTCAGTGGCCTTCAATACCAATTACGGCCAATGTCGACGGCACTTTCTATCCAGATGATGGGCCGGATGCCAAAGAAGGCATCCTGTCAAAACTTGCCCCGCAGATGGCATCATCGGTTGAGTGGACCTCACAGATCACGACAATGTATGACGCAGGTGCGCGAATCTTTGTTGAGGTTGGTCCGAAGCGAGCATTGACCATGTTCGCATCGCAAATCCTTGAAGAAAAGCCTCATCTTGCTGTCATGACCAATCACCCAAAACAAGGAGGAATCGCTTCGTTCCTCACAGCAATTGGAGCACTTGCGCTCGCAGGACGACCTCCGAAGGTCATTGAAGGAACATCGAGTGTGTTCAGCGAAGCATTCCGTGCAGGACCTGTTGAGGCACATCGTTCCGAAATTCTTCTCCCACAAACAAGCGAGGAAGACCTTCGCGTTCGAGCACGTCCTCTTCCAAACCGAGGTGGGACAAGTGCTGCACCTGTTTCAGCACAAACCGTTTCTCTACCGATTGCGAAGCAACCAACGGTTGCGGACTACGTTGGTGATCGGATTGCTCAACACTGCGGTTATCCATCGATGTTCTGTCAAGGAATGGTCAATCTTCGACTTGGTCTTGGTTTGTCGGACCAATCCATTCAAAGCATCATTGCAGGCATAAGCGCAGAAGCCCAAACCGATTCTGAGGTTGATGTCCAATCAGCAACAACTGCAGCGGATATTGAGCGATGGGTGCGTCAACCCCCATCCGGATGGTCTCCACGCGTTCATCTCTCGAAGTCAGCACCTGCAGCAGCCGTCCAAGTTCAATCTACCCATGACCCAATGATGCAACGAAGAGCAGATCCTTACGTTGTATCGGGTATAAGCCTCGGACTTCCCGGTGGAGAAAGGGTCTTCGATGAAGATGTGTTTGAACGTCTTGTTCGTGGGGAAACCTGCATTCAGGAGGTTTCTGATGAATACAAACAACGCCTGCTCGACAAGAACATCAAGCGCTTGATCAAAGGACGCGACGGTTCTGTAAACGTGGAACAGGCAACAACCTTTGGAGACATACCACAACTTGCAGGAATGAAAGGGGCGTTCGATCTTTCAGAGGAGTTTGGAATTGATCCAAAGATGGTTCTGGCTTGGGACATTACAACTCAACTCGCCATGGCATCAGGTCTGCTTGCTCTCCGTGATGCGGGCATCCCACTTACTCCCGAAGAACAAATTGGAAAAGGTGGGCTGCGACTTATTCGCAATTGGCAGGTTCCGAGTACCTACAGAGATCGAACAGGTATCGTCTTTGCATCCTGCTTCTCTGGTTTGCAAATGGCCATGAAACACGCAAAGTCCAATGGCGACGATGGTGAAGGAAAGTTCGACCGGCGCTATTTGTTCCAGGTACTAACCATGGGTCATTCTCAATTCGCTCAGTTTACTGGAATCCGTGGGCCAACGACGACCATAAATATCGCTTGTGCGTCTGCTACTGGTGCTTTCCAAATCGCAGAGGATTGGCTCGCAGCAGACCGTGTAGATCGAGTGGTGATCCTATCGGCGGATGACGTGACGGGTGACGATTTGTGGGAATGGATGGCGAGCGGTTTTGCTTCCAGTGGCGCTGCGTCAACCAGCAACATCGTCGAAGAGGCAGCCTTGCCATTCGATAAGCGACGAAATGGGATGGTTATGGGGATGGGTGCTGCATCCTTCGTTGTTGAACGAAAGAGTTCAGCAGATGAGCGCGGCGTTCAACCTATTGCGGAATTGCTTGGAGCAAAAACAGCGAATTCTGCTTATCACGGAACTCGACTCGATGTGGAACATGTAGCAAAAACAGTCAACGAATTCATTGGTGAGATGGAAACCCGTTGGGGTTTGGACCGGCACGCAATTGCTGCAGATTTGGTGTTTTATTCGCATGAGACCTACACGCCTGCTCGTGGTGGTAGTGCACAGAGTGAGGTCAAGGCATTACGCCAAACGTTCGGAAAGAGCACAGACTCGATGCTCATCGCCAATACCAAAGGATTTACTGGCCACCCGATGGCTGTTGGAATCGAAGATGCGAGCATGTTCTATGGCTTGCTCACCAAGCGAATCCCTCCAATTGCAAATCATAAAGTGGCTGATGAAGAACTTGGTAATTTGAATCTCTCGAAGGGAGGAGATTATCCAAACTTGACCTATGGTCTGCGATTTGGCGCTGGATTTGGGTCGCAAATCGGACTTTCATTTGTACGTGCTTGGCCGATCGTCGGTGAACGAATTGACGGGCAACGTCTCCTGTCGTGGTGCCGTCATCTTGCAGGCTCGCAAGATGTTCAACTTCGTTTGCTCGACAACAAACTGGTTGCTTATGTTGATGGTGAAAATAACCTTCATGGCGGCATTCAGGGTGAGGCCTACGGCATCACAGCACCGTACGAGGGCCTATCACCCAAGGAAGCACCTGTACAACAACCCCGGGTTGAAACAGCGCCACCCGAGCCAGTACCAGCAACTCCTGTCAGCAAGCCTGTTCCAGAACCTGTCCCAACCACAACTTCTGCAAGCGGAGACATGGTCCAGACCGTTGTCGATGTGGTCGTAAAGCACACAGGATACCCAGCAGATTTCGTTGAACTGGATCAGGATTTGGAGGGTGAATTAGGAATTGACACGGTGAAGCAA
>NZVG01000037.1 GCA_002698145.1 Methanobacteriota archaeon | reverse complement strand
ACCAAATACGATTCCAAGAATGATAACCGTGAGGGGGCCTGATATCAGTTCAGCCTTGACCAAGTCTTCCTGAATTCGTGAATCAAAAGTCACATCAATGGCGATTTCACCCGTTCGCCAAGATTCAAAATCGCTATCCATCTCAATGGTTTCTTTGTTATCAGCGAACATCAGTTTGGCTTCCTTGCGATCTTGATTGATGGTCACTCGATTCTTTGCCCAGAAACCATCATCGCCTTCGTAGACAAATTCATCGCGTTCATCTCCGCTAATGTCCCATGAATATTGGATTGTCACGTCTTCCATCGAAGCAAAAGCTGCCAGAGCATCCTGTACTGCAGTTCTCCATTCTTCCGATGAGTCGTCCAGAGCGTTGTGATGAACAAGGAGAATGAAACTCTGTGAACCTTCGTCTTCTGCAACGAACGCGTTGTTTCGCATGCTGGCAGCCTCGATTGACTCAAGGTCACCCTCGCCCCATGACTCGGCCCAGTCAGCTCCCATGCTGATCATTGAGGCCATACCAAGGCAGGCAATTAGGCCAACAGCGAGTACCACCTTGCGACGATCATAAGTGAATTCGCCGAGTTTGTAGAAAAAACGGTCCTCTAGGAGTTTTGGGTCGGTGACCGATTCCATGTTCGTTCCGTGTAAAAACGGTATATCAATTCATGTATTGAGCGGCTCTTATTTTCCACCAGTAGCGCGGCTGGTTGGGCCCGGCAGAGGGAGCGTTTCCGCACGGTTTTCGACCTTCTTGATAACGAAATGTTCTTCGCCATCATTGTCCGTTGGCTCGGTTGATAAATCGACTTCCATACCGAAATCCCGCAACGAGGTTTGGTCTTGAGGAAGGCCCATCTCATCGTTCTCTTCAAACAACTTCGCATCAACAGCGTGTGCATACGCCACCTCATCAAGAGCTTCTACTGCGATGAACATTTGTTGCGGCAAGCCCCCGCTAAGTGGGACAACGTGAACCATCTCCGCTGGTAAGCGTCCATCAAAATTTGAGTAGTAGGCCATGGAGTCATCCTGCATCACGAAGTCAATCTGATACCAACGGTCATCGTTTGGTTTTGGACGTAATCGTATGTGAACCAACAGTCCCACTTCTTCTGCATCATCAACGATACCCGCTTGCTCAATCATGGATTCGAAGACAGGACCAAGGAACGTTTTTCCATCGTTTCTCAGTTCTTTTGCATGACGACCGTATGTGTAAAGAACACGGTTTTCTGCGAAGTCTTGGCGGCAAACGATAACAGTGGTGTCGGAATCTTCTCTCATGCATACGTAGAAGAAAGTCGAGAGTACTTAATCATAGCCAGATTGTGAGGAAACACTCACTCAATACAAGTGTTCATCAATGAAATCTCCTAGGGTTCTTCATGGAACAAGCGATTCTTGGTGGAGGTTGTTTTTGGTGTGTCGAAGGTGCATTCAAACGCATCAAAGGAATCAAATCAGCGCTACCTGGTTACGCTGGCGGCCACCGACTCGACCCGACCTATGAGGAAGTCTGCAGCGGCACCACTGGTCACGCTGAAATCGTTGTTCTCGATTACGATCCAAACGAAATTTCCTTCGAAACCATTCTCGAAGTCTTCTTCACAGTCCATGACCCGACCCAACTAAATCGTCAGGGCAACGATGTGGGAACGCAATATCGCAGTTGTATTATGCCAACAAGTGATTCGCAGAAACAACAAGCACTGGATGGAATCGAATCCTTTGCTTCTCACTTTGACAAACCAATTGTTACAACCATCGAAGAAGCAAAACATCTCAAGATCGCTGAAGTTTACCACCACGATTACTATGCTAGAAATCCCACCCAAGGATACTGTGCGATGGTCGTCGGCCCAAAACTAGCAAAAGTACGCAAGAAATTGGCCCATTTGTATCAATAATCAACAGACGACGCCTACGCGAAGTTGAAGAAGTGATTTCTTGTCGCTGCAATATGGTCAACGGAATCTTTCAACCACCAGCACCTCACAACGAGCCCGTCAAAGGATACCTCCGCGGGTCTGATGAACGTATCGAACTTGAAGCAGAACTTGCTCGTCAAATGTCTGAAGTAATCGAAATCCCTTGCATCATCAATGGTGAAGAGGTTTGGACAAACAATGTTGTTGAACAGGTTCTACCGCACAACCATGGTCACACACTCGCAAGAGTCCACCTGGCAGGAGAAGCGGAAGTTCGTAATGCGATTCAAGCCTCGCTCGATGCACACAAAACATGGTCGACCATGCCTTGGGAAGCGCGTGGTGCTATTTTCCTAAAAGCTGCCAGCATGCTCGCCGGAGAGCGACGTCAAGAAATCAATGCCTCAACAATGCTCAACCAATCCAAAACGTGTCACCAAGCCGAAATTGATTCAGCTTGTGAGTTGATTGATTTTTGGAGATTCAATGTTGATTATGCACGACAAATCTACGAAGATCTTCAGCCTCCTATCTCACCAGAGGGAGTTTGGAATCAAAGCGAAATTCGACCGCTTGAAGGATTCGTCTTTTCTGTCACGCCTTTCAATTTCACAAGCATTGCTGGAAATCTTCCATCTTGTGCAGCCATCATGGGCAACACAGGTGTTTGGAAACCGAGTCGGAATTCGTATGTTTCCAATTACAGAATCATGAAACTCATGATGGATGCGGGCCTCCCTGCAGGTGTCATCAATTTCATACCTGGTCGAGCCTCGGTTGTGGGTGACATCTGTATGTCGCATCCAGACCTTGCGGGGATTCATTTCACTGGTTCAACTGCAGTCTTCAGAAAACTGTGGAGAGACGTTGCCAACAATCTCGAAAACCTTCGAAGTTATCCACGCATCGTCGGTGAAACCGGTGGGAAGGATTTCATCGTTGCTCATCCAAATTGCAATGAGGAAGCTCTCATCGTCGCATTGTTAAGGGGTGCATTTGAGTTCCAAGGTCAGAAATGTTCCGCCGCAAGCCGGGCCTACATCCCAAGTTCAGTTTGGGGGCGAATTGAAGCCACGTATGTTGAAGAAGTTGGAAAAATAACAATGGGCGATGTCGCCGATTTCACGAACTTCCTTGGCGCAGTCATCGACAAGAAGTCCTTCGACAACATAACCGGTTACATCGACCGAGCACATGCAGATGAAGGTTGCTCGATTGTTACGGGAGGAAACTACGATGGTTCAACGGGTTACTTTGTGGAACCAACAACAATCGTTTGTTCGGATCCTATGTACGAATCGATGCAAGAGGAAATCTTTGGCCCCATCCTGAGCATCTACATCTACGATGATGACAAGTTCGAAGAGATTCTCACCACATGCGATTCGACGTCAGAGTATGCGCTGACAGGATCGATTTTTGCAACCAATCGAGAAGACATTGAAGTCGCTAAGAATGCCCTGCGTTTTAGCGCCGGAAACTTCTACATCAATGACAAACCAACCGGCGCAGTTGTTGGGCAACAACCGTTTGGTGGTGCACGCGGAAGTGGAACAAACGACAAGGCTGGCAGCCCACTTAATCTTCTTCGATGGGTATCACCGCGCTCGATAAAAGAGACGTTCAGCCCACCAAAGTCTTGGGGTTATGGTTTCCTTGAGTGATGAGGCCATCGTCCTTTTGCTTCAAGTGCATTCTGGACTTTCGGCGTGAGCAATTCTCCACGTCGATTCCTCGCGACAAGAGAAAGAAGATACCAGCCTATGGATAGAATCGGCGTGGCCACCAGCAAGGTCAATGAAAACCAAACCACGAGATTTCCATCGGTTGCATTCCAAGACCAAACACCTGTCCCAACCATTGTCAAAACAAGAAAGATGCGTGATGCTTCGCTTGGGGTCGACATGCCTCGGTGATCGATGCGGGGAGCAAACAGTCGATTTACGATGCTCATGAATAACCGTTGGCCCATTTCCTTCTTCAAGAACTGTTTCAGTGCTAGCGAAGTCTTATTGATTGCAATGTAGAGGCCCAACCCCGCAATGATGAGTGCTCAAAGCCGACTGCTGTTTCCGTGAAGACTGATGGGCGAACTGAGCGGGACTCCTCCCCATTGTTCATTTAGGTCCTATTCCAATCCACGGTCATGCAGGAGTCAATCGCCTCATCGACTTCGCATCTGAACACGGAATCGAGATGGAGCAGCGTTGGTCGAATGCTGGGTATCGTCATTTTACTTTGGGTACTTGCTCAATTTGTCGTTCTCATTGCAGCAGGGTTCCTCGATGGAAATCTCGATGGTGATTTTGGGCCGCTCGATGGAACTCTGATTATTGCCGGAACACTTTGTTCGGCTCCCTTGGTTGTTTTTTTGTTGTTCATTCGAAGACCAAAACTCGAGCATCTCATCATTGCAGAACCGACTCCCGAAGGGCAACACATTCATTCACTTCCAAATTCCAAAATCCTCCAAACACCTGTACCGACACGTATTCGTCAATTTATTGTACGGTCAAGGCACCCTCTCAGGGTACCTGTCGCCAAACACTTGTGGATGCTCTTTTTGGGGGGTGTAGTCATCTCTTCCGTCGCATTCGCACCGCTCTTAGTGGATTCGACGAATACGATGTTTATCCTCCTGGCCTTGTTTGTAGCTATCCCTGCTTGGCTGGTCGGGTTCTCAACACCCGTGTTTGCTTGGTGGAGCTTCTCATCCTCACGTTTTCATCTGTCAACAACTCGACAGCAAGGCGAAGCAATGCTCATCGCTGGGATGCTTTCCACATTCCCCGCCATCATCATCAATTCTTTCATTGCCCCCGGGGCTGTGTTGTTTGTTTCAGGAGGTAACGCATCTGCGTCCTTGGTCGAGAACATTATTGTGATTGTTTCTGCACCTGTAGGCGAAGAAATCTGCAAAGCCTTGGCCGTGCTTTCTCTGGCAGGTCTGATCGATTCAAAAAAGCGCGGATTTCAGGTTGGCTTTACGGTCGGGTTAGGCTTTGCCCTCCTTGAAAATCTGCAGTACATCTTGTTCAGCCTTTTTGCAGGCGAAGTTGTCGCTCTATCATATGGACTCACAACCGTGGTGAGAGGTATCGGTTCAATCCCTGGCCATGCCATGTGGACAGCATGCAGTGGTTATGCTATTGGGCACATTCTTGAGCAGAGAAAGCAAACACAACAAATCCCAGATGTTACTCGCTGGGACCTGACAAACCCACTCAACCCAAGTTCCTCAAACAACTCACCAAGTGTCGCCCAATACACCCAGCAATCGTTCTTTTCGAAATCATCAAACCTTCAACTTCCAACTTCACTGCCGGTTATGTTGGGTATTGCTATGTTTGGCCATGCCTTCTGGAATGGTAGTTCGGTTCTCATGTCGTACATTTCAAGAAGTCTAAATCCCATTCTTGGACTTATAGCAGAACTTGTGTGGATTGTCATACTCATCACTCTACTATGGACCTTAGGTCGTTTTGTCATCGCTGCTGCGATGGAAGAACAAATTTGATTTCAAAACCGCATTCTTATCACCAAAAGCAATCGCAAAGAACAAAACCAATCACTTGGGCTGGGATGTGAGGGCTTAGCATGGATTTCGCATCTGGCGGTTTTGTCTCGGGGAACATCATCGTTACATCGATGCTTATTGCGGTACTTGTCGCTGCATCCCTACAAGCCCGTATTCTTGACAAAAATGGTATCATTGCTGCAGCCTTACTCGGCCTCTTCGTTGGGTGTCTGGGCCACTGGACTTGGTTGCTGTTGTTGCTCTGTTTTCTACTGACAAGCCACATCGCAACAAAATGGCGTTTCGAGGAAAAATCCGAACGAGGTCTGAATGAATCATCTGATGGACATCGTGGCTGGATCAACGTTGCCGCAAACGGGGGTATGCCAGCATTGGTTACTCTCATTGCTTTCGTCGCCGAAGATTGGGAAAGTGGATTGTGGTTGTTTGCGGCTGCAGTAGCGGTTGCAACCTCCGATACTTGGGCTAGTGAAATAGGATGTTTGGACAACAGAGTGCGCATGATCACAACCCTGAAGCCTTGTGAAGCCGGAACAAACGGAGGGTTTTCACCAAATGGTCAGCTTGCTGCCGCTGTTGGAGGAATTCTCATTGCAGTAAGCGCTTTGCTCGCCAACATCATCATGTTTTCGACAACAGGAGTCTATGAACCTCTCATCTGCGCAAGTGCAGTCGCAGGGCTTGGTTTTCTTGGCTGCCAAATCGACAGCATACTCGGAGCGGTTCTTGAAAATCGAGGATTCTTGAACAAGGGCTCGGTAAATGCACTGTCCATCATCGCCGGAGTAGCAATCATGTGGTTCGGCCTTGGGACGCCGACGTAAAACGCCGCCGACTTCATGAACTGGTTCACACTCAGCGTGTCATGCGCCATCGCCACGTCATCGCCGTGCTCCTGATGGTGTTGTTCTTTTCCGGAATAACCTCAACATCTGTACAAGCCATTGACAATGTCTCCTATGAGGCAGGATACATCGAGTGGGAGATGGATTTTGAGCAACGGTTGTACGTTGAAGGGGAAGATGCCGAAACCTCAGTACTGCAACGTGACCGTCCCGATGCGACCCTTGCCTTCGCCGATGTATCTCCAAACACCGGGCTTGTACCGATTTTTACACTGACCTCCGAGCCAATTGTGAACTCAATGGTCGGTACGATCAACATGTCGACATACTTCAGCGCATACCTTGTCCCGCAAGCAGGTTTTGCTCAACCTACACAGTGTGTAAATCCATCCTTTCCGCTCACGCCGGGCGAAGATTCGACGACACTAACCATGACCGTCAGTATCAACAGCAACCAAGTATATGCATCAACAGTAACTCACACACTCGACACAATAGCATCAAACGATCCCCAGAATTTCTCAGGTGAAATCATAATGATGGACATCGATTTGTCCGCTTCAGACACGTTCTCGATTTCTCTGAGCGCTGAACATCTCTGTGAGGGAACGCTAGCACGAGTTCAGTGGGGTGGTTTCGAAACCAATGCAGGTGGAATCATCATGACCGGTAAGGTCTACGAGCCGTCCGCAAGCATTCGTGTTGATTCATCCCGTCGAGCACACATCGAATTTCTTCCAACGCTTCCATGGGGCATCGATGATGTGCTCGTTGATGGGAACGGCGACCCTGCTGTTTCATGGGTACTGCGTGGACCGCTTGATGACGATGTGAAGACCAATCTTGATCGGGACATGGTCATGGAAAGTTCAATCGGTCGGATTCGAATGGAGCGCAGCCTTGGGAACAACGAGACTGCATGGACCTGGACCGGAAAAGAAATTTTGCAAATAGGAACCTCAAACCTTGAGGTCTGTGTCAAAACAACCTCCGGAAATCCGAATGAGGATTGCCACGCCTTTGGAATCATACGGTTTGAAGTTGAATCTGAATCCGATGGTTTTGCAAGTTCTGGCCTTTGGCTGAGCCTCTCGACCTTGGTGTGTTTCATCGGATTTGCATACAAAGGCTTCAATGACGACGACCCCCCTCCTCTTCCAATCCTTATTGCGCTCGTATTGATGATGTTGCTCATGCTCCCTGTTGGGTTTTCACAATCGAATCTCGACACGGAACCTCAGCTCAATGAAAACGCATTGCTGCTGGATGCCGAGCTGAAAACCAGTGGTGCTGAATTTACAACACTCACCGAGTTGATGGATGGCTCAAACATACTGGCTATTGGTGCAATTGCTCCGGGTTCTGAATCAGCACAAGACCAGGCCAATGAATTGGAATTATTGCTCGGCCAACGCGATGATGTTGCTGTTGTTCAGATTGTTATTGGAGAAGATTCAATGATGAGCGACGTTGAAGCATATCGTTCATCGATCAACAGCAGTTGGCCGATTGTACTCGACTATGCTGACGAATTTGTCTCGACTTCTCCAACAGGTAACGCAGACTCTGTGATTCTTGTCGACAAAAGCATGCATGTGACTTGGAGTGAATCGCCAACCGGTAGCTCCAAGGCCATGAACGATGCAATTGAAGCAATCAATGGAGGAGGGCCAACAAGCCTAGGCACCTATTTCTCAATCCTCTTCCCAACTGGCCTATTCCTCCTTTTCCTTGCTCTACCTCGACAAGGCTGGACAAAACCAGAGGAACCTTTGCCACCCGGAACACTTTGGGCGAGTATTGTTCTCGCAGGTGGGTTGGGGGCAGTGCTGGTCCATTTGCCAGCCCTTCTTCTCAGCCTCTTGCCATTGAGCTCATCGCTTTCACACATCGTTACAGTCATCATGTTCCTCTGGTTCGTGTTCATGTGCGCAATGACACTACAAAGAGGGGCCCCTTTCGAAGCAGACCTGCTTGGCTCTCTCATCCATGGTCGAACGACTGCCTCCTTCCAGTCTTGGCGGCCGAAAGAAGATATGCAGCGCGACGTTTTCCTAGGGATCTTCATTGGATGGTTATCTTGGATGGCGGATCCAGGTTTGATCGCCCAAGGCGTGGGTGCTGCAGCACTTCGTGGAGGGATGGGGATTTTCTTTGCCATGCTCCTCCTTGTTGCCAATGTATTGATTGCAGGATTAGCGATTCTTACTCTCCGCTTTATTGCATCATGGGGAGGTCCATTCTCGAACATCTTTGGACGCGTCGGTGCAGATACGTTTGCTCGCTTTATGGGCCTCGTTCTCCTTCCAATCAGTGTTTGGGCAACGATCAACGGTGTTCTTGCACTGTTGGCGATTGGCGTTTTCTAGAGAATCATTGAAGAGGGTTAATGGAATATTCACAGGACATGTACCCCTTTCAACCAACGTGGTCAACAACGAGAATCAACTTACTGCAACGCTGTCCAAGAGCATTTGTTCTCCGTTACGGTTTGGCCAAGCTCTCTAAAAATCATCCTCAAGGACAGTTACTTTCCGAGGTATTTCAAATTCAAACGCCATGGATTTTGATGCATCAAACCATTCGAACAGTATTGCTGGATTATGTTGAGGACCATCAAATAGGTACTGTTTGGTCGCATGAACTCCTGAGCATTCGTTTCAGACGTGATTATTTCAAAGCAATCGCAGAGCGTAATCAAAGGGTCGAACGTTTGCAGAAGTATGGTCTCACAGCTTCTTTCTTTCATACAATTCAGCCAGAGGAACATCTTATCAAAATGGGAATAGAATCATGCATAGGCATCCTTCTGAATTCGGTCTTTCAGGGCCTTTTATCAAATGGTTCTATAGAAAGAATGGAAGCCAATGAATTCACAAGAATACGAAACATTCGCATGTATTGTGCTCCAGATCTTCTCCATCGCAGCAGCAAAGGGTTGACAATTATCAAATTCCAGTTGTACGGGAAAATCAGCCGAAGCAAGAGGATTCAACAAGCGTCACTGCTGCAATCCTACGGGAATGACAATTCTGAAGTCATACAGTTTTGTTTGCAACGTCGTAAATGGAACGTACACAAAACAATCCCGATTGCCCGTCAACGTAAGCAAGCGTCCGATCTTGTGGTTCTCGACTTGAAGCAGATTGAGACTGTGTTTTCGAAGGTTGAGAAAAACAACGATTTGACGAAAATACCGCTTGCAGATTCGTACCGCTCCTGCACGAATTGCAATGTCAAATTCATGTGTCCAGTCAGAACTGGTTATGAAAATGCGAAGGCCGAACAACGCGTATTGATGTGCCAATAGCGGGATTTCCTACGTTGCATTCATATACTCTCGGCAACATATTGCATAACTACCTCCGGTGCTTCCCATGGTCTGACAACTTCTGATCCTTGCTTGAAGAGATGGTGTTTGGCGGAATCGCTTAACATTACGAAAAGCAATAGAGGATAGAAGAATATGAGTAACAGTCAGAAGAACAAAGGAAGAAAGAAACGAACGGGGAGAAGAAACAGCAAAATGAACTATGACCAAACCACAAATACACAGGTCAAGTTCACATCAAGAAGCAATAAAACCAACAAACGTTGCTGCAAAAATTCATTCAGTGAAGAGCTCATGAATTTGCGAATGTTTGGTGAATTGCAAAAATATTGGAAAGGTCGGAACCTCAAGGCACTGCGAGGATCCATCATCTCAAGACTACCAGAACATTTTGTGGCAAAGTACAACAGACACATGGACCATTTTGTCAAGTACCTGGAGAACGAAATAAAAAAGTGAAATTTCAATCAAAAAAAGGCTCCCGAAAGCCTCGGATTTCGGACCCATTGAGCGAGAGCAAGAGGCGATACTCTAAGGGCTGCTTCTACAAGCAGCCTTCATGGAAAAGGGTGTGCAGCGTCAATATGCTCCAACCTCGATTTGTTTTGGGTGTGGACCTGCGAATGAGAAGGGGTTGCAAATCAACTCGTTACGCAAAGGCAACGGGCTTGAATTGAAGTTTACACCGTCTGAAGAGCATCAAGCCTTTCCAGGCATGGTGAACGGTGGAATCATCGGCACGTTGCTCGATTGCCACGGTAACTGGGCTGCTGCGATTGCCCTCATGGATACACACGGATTGGAAGAACCGCCCTGCACGGTTACCGCCTCTTATTCGGTCTCGTTACGACGACCAACCCCGTTGGGAGTAGAATTGCATGTTGAGGCATATCCAGAGGAAATCAGTGAGGATAGAGTTCACGTTCGTATGGAATTGAAAGCAGATGGCAAGGTGTGTGCAACTGGCAAAGGATTGTTTGTGGCCGTCAAGGAAGGTCACCCTGCATACCATCGCTGGAGTTGAGGCGGGGAGATGGCCAAACCTTCGATAGATCAAGAGCAACGACTTGCACGACTAAGTGATGATGTGCTTAATGAAATGCATGACCTTGGTAAATGGGACCAGCACAACCTCGATCAATTGCATACAATTCCGCTCGCAGTATTGAGACGAAATGCAACCCAACGTCACGGAGTAACTCGCTTCCGAAGGAGATCGAAGGGGTCTGAATTGAAAACTGAGGATGTCGAAACCATCGACCTCCATCCACAGTTATTGGACGAGGCATGGGCAGATTACGCTCGATTCGTTTTGTACCACGAATACCTGCATGCCCTCGGAAATCGATTCCATGATGCTCAATTCCGAATCTTGGAAGAACTCTGGCCCTTCACCGGTGCTGAACGTGGCAGAGAATTTACACAATTCCTGCGACAGAGCACAGCAACTTGGCTTTGGGTCTGTGAAACATGTGACAAACAGTATCCTCGCAAGACAAAAGCCAATCGCCGCTATCGTTGTCGAATCTGCACATCAATATTGATTGATGTTGCGAACATGCAGGAAGCAAACTAAACAAGTCATCATATCTCGGAGTCACGAGGTCATTCTATGAAATGGAGACAACGGTGCATCGTCATCCTCGTCCTCCTCTGCATGTTTACAGTGCCTGTTGATGCATCCCTAACAGACCAAGAATCTGGTGGAATGCTGTACTTTTCCTGTGAATCCGACGATGATTGCCGATTGACATCGGTCCCTGTTGGAGAGGAAATCATCACCGGTTCCGTTCANGCNAANCCGTTAATGACGGAGTCNGTGGCCATTGAGTTCGATATGACCCCATCGCAAACCGAGCTCGCTATGTTGCCGGATGTTCTTGATGAATTGTTCATCGATTTGAGAGTCCAAGGAGACACGCTCGGGGTCTATACGCCTGATATGGAAGTCAAACTCATCATTGGCTCCAGTGTCACAGACCTAGAATCCGAGCAATCTAGTTTCCCGACATCGAATAGCGAAACAGGTCACCGTTGGAATGATGAACCACTCAACCTCGATCAAGGTCGACTTCTCTGGCCAGACGAACCTGTTCGTGTGCGTGTCGTTTTCACCGTCGATCGCCCCTCTACTTGGGAACTGCATCTTCGTGGTGCGTCCTATCTCGAATTGGATATTGCGTGGTCGGAAAATGTCGCATCAAAGGATGTCGATGAACCAACGAGTTCACTGCAACCAAAATCAACGTCGCTTGAGGATGTGCATTATGGAGCCCTCGTCGGAGATGATAACGATTGTTGGTCGTTTAATGTTGAACCGAACGAGATTATGCGAATTCTCATCCAATGGGAAGACGTGCCACTGGAACTGCAGCAAAGCAACGGTGTTCATCGTCTCAGAACCGCTGGTGGTTTACAGGTTGCAGCCCCTGAAATCGTCACCAAAGCCGAAGGCGATGAAGTACTGACCAATTACCGATGGAGAGCACTCAGTCCCGGCGACTACATGTTCTGCTTAAATGGCCAATCCGATCGATTTCAGCCCTACATTTGGAGCGGTGTATATGCTGTCGAAAGCTCAGGGCCAACGGATGCATCGGAATTTGAAGGGAAGGTCGAATACGAAGCCCAATTCTTTGATTTTTCAAATGGAGAGGACATTGAACTGACCACACAGAGTGGAATCCTCATCTTCCCACTCATCGGATTTGTTATCCTTTTTGGTTCCCAACTCTATCGCTCAACCACCTCAAAACGATTGCGTACGTTTGTTTTCGTACCATCGATTGCAGTCCTGTTTTTGAGTGGAGTCGCTAGTCCAATGTGGGTCATGGCGAATGAGAATCAATCGGATTCTGAGTGGTCGCTCGACCAACTGCTCGAAGAACGTGTTCAGCAGCTGTGGGATGTATCAAGCCCTGCAACTCCAGAAGCGACGATGGTCGAGCACGTTGGAGCGACCTTTGGTATTCGTAACGGTGAATCATTGAANCTTCGNTTGGACATTGGTTCAGCATATCAACGCGAAGACGGGCGTTGGCAATTGCAGATCAGCGGGATTGATGAAATANGNATTGATCGACTTGTTTTNAATCAGATTTCTGAGGCCACCGATGGACGTACTATGGACGGATTGGATGAACAGGTCGTGCAATTCTCGATTATCTCAACAAGGGCTCTGCTTCTCGATCTGATGATGTTAGAGGCGCTCCTCGTCGTTGATGAAAAACCAACAAACGCCATACATCATATTGAAACAGCAATGATTGAAACCTCCTCGTTTGGTTCTCTCTCTTCACCAACATGGGCAACACGTCCTGCTGGAATTGATGATAGCTCCTGGAAGCGCTTGCAGACTTCCCTTTACCCCGAAAGGATTACAGTGACACTTTGCGAATGCGAATTTGATTTGCTCGATCTTCAAGTCGATTATTCCAATCAATTTGACGAGGCAGATACACCAGAATTTCGGGCGCTCGTCCAGTCGAATGGAATCATACCGAACGCTGGAATTGTGGCAGGGATTTCCCTTCTCTTCTGCTTCGCAATTGTCGTCAATGAGGAGAACCGCAAAAGGAAGGCGAAAAAACTCGCAGAATCGTATGCTTCAAGCGCATCGATTTGGACTTCACTCTTCTGATGATGATTTCTTGGCTTTCTTGGAGATGCTTTCTGCGTCCTCGTCACTGATTCCCAATGCACTTTGGAAGCGCTTCAAATTGGTAAGTTCTGCTTCGGTGATGATTCCATCTTCCCAAGCCTCTTCGTAAGCTTGGGTAAGGAATTCTTTGTATGCATCAGGGTTGAGAAGCACGTCACGAATCAAGCCATGGTCCACGCTTCCGCTCGAATTTGAAGAGCCGGTCAACTCCATCATCGCATTGGAGCGTCGCATTTCCTTGACAGCCATATCTTTCAATCCATGGCCTGCCCAGACAGCGCCAGCAGCCACTACAGCCGCAGCAAACCATCGCATGAGGTCCGGGTCAACCAGTTCACCAGGCGTAACGAGATGAAAGAGGCCAAGTACGGCCATTCCCGCCCCACACATCACCTCAAACCAATCATTGAGATCAGGTTCGTCTGAAAACACCGATAGGCGTTGTTCAATCAAGAGTTTGCTCTGCTCGTCCATAAACCTCGTAAAAACTGGAAGGTCTTAGGGGTGTCGGCAAGCAAGTCCAAGCGCATTCCTTTTCAGCCGTTGGCGTAACCTACGGTTATGGGCGAAGGTGAGAGGTCGATTCAGAACCTATCTCTTCCCGAGCAAGCGATTCAATTTTTCACAAAAAGTTGGGGGATTCAACAATTGCACCCACCGCAATTTGAAGCGATGGTTCCTCTGTTCAAAGAGAACAACATACTTTTGGCAATTCCAACTGCATCTGGCAAGTCGTTAGTTGCTTACATAGCAATACTCAACCAACTTCTCAACGTTAATCCCGGTTCNAGGGCGGTTTACATCGTGCCACTCAAGGCCCTCGCAAGTGAGAAGTTTGAGGAGCTAAAAGAGATTGGACAACAATTGGGTCTTAACATCGGACTTGGTATTGGAGACGCAACATCGGAAGCCAAAAACATCGATGAATCTGATATTCTCATCTGCACCTCGGAAAAACTGGATTCACTGATGCGTTCGCGCTCAGAACTGATGAGCAACGTCTCCATCGTCGTCGCAGATGAATTCCATCTTTTGCATGATGCATCCCGTGGCCCAACACTCGAAATCAATTTGACAAGATTACGGACGTTGCGCCCGAATGCTCAACTCATCGCTCTCTCGGCCACAGTAGGAAATTGTGATATTCTTGCGAAATGGCTTGATGCGGTTTTGATAAAGTCGGACTGGCGCCCAGTCGATCTTGAATATTCTACATTGCATGACCGTCACCTTGAGCCTCGGAAAATACAGTCATCCTCGTTGGATTCAACGGACCAAGTGCTCTCACCACCTCGCCATTTGGATGGACCTTTGAGTCATCCTTCGTGGATTGTTGTTCAAGACACAATCGAGCAAGGTGGACAAGTATTGGTGTTCGTCGGGACCCGGCGAAGTGCGCAATCTGAAGCCAAGAAACTCTCGGAGCGAGTAAAGAAACGATTTGCAAAAGAACAACCTGAACGCTTGGTTGAACTTGAGCAACTTGCAGAGACTCTGGAAGGTCGAAGCCAAACCAGCATGGGCGAACTCCTTGCACATTGCATACGAGGTGGCGTAGCCTTCCATCATGCAGGATTAACCCATCGACAGCGGCAAACCATTGAATCCGGTTTCAAAAAAGGGACAATCCTCGCATTGTGTGCAACACCAACACTTGCTGCAGGTGTGAATCTGCCAGCAAGGAGGGTCCTCGTTCGAGACATAAAACGCTGGGATGATGGAATGAGTCGTCCACTTCCAGTCATGGAGGTCCATCAAATGCTGGGAAGGGCTGGACGCCCTCGATACGATTCGATCGGTGAAGCATGGGTCTTGTGCAAAGGAACAGATGGGTGGCAAATTGCGGACGACGTAAGCGAGCGTTACTTCTTCGGCCCAATCGAGGATATTTCATCAAAATTATCGGCTGAGCCCGCAATGCGCATGCACTTGTTGTCGTGTGTTGCAACGGGAGGTTTGCTCCATCGTGAAGCGATTGGATCGTTCTTCGACGCGACATTTCTCGGAACAACCATGCCAAACACCCAACTACAGGAACGGTTGGATTCTATGCTGGATTGGTTGGTTGAAGAACGATTTCTGCGACGGCTGGGTATTGATGAAACGTTCGAGGCACGTCGGCAAGACAAAGCCATGGATGACGAGGAGACATGGGATGATGATGTGCCTGTTTGGGTCAATGTTGCTCAAGAATCCGGCGGAGTTTCGCTTCAAGAAGAGCGTCAGACAAGGCACGTGCCCTCCCCGCACGGCAAACCTTCACTCGGTTTTGTAGCAGCCACTTCTCTGAACAATGTCGGCGGATGGAACCAAACGCTTGGTGAGCCGCCTGCAATGAAATATGAGGCGACACCAATGGGCGAACGGATTGCACAATTGTACCTCGACCCGTTGTCAGCATCAATCCTACGCACTGGGATGCGCCGTGCAGTTCGCAGAATGGTTCGTCAGGATGGCCCTGTGAGTGAATTTGGACTCACTCATCTCGCATGCAGCACCCCTGATTTTGCATCATTGTGGGCGAAAACTTCTGACCTAACCCTCGGTTCAGATTTGCAACTCAAAGCCGCAGCAGTTGAGGATGAACTTCTATACGAAATTCCTTACGAAGAACGCCACCTTGGGCTTGTAAAATCTGCGTGGTGCCTTGAGCACTGGTTTGAAGAAGAAACAATGCGCGAAATGGAAAAGCAGCTCGATGTGTCCCCAGGTGATGTTCATCATCGAGTTGATTTGATGGATTGGTTGTTGTACGCCGCTCGCGAAATCTTACTTACTGACGACGTCTTTGCAGATGAACACATGCCAATTCTTGCCCAACTCTCCTCAAACCTCGATATACTGCGTCAGCGCGTTCGACACGGTTGCAAACCAGATCTGCTGAAACTGGTCAAAATACGTCATGTTGGTCGCCAGCGTGCCCGTTCTTTGGCCTCTATTGGAGTCCGAACACCAAAAGATGTGCTTGAAATGACACACAGAGATCAACAAAAGGTAGCATCCTGGAGAGGATGGGGTCCAAAGCTGGTGGACAACATCATGACAGAAGTCAAGAAAGTCGTTCAACGCGACGATGGAAAGGCTTCGGTCAAGAAACGTGGCGATGATATGCCGCTTGATGGCGAAGATCAGGCGTAGACTTGATGAGTCATGATGAACCAGAACGGTGCAATGTGGGAGACGTTTCCTTGTTGGTCATGGGAAAGCCCCGAACCTCTTGACTTGAAGTCCTTTGTGCAATCCTTCCAAAAAATCGTCCCCGACCAACGGTGGGTGTTCTGCCGTTCTGATGTTGCTCAAACCCCACGCCAATTGTGGACTGCAGCAACCGTCAGCAATCGAAATACTGAACGGGGTACGGCCCAAGCACGAACACTTGATGCTGAATTCTTGCGCGTCTTAGCTGGAACCCACAATGTATCGGAGGCTTTCAAGCGAGCGGGTCTTCCAAATGGTGCAATGGCAGGATGGCTTCTCCACATTCCAGACCAATCCGCTTTGGTAGATCTACAAACAACGGGGAAAAAAGCCGAACAGTTGCTCAAAAATCTCGGTTTATCGAAGACTTCTTCGGAATTGGAAGTAAACGTCGATGGGGCAAAAAATCTCGGTATTGCACTGGATGAAACTATAGATTTGAGCCGAATTGAGGCGTCGTTAATCGGCCACATCCTTCTCGCTGATGTAAGCAGTTCTCAATAAAAGGTACAACTGCGAACGTCATGAATGGTAGTCAACAAACGAACAATTGTTCAGTTGGGAAAGTTGAGTTGAGCAAAGACTTCAAACACCACCTTCTCCTTGGCGAAGCATGGTCATCCAATCACAGAATGCACCGGGCCACGTCCGCTCAACGAAATACCTCGACCGCACTCGAATGAACAACGCTCTTGATCAGGCTCTGGATTTTGGAGCAACCTATGCCGAGATACGCCTCATGGCTGAAACAACATCCTCCGTTCGCCTCAAAGATGGTCAATTGGAGCATGCTATTCCTGGGCAAGAGATAGGCGCCACACTNCGTATNCTTGCAGACGGTGCATGGGGTGTNCACTCCACNACCGATATCTCGAACATTCCCAACGAAATTGAATCGACNGTGAANCTTGCCAGAGCAGTTGCAGCTCGTCGACCGAGTGGTTCGAAGCCCATTCAACTCGCTGAAGTGCCTGTTCTTCAGGACGAAATCCACTGGCGGCCAAAGAAAGACGTTCGAAACACAGATCTTCAAACAAAGTTGGACATGCTTCAGAGCATCCACGCNTCTGCTGACGATGATGAACGAATCATCTCCGTTGCTTGNGGTTGGTCCGATGAGCACTTGCACACAGAATTGCTTACAACAGAAGGTATGGACCGAACTTGGTCCTTCCAACGCTCAATGGTTAACGGCATGGTGACCGCAAGAGATGGTGGCGATCCTGTTTCCTATAGAATGCGTCATGGAGGTGAGGGTGGTCTCGAACTTATCGAAGCCTGCGACCTTGGAGGACTAGGCGACCATGCTCGCACCTCGGCCCTTCGATTGCTCAAAGCAGGGCGCGCTCCAAGTGGAAAACTCCCGCTCATTGCAGATCGTGACTTGACCGGCGTATACATTCACGAAGCACTCGGTCATCCTTGCGAAGCGGATCTTGTTGCTGCAGGAGATTCATGTCTCGATGGAAAACTTGGTCAGAAGATAGGGAACGACATCGTCACGGTTGTTGACGACCCAACCATGCGTGGAGGTTACGGCGCCTACCCAATCGACGATGAAGGTCTCGACGTTCGTGAAAAAACCCTGATCAAGAACGGTATCCTTACCGACTATCTCAACCACCGAGAAACCGCGCACCACTTTGGTATCGAACCAAACGCAGGAGCACGTGCTCAGGACGGGTTGCATCACCCACTTGTTCGTATGTCGAACACGATGATTATGGGCGGTTCCTACACAGACATCGATGAACTTGCTGAAGAGATTCAATACGGTGTTTATGCTTGCGGCTCACGAGGTGGACAAGTGGACACGGGCCGAGGTTCGTTCCAATTCGCCGCACAAGAAGCATATCTCATCGAAAATGGGGAAATTACAACACCGCTGCGTGATGTGAGTGTGAGTGGTTTGACGCTGCAAATTCTCAACGATGTAGATGGTTTGACAAAGGATGCAAAACTTGCAAGCCCAGGTTTCTGCGGTAAAGGTCAAACCGTACCTGTCGGTGATGGTGGCCCAATCATGCGCATTCGCGAAGCACTGGTGGGATGAACATGATCCCAGACGATGCCGTTGACCGGCTCCTCGAGGGATGTCAAACAATCGCAAAACANTGCGAGGCGCAAAATCTCCAAGGGTGGGAAATCGTTGCTTCCCAAGGCTACGGCCGTTCNCTCGATATCGAGGCAGGTCGAATTTCTCTTGCATCCGGNGGTGGTGAGGGTGGATTCGGAGTTCGTGTCCTCCAAGATGGCCGGTATGGGTATGCGCATTTGGTGGATCCGAGTGGTGCAGAGCATGCCGTTTCAGAGGCATGCTCAATTGCGAACGCCAGCCCGAAAATCGATGGGTTTACGTTACCACATTCAGCCAAAGCAACACTCGTTGATGGAATGAGCGATGAAGCAATCCTGAATCTGTCTGCAGAAGATTTGCTTGTGCAAGGCGATGACATCATCTCTGAAGTAGCATCCCTCGACAACAGGGCGGTTGTCATTGGTGGNGGTGTTGGAATCGGTGCCGAAGCAAATGTGATGCTCTCAAGCGAAGGCATAGAAGTTACCGGTATTACAACATCTCATGGCCTTGGTGTGCAAGTTTCCATTGAAGAAAACGGTCAAATGACAAGCTCTTGGGAAAGCTGTTCATCCCGCCAACTCATGAAGGGAATACCAACCTGTATCCCAACGGCAGTTGAATGGGCNCAAAAGACACGTGATCCGATATCCGTTGAAAACCAAGCGATTGACACGCCAGTGTTAATGACGCCTCAGGGAATAAGTTCTCTGTTTTCCAACATTGTTCGGCCTTCAATTCTTGGCGAGCGAATGGTTCGAAAAGAATCATTCTGGTCTGAAAAAATGAACGAAATTGTACTTGACCCTCATCTTACAATGCTCGACAATCGCAGGCTTGAAGGCGGATTCGCTTCATCCTCTCGAGATGGAGAAGGTGTACCCACATCATGCCATACAATCGTTGAGAATGGTAGACTAAGAAAAATGATATGGTCGACAAGAGATGCTGCAAAGAACGTTGCAGAGGGCCGAATCGATGCAGCGTCGACAACCGGTTCCGCCTCCCGAGGAAGTCACATGACACCTCCAACAACTGGCTGTGGAGACGTGCAACTCATGTCCTCAAACAAACCTCAAACGAGAGACGAATTAATCGAGTCAATGGAAAATGGCTACCTTGTTCACAGCGTGATGGGAGCGCATACCGCCAACCCAACAAGCGGTGATTTCTCAGTAACCACAAGCACAATTCTCAAGATTACCGACGGTGAAGTCCAAGGCGCTTTGAAACAAGCAGGTGTATCTGGTAATTTGTTCAAGGCGATTTCCAATGGAGTTTCACTCGGCATGGCTTCAACAAAAAATGGAATTTCAAGTACAGGGAGTAATCACCTCTCAGACATCCTCTTCTCACAAGGAATGCGAATAAATCCCGCCTGAATTCAAGAGGGTATTGTTTATCACCCCTCGTCATTCTTGTTCGTTACCATGGAGGTCATGGGAGTGTATCGTCTTCACCAATCCGCACAAAAGCCCGTCGCCTGTTCTCCGCACAGGCTCAATCAAAACAAAACGCCTGGCGGGGGTGAACAGATTGAGCGATGAGGACCGTTACAACGATCATATATCAGCTGTGTTGCAGGAATGCCCTGGTGTCGACCGAGATGAAGTCCAATCGGCCTTCCAGAAGTACGAAGAAGAATTCTTCATTCCACCTCAAGACGCAATCCGATCGATAATTCGTCGATTCAAGAGTGAAGCGGATTCTTCTCCTACAGCGAGCACGTCCTCTGGTCAAACCAATCGGCCCACGAAGAAAGTAAATCGGTTGTCAGAATTGAAGGCAGACGATCGCGATATTGAAATCGAAGTCGAAATCGTATCTCACAACGTGCGAGAACAGATGATTCGTGGTGAATCAAAGTCAATTGCTTTTGGTCTCCTCGAAGATGACCCATGGCAAGAGGGAAATCAAGAACGAAACCGTTGGGAATACAAAGATTGGGGGAACAACAACAACATCACACCCGGTTCTGTTGTACGGATAGAGGGAGCATCTGTCAATGAGTATCAAGGACGGATGTCACTCAATATCAACCAATCCTCCCGTATCGCTGTCCTTCGTGAAGGATCCCGTCCTGTTGTTGAACCAGGCGAGCCAGTCGACATATCATCTCTCCCAAGTGACGGATATGTTTGTGTCGTTGGTCGTTTAATGTCTTCACGTGCTGATCAAATACACCGTCGTGATGGAAGTGGAAGCATCGATGTTGTTCGTGGCCGAATTGCAGACGGGTCCGGAGCAATTGGATTCCTGTCCTGGGAACCGTTCGACTACGAATTGGGTTCCTTGCTGAAAATCGATGGAGCACAAGTCAAAACCTTCAGAGACACACCTGAATTGAATTTTGGTAGGACAACGAAGATAGAACCGTTTCACGATGCAAACTTTGCTGACACTGAATCGCTCAAACAAGAAATGGTCTCGACAATCAGTACATTGCGAGATGGTTCAAAAGATGTTGAAATTGTCGTGAACATCACATCATGGGAAAAAAGAACCTTCACAAAAGACGGAGAAGAACGCTATCTTTGGTCAGGACAAATTGCAGATCCAACGGGACAGTGCAGAGTTAGCGCATGGACCGACTTGCCAATCGACGATGCTTCTCTTCCGATGACGGTTCGGATTACCGACGCTCGAGTGCGAGCTTGGCAAGGCATCCCGGACATCACCATCGACCGTGAAGAACAACTAACAATCCTTGAGGAGGCTCCATGGGAAGGTGAACTTGACCTTGAAAATCTAAAGATTGAGGTGCCATTGAACGAACTCGTATCAGGCCCGAGCCGAGTTGGTATTGCAACACGAGGAACAATCATTTCCGTTCGAGAAGATTCTGGGACAATCATGCGCTGCCCAGAGTGTCGAAGGGTCTTGAGAGAAGGTCAATGCTTCGAGCACGGTGCTGTCGAAGGAAAGGAAGATGTTCGTCTGCGATTGGTTCTTGATGACAACGCTGCAACGTGTGCACTGCTCGTGGCAAAGGATGCTGCGCTGGCGCTACTCGCAACCGATCATGCGACCATGGTTGATGAAATTCAAGCCAACGGGTCAATGGCCTATGTCCAGAAAATTCGTGATTTGTTGCTTGGCCGTGAGGTTGACGTCACAGGCCGCATCATCAATGATGGACAAGGGGCGATGATTCTATCCGACGGTGTAACATGCGTCGAATCCGATACCGGATTAATAGCGACTGAACTTCGAGCAAGATGGGGGTTGCAATGATGACGCCGTCACGACAAATTCAACGACAACCTGCCTGGATAATGCTTGCTTCTGAATTTGGTGAATCAACCCTCAATGAGAAAGGTTCGGGGGAATTCGACCCGACGTTTGTTATTACGAAACTGGGTGCGAAAGTCAACAGAGTTACTGTCTCAGGCCTCGTCGAGCGACTGGAACTTCGAGAAACGAGCAATGGCTCGCAAATGTACCAGGGACAGTTACGTGATCCCTCTGGCCTGCATTATTTCTCAGTCGGTGAATACGCATCTGAATCAATGCGAGAATTCGTCGTTCAATTGCTCGATAAGGTTGATTCCGGAGAACCGATTCTTTTGTGCATGACCGCAAAGGCTCGTTGGTATCAAACCGACGAAGGTGCGGTATACACCTCACTCCGTCCTGAAGAAGCTGCGATTGTGTCCCGTGAGCGATATGCCTCTTGGCTTGTGCGAGCGTGTGCAGCGACGCTCGAGCGGCTCGATCAACATCAGAAATCACTGAATTGTGAACCCACGAAAGAAGCGATGCTTTCTGCGGGAATTCGTCCTGAAATGGTTGATGGTCTAATGTCCGCTCAAACCCACTATGGTCAAATCGATACCGAGGGATACCGCCTCAATGTAATGCAAGCTCTTGACATTGCTGAAGGGAAGATGGCTGCTGCTACAACGGCGCCACCAACGTTGAATCTGTCAGAACCTGCTTCCGATGAAGATTCAGGAGATGGTGATGATGATTTACGAGCGGTTATCCTTGAGTGCATTCAAGCAATGGACAACGGAGAAGGCGTGGACTTTGAATCGCTGGTTCGGAACCTTGCAGCGCGTGGGTTCACTCGAGAACAATCCGAGGCTGAACTCGACACCATGAGCGATGAGGGCTTGCTGCATGAACCACGATTCGGTTGGTTCAAGATTGTAGCGTGAAGGAATTGTTCCATTACATTCAAATCTTGCCTCCACCCTCAAGAATTTAGGGGTCAATATGGCAGGCATGGATTTCTTCATTCGACCGGCAACTGGAACGGGTTCTGCAGATTGGATTCGCATACCAAATGCAGATATCGAAGTCAGAATTACCCGCCGTCTTACACGAACAATCATTCGAGGTGGTGAAGGCGATAACCTACACGATGAAGGTGCTGAATCCACCATCTACACGGTGCGTGGGATTTTGTCAGTGGATGATTACAAGAAAATCTTGAGCATGTTTCGAACTGGACAACCCTTCATCCACGACCCTTTTGAGGAACGCGATGTCAAGGTCATTTTTGCATCACTCGAATACGAAGGATCAACAGAGAAGTTTGTCTTCGAACTGATAGAAGATGTCATTTGAGGTGAACATATATGAGGAAACTTGACGAAAAACGTGAAGTCCTTTACGTTATTCGCGCAATGGACGTTCTCATGTCTTCCGGAATAGGTTTGGAAGCCACCGTTCATAGCATTTCTCAAGGCGGATATGGGATTATTTCTGAAGATTTCAGCAACATGATGGATAAGGTTCGCAAAGGAGGAAGGCCTCTAGCAAATGAAATCAAATCCCTCATGGGAAAAGTTGAGACTGATGGTTACCGTCGCCTACTCAACATCATGCACATGAACATCACGCAAAACACCGATATCATTGAGACACTCAAGAAACAAGGTGCGAGAATGGAAGAAGAACGTACAGAGGATGTTAAGAAATACATTGAAGACCTCAGCGGCGTACCTGAATCGCTTCTCTCGATTGGCATGATTGGCCCAATTATTCTAGCCGTTCTCGGACTCTTCCCTCAATTGGTGGGGGACATGGGTTCGTTTTTCAGTATGCCAGAGCAATCAACCATCGATGTTGTGGTTAATATCGGCCTTTTACTTACCCTCTTTGCAATGATTATGATTGGAATCAAGACACATACCAAGGATCCTGGATTGTGATACCATGATCTTCCGNTTTCTCGAATCCTTCAGCAATCAACCAATGATGCTGATGCTTGGCGTTGTCGGCCTTGCTATGATTGGAGGCGGTATCCCCCCCATCCGTGAACGGATTCGACGACGGAAAATCGAAAACGCTTTGCCCTCATTTTTGGAAGGCCTATCCGATGAGGTTGGTGCAGGACTTGGCATACAGGAAGCAATGCAACACCAAGCAAAAACAGCACCTTCGCCGCTCGGTCCGCTTCTTGAAGAAACCCTCAAAGAAAGCCATTCATCATCGTTTGACGCCGCATTGTCAAGTTTTGCAACAAAGACACGTTCTTCTCAGGTGCAACGTGTTATGCACTTACTTGAAACCGCAATCGAACAAAACGCCCCTCTGCAAGAAATACTGATGAACCTCTCAATGGATTATGAGCGTTTAAACGACCTGATGAACAAGAGGGAATCTGAGCTCCAAGGCCGGGGCATCCTGATTGTTTTGTTCGTCTGCATCGGTTTACCTGGATTAATTGGATTCCTTGTTGGGCTCTTTACACCTGCATCATCCGGGTTTCAAATCGAGGGCTTCCTATCAACATTCAGTTTGTTCTTCGCCGTAGCGAGCGCTGTCGGTGTTGCTGTCTCGGGTCGCATGTTGGGTCGCATGCGAGACACAATGTGGTTCGTTCCAGGTTGGATGGCGATGTCGATGTTCATTTTCTTGGGTGCTACCAAACTTATCGGAGGTTGAAACATGTCGGAACAAATTATTGAGCAATATGGAAACGTAACCATCTACACAGAATCAAACCACCCTTCACCGATTTACCATGTTGAAGGTTCTGTGGCGCCAAATCCACACGGCTCACTCGCTGTCTTATTCGAAGACGACAATCTTGAGGAGGTCATGTACAACGGTGGAACACAGTGCGTGAAAGTCGCTCACAGAGAGCATGGAATGTGTCGTACAAATATTTGGATCAACGATGAGGAAGGGCTTCAGATTTCCAAAAACATTGCAGCATTCACAAACGTTCCGCTCGGAGACGGTCCCGGAATGGTACCCATCTTCGATGGTCGTTTGCCCGATGGATCTCGTGTGAATGGAACAATTCCGCCCGTTTCACCAGATGGTCCAACACTCACCATTCGTAAATTCAAGGAAGACCCTCTTACAATAATTGACTTGGTCAAGTTTGGAACGGTCAATTCACGACTTGCTGCAATGATGTGGGTCTGGATCGAAGGTCTTGACAGTCGACCAGCAAACTTCGTTATTGCTGGTGGAACAGGTTCTGGTAAAACCACGACTCTGAACTGTCTGGGCATGTACATCCCATGGCATCGTCGCCTACTGACAGTTGAGGATACGGCTGAATTGCAGGTATATCACGACCATTGGTTGCGAATGGAAACACGACGCGAACGTCCGGATGGAACTCCAGAAGTTGACATGAATGATTGTCTGAAATCCAGCCTGCGCATGCGCCCAGACCGTATCATCGTGGGAGAAGTTCGTGGGCCTGAAGCTGCTACCTTACTCACCGCAATGAACACCGGACACGACGGTTCCTTTGGCAGCCTCCACGCAAACACTGCTCAAGAAACCGTCACTAGAATGATCAATCCTCCCATGAGCGTTCCTCCAATCATGCTTACAGGACTTGACCTCATCATCATCCAAGCCCGACTTCACGTCAACGGAAAGACCGCTCGTAAAATCACAGAAGTAGCCGAGATTGCGGGTATGGAAGGCTCCAAACCTCGACTGAACACCATCTGGAAATACAACGCATCCACCGATCAAATTGAAGAAACGGGGATTCCATCGAACCTACGTGAAGTCATTTGTAGGGCTGCAGGCGTTACACCGGAAGTCTTTGAGAAACACGTCAACCAACGCCAGCAAATCATTGAGGATTTAATCGCTCGAGACATTACCGACATTCAATCCGTAACGACCGTTATTCAGAACTTCTACGCTCAGAGTCATCACTGATCGTCTTGCAGTCGAAGGCGTGACAGCAAGGCATCGACTCGGTCAATTTGTCCACGAACACCGCCTACACGGTCGGATGCATCTGCAACGGATTCTGCAATCTTCATTTCTGGTTCTTCTTGTTCAACAGTNTGTGGTTTGAAAGTGGCTGCAAGGGCTTTAAGTTCAGCTACAATAGCATCCACCTGTTCATCGCTCACTAGGATACCAGGCGCTAATCTCGGTATTTGGCTTGGAGTCAGATATCCAAGTTCAGCTCCGACAATTCCTGCGCAAGCCAAGACCCGAGGGCGNAGTTCGGAAGTGTTGACAAGATATCCCTTCGATTCAAGGAAGCGAATGATGAGACTTTGTTGAGCCTCAGAAAAATCTCCTTCACTCGACTCCAAGACTGTTTCAACAAGTGATTCAAAGGAAGGAAGGTTTCGCTCAAGTCGTTCAATTGTTCTACGCACTTCATCGGGTAGGTGAACTGCTCCTTGGTAGAGAATTCGAAGCATTCGGTTTCGTCGAGCTGCCGCTGGGTCTTGAAGTTCCTCAGCCTCACTAATTTCAAGATGAAGATCGAACAATGCATGGAGGCGACCAGAGACAGCAGGGCTTCTCAAATCCAAACCGAGGTTTCTTGCTTCTTCTTCNAACTCCATTCTNGCTTGAACCANGTTNCCTCTTCNNCCNGCAACAATTTCTGGAATACGCTCACGTANCTGTGGTCGCATTTGTTCNAACAATCGAATNGCTTCTCGCTCNGACCANGAACCTGGTTTACTNGATAATGCATTTTGTTCCTGCTCTGAGCGGTAGGCAGTNTCCATGATAATCGTTCGAATTGCATCTTGTACTCTTCCCAACTCNACGGAAAACCCATGATTNGANAGNCTCGANATGAATGTATTCATGTCNTCCATATCNGTTGTGCTTCCAACNANGAGGTAATCNCTGGCTGCGGCTTCTACCTCTGCTCGGCGAGAAGAAATCTCAAGCAATGCNGCCTCTTCNTCAAGGGTTGGTTCCTCAGATGAAAGTTCTTGCAACATTGGNGGGATGGGTTGTTCAACTTCCTCNACATGNGNATTGAGACTATNTTCTATAGATGCGGCCACTTCTGACAGGGAAGCATCAACACCTTCATNTTTGATTGTTTCAATCAATCCAGATTCTTCTTCAAANNTCCATCCCTCAGGATGTTCACTGATGAATGTNTCNACAGTTTCCTCTATNGACGGTGCTTCANTCGACGATTCTTGATCNGAATCTCCNGGNGANGGTATCTCGACCGAGCCNCCNCCTCGCTTCAAGGANCGCTTGATTATTCCCCAGTTCTTGTGNTGCGCAGAGAGNACACCNGCGACTCGAATCAAGAGNGTTTGGCGATTGCCAGANCGGGGCAATTCCAACGCTTTGCAAAGTGAATGGAGTTCTTCCTTGGTCATCTTNTCGAGATTCTCTTCTTTGAGTTGTTTTGGATCGTGATGAAGATGAAGATAAAGGCGCTGGCGTCGTGTNCGAAGTGANCCTGTTTTTTTGATGCCAAAGACGCCNAGAAGGCTGCCTAAGTCACTGTTCAATATACTCTTCAAACCATCCAGTGTCAAATCCCAGTCAGGCAGAATTAGGTCTCGAATTAATTGGGCTCGAAGATATTCTACAGAACCATTTTTTGCGAGACCATAGGCTGAAGCAATTTCTTTGAGGTCCTCAAGACGTGCCTGATAGAGCTCAGACAAAAGACTNGAACGATTGCTCATCACTTCACCNGTTCCTTGTTGTTTCCTTACAGTATATGTGGTTTCGCTGTCNTTTNGGCATCAATAAGCCGATTTCTGGTTCAAATTNCCCGTACGAGATGCCCTNNCTTTTTGCNNNATTTCGGCTAAACCTTGAAACACGTTCGACACTCAGGNCCGTTTGGTGAAGAGATGGTNACNGCTGAAAAAACCGCACGTTCCATGCTCAAACAGGCCAGCGAACTNGGCAACACGCTTCGAGAAATNGTACGNNGAGATCTTGCAGATGAGACACGTCGATTCAATGANACCTTGAATCAACGAATTCAACTNGCNAGTGAGGCGATTGTGCAGGCAGTCAGAGCCAAAGAGGCNATCGCTGCAGGTGCGACAGCCATAAGCGGTAAATTGGAAAANGCNCANCGAAGATATTCAAAAAACAANAANNTCGAAGAATTNNGNNGCGTTCTTCAATCAACNNTGACTGAAGTCCANCAGCTCCGAGAGCAACATGGGAACGTTGCAGATTCNNTGAGAGAAGCACAAACTCCGAGCCGATCGGCTGTTGAGATTGTNGAGCGTTTTGCAATTGAATTGCAGAAAGCTGCGGGTGGATGGGAAGCAACTGGCAGNGAAATCGATGAAATCATCGCAAATCTATGTGATCCAANTCCGGATGTTGCCCTTATNGATTTAGAAAANTACCTCACNGAAAANGGATTTGAAATCGTCNTGCTCGGTGANGANCGAAGCGAAGANNGNCTTGAGNACGCTCGTCGCCAACTTGGTTATTCGGATTCATCTGAATNAAGACGCATCATNGCAGGTCGCTCTTCGTGAAANTCATCCGGCATGTTTCGCACTCGGCGTTTTGTTGCNTCGTGGCCAGAGGTAAGTGTTGTTAGCATACTGCCCCATTCTTGGAGGAGNTTCANCATTGCGACNCGNTGCTTTTCGATTGGCCCGACCTGTTCAGCACANGCACTNACNCGCCCATCGACACTGAGCGTCTCNATNCGCATTTCNACACGAGTACCAGCNTCACGAACCTTCTTTTCNGGATTGATCATTGCAGTCATGGTCCAATCATCGTTGTTTCTTTTCGCCTCNCGNAAAATTGTGCCNACACCTCGTTGCTCAACGTGAATNCCGGTTANATCAACCAAATCNCTGGGAATACTTTCGAGAAGTTTCGACTCGANNTGATACGCAAANTCTGCCGATGNATCGAGGATATGCTCAACTCTNNTCTTTGGAAACCCGACACGTCCNACGAGAAGTGTGAAGCCATTGAGNGGTGGTGGAACGAAGTGTGAACGCTCGGGAGANCCTTTGTGCAAACCAAGCGTATGCCTTCGNGNTTTNCTCGAAAGAAGGTTGTATTGTGAACGTTTAGCAACGTAACCGTCGATNGACCCATCNNCCCGCAGGGCCTCGAGTTGCTCNATTTCCTCNCGTGAATCAAATCCTACNCCATCAAGTTCGATATCATCCTTGNTTANCAAGTCCAAATCCTGTCGTAATCGAAGCAATTGTCGNTGCAGNAGTGGGTGATGGCAAACAATGCGAGCATTTTTGACGAGNTATTCTGGTTTGTCNTCACTNACCAAGACCCATGTTGGTTCTCGGCGAGAGAGCAANCCCACNATCGCNATTTTTTCNTTTTTGTGNTCCANCCAATTTTGNGGACTCATTGCGACCAAATCCCCGACNCCATCNTCAAGCAAAACAAGCGCATCANCNATGGTTGGNGTTTGACGNAGAATTGCATTAAACGTCTTACTGCGTTGCTCNAAGACCTTCTCGATTTGATGGCGAACACCGTCGCCGTGAGACGATGTTGAGAGGAACACTAAACGCTCGCTATCCATCTTCTGACCTCGGCTGAGGGGGCCCTCAGCAATCTATGGGCGTAGCCCACTCATTAAGAAGGACACCCTCNTCGTNTNNNNCGTGCAAGCAATTTCTGAAGCGCAACTTNTCCGCCTAGANGANCTTCGAGAGAAGGTCAATGTAGCGCTTGAGACGCTCATCCAGCGCGAGGTCAACAAAGGNGCAGGCGAAGTTGCAAANCTCTCNGGNGAAATTNTGTTGTCAGGCGGNAAACGNTTGCGGCCNTTACTCGGAATATTTTGCTACGAAGTAGCAGGCGGNNANGACATTNATGANATCATGGACCTTGCCTTAGCGTTTGAAATGATTCATACTGCAACACTCATCCACGACGATATTAATGACGCAGCGAAACTCCGTCGAGGCGTCACTACATTGCATGAACGCATTGGTCAACCAAAGGCAATCATAGCCGGTGATTGGCTTTTTGTTCAGGGATATGGACTAAGCGGTCGTTACACCAAAGAGTGCATCGATCTGATTCGGGAAGCATGTGCCAACATCGCAGTTTCTGAATTCAAACAACTTGACCACATTCTTGATCTATCGACATCACCGGAAGATTATCTTGACATTGTTCGGGGCAAAACTGCTGGGCCATTTGCTGCAGTTTGCGAAAGTGCAGCAATAATTGCTGGGGCATCTCCTGAGCAATCGCAAGCCCTCGGTCGATTTGGGATGGAACTTGGTATTGCATTCCAACTTATGGACGATCTCCTCGATTTACGTGGTGACGAGCGGATGGGTAAACCTCGAGGAAAGGATGTTCTTGAAGGAAAGATGACGCTTCCGTTAATCCATTCCCTAACCTTGCTCCATGGTGAACGTCGACGTCATCTAGCAGACATACTCAACAACTTCAATGATGGACTCTGGGACGAACTCATGGGATTGCTGGAGACCTCAGATTCCATCATGTATGCTGAATCATTGATGCTAACTCATCTCGATCGAGCCATCCACGAATTGGACAAATTCCCTTCATCGATGGCAAAATCACTGCTCATGCAAGTGGCTGAAAACGTCCACACTAGGCACGACTGAGGTAGTTTAATGGACACCGAACACCGAGAGGTCATCATCGTTGGTTCTGGGCCCGCCGGAACAACGTGCGCACAACGATTGGCAGAGGAGAACATCGATGTTCTAATTCTTGAGCGTAGAGCGATTGTTGGTAACCCTGCCCAGTGTGGAGAATGCATTCCAAATTGGGGCGAAGTTGTAGGAACATTTCATGGGATTGATGACCATGAGTGGATAAGAGAATCCTTCAACTTCCCTGATCGTGTTCAACTTCATCGTCTGGACCACATGCGTGTTTTCCTTCCAAGTGGAAAATCATACAATTTCGACCTCGATGCCTTTGCTGGTCATCGTTTGCAATTCGACGGATATCTCGCCGAGAAAGCGATTAATGCAGGGGCTGAAATCAGGATGTCAGAACCGGTAACGAACATAAAAAGACGTTCAAAATCAGGATTACTTCTCATTGTGACCGAGAAAGGAAGATACACCTGTGACTTGTTGATAGATGCAAGTGGGTCGCTCGCACATGTTGCCCGATGTCTCCATGGCAAAGACAAGGATTTCCGTCCCGCTGACCAAGTTCCAACTGCTTATGCTCAGGTTCGAGGCAATGTGCCCGAAACCTTCGACGTATTCCTCGGCAGTGTTGCACCAAAAGGCTACGCTTGGATCATACCAAAAGGCCCAGACACCGCCAACGTGGGATTAGGTGTACGAGCAGGAGCACTCAAAGGCTCCATCAAAGAACATCTTCAAAACTTCTGTGAAGACCTTGGTTTTGAGATTCTATCGATAGGGGGAGGGTGGATTCCAATGGGAGGGCCAATTAAAACCATGGTTGACAAGAACGTCATTGCAGTTGGCGATGCTGCAGGGCTTGTCATGCCTTCAAACGGAGGTGGCATCTCCCAGGCGATGATTTCCGGTTGTTTTGCTGCGGAAGCTTACCTTGACCACAAGTTGAATGGGACTCCACTCGAAGCATACCAAGAGCGAATTACATCGTGTTTTGGCCGAGCTCTAAAGAACTCATTGCGCTCAAAAGACATGGGATACCTCATGTTTCAAAACGATTTTATTACTGAAGTCCTTTTGAGAATTCTCGGACCAATCGGTGGAATTAAACGCGCAATGGAATGCGACAAACCTCTTTGGGTCCTATAACGTGGAGACATCGGCAGTTTTCATCGGTGTGTTCAAGTCTTAGCGACGCTAGCACTCCTCATGGCGACAATCGACACGAATGATGAGGCGGTCAGCCCCGTCATCGCTACGGTCCTGTTGCTCGCTATTACCGTCATGCTCTCTGGAATGGTATTTGTGCTCATGCAGGGAGCACTAAATTCGACTGAAAAAGCACCTCCCCAAATGACAGTAAGTGTACGTTCACTTGACAACGGGTACCATGTCGTACGCATTACAACGCTTGATCAAACGCTGGATCCAGGCCGCATCTCATTTAGTCTTCAAGAACAAGGAAGCACGACCAATGCCTCATTTACTGGTTATGTCAATGATGCGGAAGTGTATTCGGTGATTGGCTCAAACATATCGTTCCACGATCGAGACGCCAGTTACTCAATATCTGCCGGAGATTACTTTGTGATTCATTCTGAAGCAATTGGGACCAATGAGGGCGACTGGACATTCGTTCTACTCGAAGAGTCGATTCAGTATGTCCTCATTCGAGTGGACTTGCCACCAATGAATTCATGACCCATCTTCGGCATCGCTGAGTGCCCGAATAAAATTCAGTTGAGCATTCTTTTCACCCAGTGCCCGTTGCAAAAGGGTAAACAACTCTTGGAGGGATGTCGAACCAAGTGCTGCGTCGCGATCTTCTTGCTTGTCGAGGACTGCATTCGCTACTTGCCACAAAGAATCGGTATCGTAAGGAAGAAACTCCTCTTCCAAAACCAAGAGCATTTGCTCAAGTTCAACGTTTTCATTTCGGAACATTGCATTGACATCTACGATGTGGTTGGCCCAATCGTGAAGGAACGTGGCCCATTCTTCTGCAGGTAATTCTCCCTCAACATCATCTACAAAGCGTACTTTAGCACGTAGATACAACTTGCCCTCTGGATCTTCTTCGACGTATTGTTCAACAAGGTCGTCGACGGTTGGGTAGATGTCACCGAACGGCATTGATGGTAGTGCAGATTGAATGACTTCTATGATCTCGAACCTTTGGGTTCCTTTAGCAGTGAACATAATGTTGGTGCCTTGCTCTTGCATGTCGTCAACTGTGCACAAAACGCCGAATGCGCTGGGCTGTGACCAACCGCCAATGGATTCTAAATCGGGATTGTGTGAAATGTATCCAAACGGTCGCTCATCAATGGTGCAATCGTCAAGCATTTGCTTGTAACGAGGTTCAAAGACACGCAATGGTTCACTAACTTTCGGAAAGATTCCAGACGGTAAAACGAACAAAGGGATTGTCTGGGTCTCAGGCATGCTGTACGACCGGTCTTTGCCCTCTTCAAGGGTTGTGATTCAACCACCGATATAGGACATCTCTACCTTGCTTTTTGTTGGCAGGGAAGACCGCTCCTCAGAGTAACGGTCTTTTCGCTTCTTCCAGATGGACTGGATGGCCGTTTTGATGTCATCGGATGTTCCACCCATCCGAAGAATTCCCCGAACATCGTGGCCGTGGTTTGCGAACAGACATGTGTAGATGTTTCCGTTGGCGGAAAGCCTTGCACGAGAACAATCACCACAGAAAGGATTGGTGATGGATTCAATAAATCCGATTTTCCAGCCTTCTGCGGTGGTGTA